>JAGAEL010000077.1 GCA_017613085.1 Kiritimatiellia bacterium | reverse complement strand
GCGACTTTTCGAGAAGTATGCGGAGAGCGATCCGTCGTGGTTCGGTTTCCTGATGACGGTGAAGCCGGACGCTGGCTTCACGCGCAACGACCTTGCGAAGCACCTTGAGGCGGCGAACATCCAGACGCGCAACCTCTTCGCGGGCAACATCATCCGCCATCCGTGCTTCGAGACGATGTGCGAGGGTATCGACTACCGCGTGGCCGGTTCGCTCGCCAACACCGATACCATTATGAACTCGTCTCTCTGGATCGGCCTCTATCCCGGCATGGGCGACGAGAAGATCGACTACATGGTGGAGACGATCAGGAGGTATTGTGGGAAGTAATGTCGTGCTGCTCGACTGTACCCTCCGTGACGGCGGGTACAACAACGACTGGTGCTTCGGACACGACACGCTCATCGGCGTGTTCGAGCGCATTGTAAGCGCCGGCGTGGACTTTATCGAGGTCGGGTTCCTCGACCAGCGAAGGACGTTCGATCCGGACCGGAGCATATTCCCAGATACGACAAGCGTCGCAAAGGTGTTCGGGGGGCTTGATCGGGGTCGTACAAAACTGGTCGGCATGATTGACTTCGGGACGTGTGACATTTCGCACGTCCAACCATGCGCCGAATCATGCCTTGACGGAATTAGGGTCATATTCAAGAAACATCTGCGGGAACCCGCCATGGCCTTCTGCCGCCAACTTAAGGACATGGGCTATATCGTATTTTCGCAGCTCGTGTCGATAACGAGTTACACGGACGACGAGTTGATGGACCTGGTCCGGCTCGTGAACGAAGTCGAGCCCCATGCGGTTTCCATCGTCGATACCTACGGCTTGCTGCACAAGGGCAATCTCTTCCACTACTACGAGATGCTCGACCGGCATGTGGATAGCGACATCGCCGTCGGCTACCATTCGCATAACAACTTCCAGCTCGCGTATGCCAATTCGATTGAGCTCATCAACCGACACAGGAACAGGGCGAGGACGTTGCTCTGCGACGGTTCCCTGTTCGGCATGGGCAAGGGCGCAGGAAACGCGCCGATCGAACTGCTTTGCATGTATATGCGAGACAACTTCGGCAAGGACTACCATGTCAGCCAGCTGCTGGAGGCGATAGACGCGAACATCCTTCCCCTCTACGCCAAGTACCATTGGGGGTATTCGCTGAAGGCTTTCGTCGCGGCGTCCAATGACTGCCATCCGAACTACGTCAGTTATCTTGTTGACAAGAAGACGTTGTCCATCAAGTCGGTCAACGAGATACTTTCGCGGCTTCAGGGCGACAAGAAGCTTCTCTACGACAAGAACTACATAGAGCAGTTGTATGTTGACTATCAGAGGCACGGATGTGACGATTCCGCCGCGTACGAGGGATTGAAGCATTTGTTGGACGGAAGGAGCGTTCTTGTTTTGGGACCGGGGAAGACGATCGTCGATGAACGTTCCTCCATTATGGAATACGTCGCGGCGAAGAGTCCGTATATAATTTCAATCAACTACATCCCCGATGGGTTTGCGGTTGATGCGGTCTTTCTGACAAACTCGAAGCGGTACAACCAGCAAGTCTCGGCCATTACCGCGAACGCAGCTTCGATCAAGCTTATCGCGACGTCCAACCTGACGAGGACGAAAGGCGAGTTCGACTTCACGCTCGATTACGAATCGTTGGTTGACCGCAGTGCTGTGTTCATAGACAACTCCTTCATTATGATGCTGAAGGTTCTCTCGAAGGCGGGCGTTCGCGACGTGGTCCTTGCCGGGTTCGACGGTTATTCGTCGGACCGTGAGAACTACTACGCATCGAAGATGGAATACGATTTCGTCAAGCGTCTTGGATCGGAGATCAACTCATACGTTGACAAGGTGCTTCCAGAACTTGGCCGGCGCATGTCGCTCAAGTTCATAACTACGACAGCTTACAGAGCGATATGAAGAAGTCCGCCGTATTGTTCGACCTTGACGGAACGCTGCTCGACACTACGGACGGCGTGCTAGAGAGCGCCGTGCATGCCGCTCTGTCCCTAGGTCGCGAGCCGCTTCCGCACGAGACGATGCTACGCTTTGTCGGGCCTCCGATACAGGCGTCGTTCATGCGCTACTATGGCATGGACGAAGCCGGGGCGCAGGAGGCTGCGAATCGGTTTCGAAGCTACTACAAGGAGAACGCTCTGTTCAAGGCCAAGCCGTATCCGGGACTCATCGAGACTCTGAAGGCATTGTCCAGTAACGGCATGGCCCTTGGGGTCGCGACGTACAAGCGCGAAGACTATGCGATTCAGGTGTTGCAGCATTTCGGCATAGCCCCATACTGCAAGTCGATGCACGGTGCGGACAACTTCAACCGCCTCACAAAGGCCGACATCGTCGAGATGTGCATCGGTGAACTGGGCGTCGAACGGAAAGGGATCGTACTTGTCGGCGACACGGAGCATGATGCCGTCGGTGCCGCCAACGCGGGCGTTGACTTCATCGGCGTGACTTTCGGGTTCGGGTTCAAGACGGAATCCGACATTGACAGATATCCCAACATCGGCTGCGTCGGCAGCCTGGAACAGATTCTGGAGCTGATTGTATGAAGAAGAAAGTATCGGAGTTCATAGCCGACTACCTCGCTGGAAAGGGGGTTGCGCACGTCTTCACCGTGACGGGCGGAGGGGCCATGCACCTCAACGACGCCTTCGGACACCATGAACGGCTGACGTGCGTCTACAACCACCACGAACAGGCTTCCGCCATCGCGGCGGAGGGTTACACGAGGATGTCAGGGTGTCTTGCGGCGGTCTGCGTCACGAGCGGCCCCGGCGGCACCAACGCGATCACCGGTGTGTTGGGGGGGTGGCTTGATTCGATTCCGATGTTCGTGGTGTCCGGGCAGGTCAAGCGCGAGACGACGATTCATGCGACGGAGGTCCCGCTTAGGCAGCTTGGCGATCAAGAATACGACATTGTGGCAAGTGTGCGCCCGATGACGAAGTATGCCGTAATCGTACTTGACCCAGCGGATATCGCCTATCATCTGGAGAAGGCATATCATCTTGCGGTCAACGGACGCCCAGGGCCTGTTTGGCTGGATGTCCCGCTCGATGTGCAGGCGGCGATTGTCGATACCGAAAACCTGCGACATTACGATCCTGAGTCTGACGGCGGCGAAAAGACCGTGCGCTACGACACATCGCTTACCAATGCCATTGTCGAAAAACTTAAAACAGCCAAGCGTCCGGTGTTGTTGTTGGGTACAGGCGTTCGTCTTGCCGACTGCAGGGACGACGTTCTCCGTTTCGCCGAGGCTGCGAGGATCCCGATCGTGACCGCTTGGAACGCACACGACCTCATTTGGGACGACCATGAACTCTCCTGCGGAAGGCCCGGGACTGTCGGAACCCGCGGCGGAAACTTCATCGTGCAGAACTGCGACCTCTTGCTGGTACTTGGCTGCAGGATGAACATCAGGATGATCAGCTACAACTACAGGGACTTTGCGCGGGGTGCGTACAAGATCGTCGTTGACATAGACGAAAATGAACTCAAGAAACCCACGGTAAATATTGACATGCCGGTATGGGCCGATCTGCGCGATGTCGTTGGCGATCTTCTCAAGGCCGATCTCGCGACAGTTCGCGGCAAGGGGCACGAGGAGTGGATCACATGGTGCCGTGCCGTCAATGCGCGGTTCCCTGCCGTATTGCCGGAATATCGCGGAGAGGGGATACCGCTCAATCCGTATGTGTTTGTGTCCGATTTCTTCCAAGGCCTTGACGATGACGAGCAGGTGGTGTGTGGCAACGGGAGCGCATGCGTGATTGGGTTTCAGGCTGCGGTCATCAAGCACAACACGAGGCTCTTCACGAATTCGGGCTGTGCGGCGATGGGATACGGTTTCCCAGCCGCGATAGGTGCCTGCGTGGCGAGAGGCGGCAGGCGAGTAATCTGCATCGACGGAGACGGAAGCTTCCAAATGAACCTTCAGGAGTTGCAGACCGTCGTTTACAACCGACTCAATCTCAAGATTCTGTATTTGAACAACAACGGTTACCATTCCATACGCCAGACGCAGCAAAACCTCTTCAAGGGACGGCCTCTGGTCGGCGTGTGCGATGGCAACGGGCTCAGTTTCCCGCAGGCTGAGCGAATTGCATACGCTTATAACATTCCATTTATTAGGGTCGTATGCGAAAGTGACGTACAAAGGCTTCTTGCAACGATAAAGGATGACGGGCCGTTGCTTGCCGAGATCGTTGTTGATGAAAGGCAGTTCTTCGCGCCAAAGGCGGCGTCGAAGCGGCTGCCCGACGGCACGATGGTATCTGCGCCACTTGAAGACATGGCGCCGTTTCTGACGAGGGAAGAGCTGAAGAATTGGTCAATTGGCTGAACACAGTTCAGCCATCAATGCTAAGGGGGGTTGTTAATGGAGAAGGGCGGCGAGATAAGGCGTTACCGGCGGTTCAAGGGCTGGGACTACGCGAAAGGCGCGTCGCTCTTCATCACGATCGCGACCGCGCCGAGGCAGCCACTCTTTGGCAAGGTGGTGAATGGAGAGGTAGCACTCTCTCCGCTGGGCGGGAAGGTGAAGGAGGCGATAGAGGCGATTCCGCTCCTTAACAGGGGGATTTTGCTTTTCGGCCACGTGGTGATGCCCGACCATGTTCACTTCAACTGCGCCCTCTTGCCGGGGCTTCACGAGCCTCTGAAAATGCTCGGGAATGCGATTAGGCGGTTCAAGAACTATACAACCAAGTTGGCCAAACATAGTTTGGCCATCAATGTTATGGGTGTGGCCAATGCTGACATGATGCGTGATGTCGAGGGGGCATCTAGCAGCGATGGGCGGTCTGCGCTCGGTCAAACCAGCCAATTATGGCAACAGGGCTATCACGATTATATTCTGATTTCTCGTGAGATGATCGATTCAACCGAGCGCTACATCGCTTACAATCCGCTGAAGTGGGAGGTGATGTACGGTACGGCCCATTCGCTCCGCGTTGTGGAGCCGCTTTGTTCGCCGCGCCTCAGTATCGGCGACTACTGGAAAGGTGTAGGAAATCTCGCGCTCTTAGACCCCGACATCAAGATGGTGTCGTTACGTGTGTCTCGCGAAGTGGTTTCGCCTGAGGCCATCTCCAAGGTTGTGAAGCGGTTCGAATCTGCTGTTGACAAGGGGTATGTGGTAATCAGCGGCTTTATCTCGAAAGGTGAAAGGGCGGTTCGCGATATGCTCTGCCGAAGGAGAAATGCCCGTTTTATAAGGATGTTGCCATCCTGTATACCGAACAGGCGTTTCAAACCGGAGAGCGTATACGTTACGCCGTTTGCGGAGGGACGCTGCCTTGAGATCGGGCGAGGAAATGATGAAGTCGCCTTTGGGCGCGGTATCTGCCTTGACATAAACGCCGAGATAATAGAAATTGCCACGGCGGGAGACGGGCTGTCGCTCTACTGGAAGGCTGATGGGCCGCATGTTATGGCCAAGAAAGGTGGCCTATGAAACGCCTCTTCATCACCGGCGGCACGGGGTTCTTCGGTAAGTCCATACTTGATTATCGGCTACGCCACCCTGAATGGCGATGGGCGGAGAGTGAGTGGGTTGTGCTTTCGCGTTCGCCCGAAAGGTTTGTTGCGGAGAACCCCCGCCTTGCCAACCAGCCGGGGTTCTCGTTTGTTGCCGGTGACGTGCGCGACTTTACTTTCCCCGAAGGACATTTCGACGCCATCATCCATGCCGCCACGAGTGCCGTCACGACGCTTTCCGACGAAGAAATGACGAGTGTCATTCTCGATGGGGTACGGCGTGTCGTTGAGTTCGCAAAGTCTGCCGATTGCTCGACGCTGTTGTTCACAAGTTCAGGGGCCGTGTATGGACCGCGCACGTCGCCATCGCATGAAGATGACGAATGTGTACCGGTGACGGCGTACGGCAAGGGAAAGCTTGCAGCGGAAAACTTGCTTGTCGATTCCGGTCTTGAGGTCAAGATCGCCCGTTGTTTCGCATTTACAGGGCCGTATCTCAACCGTGGTATCCACTATGCCATCGGCAACTTCATCCAGAACTGCCTTGACGGGAAACCGATTGTCATCAACGGCGATGGAACGCCTTATCGCAGTTATCTTTATGCCGATGACCTGGTGGAATGGCTGTTCGCCATACTTGAGCGAGGGGTGTCTTGTAGACCTTATAACGTTGGGTCGGATGTTGCTTTGACGATTAAACAGCTGGCTGAAAAAGTCAGTAAGGTTTTG
Source organism: Kiritimatiellia bacterium (assembly GCA_017613085.1). Classification (GTDB taxonomy): domain Bacteria; phylum Verrucomicrobiota; class Kiritimatiellia; order RFP12; family UBA1067; genus RGIG8368. Next base: position 28,339 of record JAGAEL010000077.1, on the reverse strand, counting down.
GGTCGCGGGAATGCGATTTGTGTCAAAGGCGAGCCGACAACGCAACGCCCGTCGGTATATGTCCCTGTCGTCAAGAGGGCGACATCCGAGTTAAATTTAAAGATCAAGATCGACATCGAAGAGGCGATTCGTTTGTCGGCAAGGTAACGCGACTTAGAGGAGAAGAGAGATGAGGAAATTGGCATCGATTGTGGAGATTGCCTCGTGTGATCCGATACCGGATACGGAGCGGTTGTCCGTCGCGACGATGGTGGGCAAGGGGTGGCGTGTTGTCACCGGACGTGATGAGTTTACCCCCGGCGATATCGCCGTTTATTTTGAAATCGACAGCTATCTGCCCCCGGATGATGCCCGTTACGCCTTTTTACGTGAACGGTGTTTGCGGCGGTTCGTTTCAAAAGGCGGCAGTGTCCTTCGCGAAGGGATCCGTATCAAGACGGCGAAACTGCGAGGTGTGATTTCCCAAGGGTTACTTATGCCCGTTTCGAAGTTCCCCGAAGCCGAAGGTAGGGAGATCGGAACGGATTTGACGTCTTTGCTCAAGGTCGATCACTACGATGAAGTCAAAGAAATGCTCCAGCCAGCGATGGGCAATCCGCTCAACGCCGAGGCGATGGGGGACTTTCCGTCTTTGATTCCGAAAAGCGACGAGGAACGTCTTCAGGGTTTGACCGATTATTTTACCACCATGAAGGGACGCCTGTTCGAGGTGACCGCAAAAGATGACGGTTCCTCCGCTACGATCTTCTTTTCTCCCGAAATCGATACCGTTGACCCTTTCGGCGTCTGTTCCCGGAATCTCCGCTTGAAGCGTCCGGCGGAGGGTGAAAAAGGGGCGGCGTTCTGGCAAGTGGTGTCGAAAGACGACATAGAAACGAAATTAAAAAAGCATTACGATGCGACGAAACAGGAATTGGCGTTGCAAGGCGAACTGGTCGGTCCCGGTATAAACGCAGACCGGGACCGATACACCGACTTTGAATTCCATGTTTTCCGGATCTGGGATATTACGGCGCAACGGTTTATGATGCCGAAGGAGCGCGTAGCGTTTTGCAAGCAGCTTGGAATTCCGCACGTCCAGGTGCTGGAAATGGATTTTCCTTTCTTCGACACGCTTGCAACGATGGAGGATGCGCTCAAATTCGCCGAAGGCAAAACCGCTCGCGGAAACGAGCGGGAGGGAATCGTTATGAAAGCCTCTGACGGTATCGACGACACGCATTTCAAAGTCGTTTCCAATCGATATCTGTTGAAGCAGCAGGATTAAAAAGCTGGATTTTGTGACGAATGTCGGCTTGGAAAGGCCGACAAAAAAGGACGAAGCCCGCGAGCGCGGGCTTCGTCCTTTTTTTATTTTCGGTTCAGGAAAACTCCTTCTGCGCCGCTTCCTGTTCGGCAACGAGGCGGTCGAGTTCCTCCGCGTCCCGCTCCCATTCCTCGTTAAAGACGTCGAGCCTGTCTTGCACGAATTTCAGTTCCCGGTTCAACTTCGGGAAGTCGGTGTCCGGCTGGGGATTGAACAGGACTGCAGAAATCTCTTCGAGCTGTTTCTCCAACGAAGCGATCTGCTCTTCTTCCTCGGCAACTTTCTTCCGCAACGCCCGGATCGCCGGGGCAAGCTTTTCCCGCGCCTGCGCCCGCGCCCGACGCAATTCCTTCCCAGTCAACGCCCCGGATTCTTTTACCGGCTGTTCCGTTGCTTCTGCGGCGGTGGGCGGTGTCTCGGAAAGGCCGCCCGTCTTTTCCACGTAGTAGTCGTACCCGCCGGGGAAACGCCGAATCCCTGCCGGCGTGATTTCGAGAATGGCGTCTGCCGTGTTCCGCACGAATTCGATGTCGTGGCTTACAAGGCAGACGGTGCCGTTGTACGCCTTGAGCGCTTTTTCCAGCGTTTCCCGTCCCTCCATGTCCAGGTGCGTTGTCGGTTCGTCGAGCAGCATCAGGTTCGGCGGATCGAGGAAGAGCCGCAGGAAGGCGAGCCGGATTTTCTCCCCGCCGCTTAACACGCCTGTCGGCTTGGTGATGTCGTCCGCCGAGAAGCCGAATGCCCCGAGCTGTGCGCGGAGGTCGCGTTCGATGACGGTGTTCGGAAGACAGCGTTTCGCACATTCGTAGACGGATACATCGGGGTCGATCGTCTCCGAAAATTCCTGAGAAAGGTAACCCGGCTTGACGAGATGTCCCAGCGTACAGGTTCCGGCGGTCGGTTTCCGGACACCGGCAATCATACGCAGGAGCGTCGTCTTGCCCATCCCGTTGAATCCGATTAAGGCGACTTTTTCACCCCGCGAAATGGAGAGGTTGACGTCGTGGAGTACATCCCGCTTCCCGTCGTAGGAGAAGGAGAGGTGTTCCATGCGGACGATTTCAACTCCGGCGTGGGGGGCGGGAGATAGGCGAAGGTAACCGGCCGCAAGGCTGCGTTTCGGAAGGACTACCGCTTCCGCCTGGATTTTTTCAATCATCTTGACGCGGCTCTGCGCCTGTGCCGCCTTGGTGGCCTGCGAACGGAATTCGTCTACGAAACGTTGCAGCTGTTCGATCCGCCGGTCTTGGTTCTGTTTGGCGGCGAGCAGGTTCTGGTAACGGATTTCGCGTTCGCGCAAATAGAAGTCGAGGTCGCCGTTGTACCGCGTCGCCGTGCGCGCATCGGCCTCTACCGTGATGGAGGTCAAGGTCCGCAGCAGGAAACGGTCGTGCGAAATCAACACAAGCGTCCCGTCGTAGTTCCGTAGGAACCTTTGGAGCCAGGCGATGGCGGGAATGTCGAGGTAGTTGGACGGCTCGTCCAGCAACAACAGGTCGGGATGGGAGGCGAGGACGCGCGAAAGCTCGGCGCGCATCTGCCATCCGCCGCTGAAACTCGCGAAGGGTTTGTCGAATTCCGCAGGCGCGAATCCCAGGCCGCCGAGCGATGCTTTGACCCGCGTCTCCAGGTCGTAACCGCCTAGGTGTTCAAAGCGGGTCTGCGCGTCGCCGATTTTCCGCAGCAGGCGTTTACGTTCGGTAGGATCGCCCTCGGTAGCGAGCGCGTCTTCGAGACGGTGGATTTCCGCCTCCAGTTCGCAAAGGCCGGAAATACCGCGCAACGCATATTCCAACAGCGTCTCTTCGGGCGTTTCGGGATGGAGGTGTTGCCGGACGTTGCCGATCCGGGGATTTTCTTCGATCAGTACGCGCCCTTCGTCGGGATCGGCGTCCCCGATGATCAAACGGAAGAGGGTGGACTTTCCGGAACCGTTCGGACCGACGATCCCGACGCGCTCGCCCTTGTTGATTCGGAAGTTCACCTTTTCAAGGACGATCTGTGTGCCGTAGCGTACTTCGATGTCGCGGAACTCAATCATGCAGCACCTTTACCTCGATTTCGTTATCCTAAAAGGAGGGTGTCAAGTTCGGCAACCGATCGGATTGCGCACGCATACGGTTCGCCGCGCGCCTGGCCGTATCCGTATGTGCAGAAGCACCCCTGTATGCCGCAGAGCCGTGCGGCGCGGAGATCCGTGTAGTGGTCGCCGATCATCCAGTCCGATTCGTCAAGCGTCACACCCATGCGTTGCGCCGCCAACAGCAGCGGTTCGGGATCGGGTTTCAGCGCCGTCGTTTCACCGCCGCCGACAATTGCGTCGAGCAACGGCGAAATCCCCAGCCCGTCGAGCAGCTGCCGCGTGGCGGCGGCGGCTTTGTTCGTGACGACGGCGGTCTTCCAGCCCGCGTCGCGCAGTCGGCGGAGAAGGTCGGGGATGCCGGGGTAGGGGACGGAGGCATCCAGGCTGTGCGCCGCGTAATGGAACAACTGCCGTTCGAGCAGCGCGTCTATGCTGTCTGGAAGTTCCGGGATCGCCCGTTCGACGAGACGGCGCACCCCGTTGCCGATACAGAGCCGGACATCCTGCTCCGTGATCGGCGCAAGTCCGTATTCGCCCCGCGTCAGGTTGAGGGCGCGGGTTAAATCCGGGAGGGTGTGGACGAGCGTCCCGTCCAAATCGAACAGCGCGTTTTTCATTCGCCCATTGTAGCGAATCCCCCGCTGGAAAGCAATTTTGAATTTTGCCCTGTCTCAAGTGGAAGAAATATGCTAGAATGACCGCGTTTTGCGACCCCTTCGGTGAAAGGGTAAGGTTTCATGGAGAGAGAGATGACGTACGAGGAAGCCAAGGAACTTTTGTCCCGGCATGGGCAAGAGCAGGTGTTGCGGTTTTGGGAAACGCTTTCCGGGGAGGCGCGCGCCGCGCTGCTCGGACAGGTCGCCGGCATTGACTTCGAGAGCCTGGAGCGCATGAAAGGGCTTTTGAAAGCCGCGCCGACCGAAGGCGCATCGGTCGACGGCCGTCCGGAGGCGGTCGCCCCCGAAGTGGTCGAATGGACGGACTCGTTGTATGCGGAGGCGAAAGCCGTCGGCGAACGCGAGCTCGCCGCCGGTCGCGTCGCCGTCCTGCTGGTCGCGGGGGGACAGGGCTCGCGCCTCGGATACGACGGCCCGAAAGGCGCCTACGGGATCGGACCGCTTTCCGGCCGCCCGCTGTTCTATTTCCACAGCCGCAAGATCCTGGCGTTGAGCCGCCGCCACGGCGCACGTGTCCCGTTCTACATTATGACGAGCGAGATGAACCACGAGGCGACGGAGGCGTGTTTCCGCGAAAACGGATACTTCGGACTGGATCCGGCGGATGTCGTTTTCTTCCGCCAGGGAATGTGGCCGGCGCTCGACGCGGAGGGGCATATCCTTCTCGACCAGCCGTCGCACATCTTTATGAGCCCGGACGGGCACGGCGGCACGTTGACCGCGCTCGACCGGAACGGCTGCCTTGAGGACATGAAGCGTCGCGGAATCGAGACGGTGTTCTACTTCCAGGTGGACAACCCCATGGTGGAGATCGCCGACGCGGCGTTCATCGGCTTGCACACGATGCGCAAGGCGGATATCTCGCTGAAGCTCGTCGCCAAGCGCGACCCGCACGAGGGCGTGGGTGTCGTGGTCAAACGCGGCGACCGGTTCGAGATGGTGGAATATTCCGAGCTTTCGGACGAACAGGCGAACCGCCGCCGCGAAGACGGCGAACTGTACTTCAAGTACGGAAGCGTCGCTATCCACGTTTTCTCCCGTGCGTTCATGGAACGCGAGGCCCGCAAGGCGATGCCCCTGCATATCGCGCATAAAAAAATACCGTATTGCCTCGACGACGGCACGGTCGTAAAGCCGGAGAGCGCGAACGGATGCAAGTTCGAGAAGTTCATCTTCGATGTCCTGCCCGATGCCGAAACCGTTCTCAACCTGGCGTTCGACCGGGCGGAGGAGTTTTCGCCCGTCAAGAATGCGGACGGGAATGATTCGCCCGCGACCTGCCGCCGCGACCTCCAGGCGAAGTGGCGCCGCTGGCTCGGCCTCCCTGCGGATTCGCAGATCCCGCTGGAGATCGATCCCGCCTACGCGCTCGATGCCGCCGAACTTCGCGCCAAGGGCATTTGCCTTGAATCCCGTTGATCAGAAAGGTTACGTACATGAAGCCTTTTAAAACCGTCTTGTTCCTCGGCGATGGTATGGCCGATGAACCGCTTAAACAGCTCGACTTCCGGACGCCGCTCCAGTGCGCCGACACCCCCGCGATGGACGCCATCGCCCGTCTCGGACGCAGCGGTACGTTCCGGACGTTGCCGGACGGATTCCCGACGTCCAGCGATGTCGCCAATATGTCCGTGCTGGGCGGCGACCTTGCCACCGAACTCTGCGGGCGCGGTCCGCTGGAGGCCGCGAGTCGCGGCATCCCGGTCGGTCCCGACGATGTTGTCTTCCGTGTGAACTTGATCACGGTTGACGAGGAAGGTATTCTCCGCGATTTCTCCGGCGGGCATATCGCCCAGAAGGATGCCGAAGAGACGATCCGTCTGCTCAACGAGAAACTCGGTTCCGAAAAAGTGACTTTCCATTCCGGTGTCAGTTACCGCAACCTCCTGGTGCTGCACGGTAAAGAGTTCAGCACGGACATCTCCTACGACAAGCCGGACGACAACCACGGGCATGCGGTCGCCAAGCATCTGCCCCGGACGAAATCCGATGCCGGCATCGTCACGGCGGAAACCCTTCGCAACCTGATCGCCGGTGCGGCGGAGGTGTTGAAGGGGTGCCAGGCGAACGGGATCTGGCCTTGGAGCGGCGGGAAAACCGGCGCGATCCACAGCGTAAGCGAACGCTACGGGGCGAAGTGCGCCGTGATCTCCGCCGTCGATGTCATCAATGGTCTGGGGCGCTGCATGGGGTTGGATGTCATCCGTGTCCCCGGCGCGACGGGGTACATCGATACGGATTTTGAAGGGAAGGCCGATGCCGCGATCAAGGCGATCCGTGACGACGGGTATGATTTCGTGTACGTTCATCTCGAAGCGACGGACGAGGTCTCCCACGCCAAGGATTTGGAATTAAAACTGAAGGTGATCGAGGATTTCGACCACCGTCTGGTCGGCCGCGTCATGAAAGCGCTCGGTCCCGGCGTCGCCTACTGCATTCTGCCGGACCACCCCGTTCCGATTGCCATCGGCAAACACACGCGGACGCCGGTCCCCGTCGCCGTGTATCAGCCCGGCGTCGAGCCGGACGGGGTGGAAGTGTACGACGAGGAATCCGCGAAACGCGGTTCGCTCGGCCGTCTCTACGGTTCGGGGTTGATGGATCTGCTCTTGAAGTAACGTCCCCTGTACGGAGGTGGAATCCATGTCGTTGCACGTTGTGACTGCCGGTGAATCGCACGGTCCCTGCCTGACCGCCGTGGTCGAAGGGCTTCCCGCCGGAATCCCGGTTGACGCGGCCATGATCCGGGCGGACCTTGCGCGGCGCCAGTTGAAAACCGGTGCCGGCGGACGTATGGCGATCGAGACGGACACGGCGCGGATTCTGGCCGGCGTGATGGAAGGCCGCACGACGGGCGCCCCCGTCGCGCTCCAGATCGTCAACGCGGATTTTGAAAAATGGCGGGGCCGCGCCATCCCTTCGTACACAACGCCGCGCCCCGGTCACGCCGACCTCGCCGCGCTGGCGAAGTACGGGTATTCCGATATCCGTCCGGCGTTGGAGCGAGCCTCCGCGCGCGAAACGGCCTCGCGTGTCGCGGCCGGTGCGCTCTTTCGCGCCTTCTTGGCGGAATTCGGGATCCGTGTCGGCGGTTTCGTCTCTTCCCTCGGCGGTGTGCAAAGCCCCCTCGCGGGCGAGTCGGTTTCCGAAGCCCTCGTCCAACAGGCGCGGACGTTTGCGACCCAGATGCCGGACACCGCATCCGATGACCTTGCCCAAAGGGTGATTGAACAGGCGAAGGCGGCGGGCGAGACGCTGGGCGGCGTGATCGAGGTCGCCGCGTTCGGCGTACCGCCCGGACTGGGTTCCTTTGTGACGCCGGAACGCCGCCTGGACGCCCGCCTCGGCGCGGCCGTCCTCGGTGTGCAGGCCGTCAAGGGAGTCGAGATCGGGGATGCGTTCACCAACAGCGCGCGGCGCGGGACGGAGGCGCACGACCCGATCCGCCTTGCGGGCGACACGCTAGTCCGCGCCTCAAACCGCTGCGGCGGCATCGAGGGCGGTATCTCGAACGGGGAGATAATCTGGCTCCGCGCCGCGATGAAGCCGATCCCCACCACGCTGAAGCCGCAACCCACCGTGGATCTTGCGACGGGGCGGGAAGGGGAGACGCACTACGAACGTTCCGATTTCTGTCCCGTCCCGCGCGCGGTCGTCGTCCTGGAGGCGGTTGTCGCGCACGTCCTGGCGGATGCGCTGGCGGAAAAGCTGGGCGGCGATTCGCTGGACGAAATGAAGCCGCGTTTTGCCGCGCTCCGGCGGTTGTCGTTGACCGGATGCGGCCTTGCCGGAACGCCGGACGCGCACGTTTTCTGGGATGCGCCCCAATAAATCCGGATTCACCTCGTTTCATTCTTATGCCGGTTGAACGATCCTATCCTGAAGTTGACGATGCGGCGTTGATGGCGGCTTACGTTCGCGGGGACGTTTCCGCGATGGACGCGCTTGTTGCGCGTTACCGTCAGCCGCTTTTCGCCTGGTTTCTGGGTATGACGGGAAACCGGGCCGATGCGGAAGACCTGTTCCAGGAGTGCTGGTTCCGGGTTATCCGTTCGGCGGAGAAGTTCAGCGACATTTCCTTCCGGGCTTGGCTCTGGCGGATTGCGCGGAACTTGACGATCGACCTGCGTCGGAAAAAGAAGCCGGATACCAGTCTGGATGTGCCGCTCTGCGTGGACGGGGAAGGGGACGGGACGACCCTTGGTGATTTGATCCCGTCTGAAACTTGTACGCCGGGACAGAGCGTGGAACTGGAGGATATGCGGCTCCGCGTCCAAGAGGCGGTCGCCTCGTTGACGGAGGGGCAGCGCGAGGTCTTCCTCATGCGGACTGAGGCGGGGCTTCCGTTCAACGAGATCGCCCGCCAGTTGGATATCCCGCTGAACACGGCGCTCGGCAGGATGCACGACGCATTGGGGAAATTGAAGGGTTGGTTTAACGAGGAGGCTTCCGGACGGAAGCCGCAGAAAAGGATGGCGAAATGAACGAGGACGTTTTGACAGAGCAAATGGTCGAGGAGGAATTGTCCGCGTTTCAGTCCCTTTCCGGGGGCAAGACTGTGTATGCCGGCGAGCGGCCGTCTCAACAGGCTCTGGACGCGGTGCATATAGCCGCCGTCCGCTCCGCTTCCCGCCGCCTGTTTGCCCGGCGCGTCTCCGCCTTCGTTAAAGTCGCCGCCGTTCTCTGTCTGGTGTCCGGTGCGGCATGGTATCTGGCAGGGGCCAGGAAAACGTCGAAAGCCCCTTCCGTGGTGACCGTGAACACCGGTTCTCTTTCCGAGGAAGAGCTTCTGCTGGACATTCAGGGAATGGACGACGAGAGTTTTTTCGCGTTGCAGGAAGAGGCGTTCCTGTTGTAAAGGTAGCCAAAATCAAGTAACACTGCGTACGGCCGCGAAGACCTTGGCGTCGATATCTTTAAAGACCACGCCATGATAGTCAATGTCGGCGGCGCCCTCTCCGGCGAGGAGTTGCGCGATACGGTTGAGTACGAGTGAGGTTTCGCGTGTGGGCGGTTTCTCGCCGGGGATGTAAGGCCATGCGGCAGGCGCGAGCAAGAGCAGGTTGCCCTTGGCGCACTGGTCGAAGAGCGCACCGTTTGGCTTCTCGAATTTCGCAAAGCCCTTGTTGCGTAGGGCGATTATCCGCGCCCCTGCGAGATGGGCGCGGCGGGTGATTTCACGCTCTCCATGGGAGATGCAGGGGCTTATCAGCACGGCACCGTTTTGGGCGCACCGCAGGGTGTCTTCGCATTTCTCCTCAAATGCGGGTGAGGTGTATTCCACGAGCGGCACGTCGGAGCTGTCGCGAAGGATCTTCCAGCCGCCGTTCGCCAGTCGCTCGCGCCTGTACCTGAAGTCGGCGCGCGAACACTGCACCTGCAGGGCCACCGGCCAGCGTAAAAGCGCGGTGTTGCCGATGGCCGAAAAGTGGGCGGTGATAAACTCCGGCGTTTCCGCCGGAGCGCAGGGCTTCTGGTTGTGCGCACCGCCGGAAACGGGGAGGCTTACTTCCAAGTCCAGTACACGGCGGAAAAGCGAGGGGTTGGCGCGCTTTTCGGCGAGGCGGCGCGGGTTGTCGAGGATGTAGTCGGCCATGCGCCTGAGCTGCCCCTCGCGGAAGAGGATGTTATCCACATACCCCTCTTCCCAGCCAACTTCGCGGCAGCCCGTCTTGAAGCCGCGAATCACATCGCCAAGGGTCTTCCTGATTAGGGTGTCCTTTACGAAGAGTAGGCCGTGGAAGTGGTCGGGCATCACCTGGTATGCCAGTAACTCGACCATCGGCCAGAATTCGGGTATCCGCCGCCAACAGGCAAGCACCTTTTCACCTAAGGCGGTGAGGGGCATGGAGATAACTCCACCGTTTCCGGCAGAGCGCAGGACATCGCCGGAACTCTGAATACTGGGCCAGTCCGCCAGTACCGGTTTGCCGCGTGTCCGTAGGCTTATGGTGATCATGTAGATTGCCCGGCCGCTGTAGTCCCACTCGCGGCAGCGGCGGCCTATGTGGTGTATCACATCTCGCCGTATGTCACGCATAGGGTTTGCGTCTTCCGGGGTTAGCGCTGGCGGTGGAAAAGGAAGAGGCCGATTCCGAGGAAAAGCAGATTCGGGAACCATGCGGCGGCTAGCGGGGGCAGCAATCCGTTTTTCGCCAAGACCATGCAGCCGATGCTGAACGCATAGAAGGCGAAAAACATGCCGACCGCGAAAATCACCCCTTTGAAAACGCTCTGGCGTCCTGTCGCCACGCCGGCCGGAATGGCGAAGAGGGTGATGATGAGACAGGAGAACGGGATCGCGAACCGGTTGCACAGGTCGTAGACCTTGGAGGCGCGTTCGACGGGCTTCAAGTTCTTGTGGTTCTTCAGGTAATGCACCATGTCGCGCGCGGTGTAGTATTCCCACGGCTTGTTCATCAACAGGAAATCGCGCGGCGTTTCGTCGAACTCCGGGAAGGAACGGATCATGAGGTGCGCCAACGCGGGCGTCGGATTCGCGATGGGGTTGTTCAATTCGTCGAAATACTGGTATTGCGGGTAGGAGAGCCACCATTCGCCGTCAAGGTACTCCGCCTTGCGACAGGCGATATCCACGTCGCGGCTCCCGTCCGGGCGGTCAATGGAAATCTTTACGCCCTGCAAGAGGTTCGGGGTGCGCGTGTCCATCTTGTCCACGCGCCAGATGCGGTGCGCCTTCTGGTTGTAGTAGGGGACGTTGGTGTAGAGTTTCGAGTCGAGCGGGCGGAAGCGGGCCGCCCGGAAGTTCTTCGCCCATTCTGAGGCGGACGGCGCGTAGTATTCGTTCACGAGGGCCACGCCGATGGCGAAACAGGCGGCGACGGTCAGGATCGGCGCGACGATCGAAGAGAAACCGACGCCGCTCGCGCGCATCGCCGTGACTTCGCTGTGCCGGCAGAAATTCCACATGGTGTACAGCGTGGCGAGCATCAGCGCGGCGGGGACTAGCCACTGGAGGTAGGGGCTTAGATACCCGGCGAAAAACGCGACCACCGTCCACGTCGAAGGCTTGGTTTCCAGAAGGCGCTGGAAGGACTGGAACAACTCGAACATCACGTAGATGCCGATGAAGCCCGTCAGGCAGAACGTCAACGGAACCAGGAACTCGTGCAGGATGTATCGGGAAAGGATGCGCATAAAGTGAGTCTAGTATACCTTGCCGTTACGGCGTTAGCAATCCTTTTTCGCGTCTCACGCCTCCCCGAAACGGGCGAAGAAGGGGGCTAACCGTCCGGCGAGCCGCGTTTCAAGCCAGGGCTTGACCTGCCAGAAGTCGCGCAGTTCAAGGTATTCGCTGACCGCCTGGGACTGACCGGGCTTCACCGTGTACTCGGCTTTGAGGAGGATGTTCCGCGCGGTGGCGTCGTGCGAGACGAATTCCATCACGTTCACGCGGTATCCCAGGATCCGCAGAATCTGGGCGCGGAACTGATCCGTCAACAAGTCGGCCAGGCGTTCGCGCAAAATGCCGAAACGCAGGAGCGAACGCATCGGGCCGCCTTCCTTCAACGTCTTGTGCAGTTCGTGCTGGCAGCAGGGGACGCAGAGAATGTGGCGGCTGTGCCACTCCGTGCCGCGCGCGATGGCCGCGTCTGTCGCGGTGTCGCACGCATGGAGGCTTAAGACGAGGTCGGGTTTGAACGGAGGTTCGACGGCATCGATATCGCCCTCCAGGAAGGTCACGTCCGCTGCCGCATCCAGGTCGCGCGCGATCCGCCTGGCGGTTTCAAGCACGTCGCCCCGCCGGTCGATCCCGCAGACCTTGACGTCGAACCCGCGCATCTGCGTGAGGTAGACGTAGACGGCGAGCGTGAGATAGGCGCGCCCGCAGCCGCAGTCGATCAGGTTCAGCTGTTTTCCCGAGAAGGTGTCGATGACCGGGTCTAACGCGCTGAGGAAGGCGTTCACCTGGTCGTACTTGGCGCGCATGGAGGGGAGTACTTTCCCTTCTTTGTCCGCAAGCCCGATGGCGCGGAGCAGGACGGAGGCGTCAAACCGGTTCAGGGGAAGATCCTTCACGCGGTCGTGCGCGGTTTCCGCTTCGCGGTTCTGCTTGGCGCTGCGCGAAACCAGTTCGTGCCCCTTCTTCGTAACGCGCACATGGAGGTCGCCGGAAGCCGTGATCAGGTGCAGTTCCCGTGCGCCGGTCTGGGCGAGCATTTCTTCGAGACCGGCGCGCGCGTCCTCTTCCGCGAAGTTTTTAATCATGGGACGACCGCCGCTTTCCGCGTCGGTCATTTCGCCTTGGAACTTGTGCTCGCCCTTGATCGTGACGGGGCGGAGGCTTACGCGGAAGAGGTTTCCCCGTTTCCGTAAGACCTGCGTGACCTTGATAAAGCCGGGTTCATCGAAAACGCGGCGACGGATTTCGTCCGCCAGTTCGAGGGATAGTGCTTCCTGGGACATGGGACACCTACTGGAGAGAAGACGTGTGATGATCCTTGGGGATGAACCCGCTCACACAGGCGAGTGCGCAGAACCAGACGATCTGGATGGAGGACGTCCGGAACGGAAGGTCACCGAGCGAATGAAGGACGGTGGCGGTACAGCCGAACCAAACGCCCAGTTCCTCCGGGGGAATTTTGTAGAGCCATTTCGGATGCGGCACCTTGGATTCGTTCTCGCGCGGTTGGGAAAGATATTTCGAGAGTTTGATTTGTTCCAGGATAGCGGGGATGACGAGACAGAAGACCGTGAGAATGACCAACCCGGTCCCGACGCCGCCGAGCTCCGCCAGGAACTGGAGAAAGTCGTTGTGTACGTTCACGCCGCCGACAGTCTGGAAATGCTTGAAGTCTTCCGCCTGCATATAGATTCGTTGGTAGTGCGGGTATCCCCAGCCGCCGACGCCGAAGAGGGGATAGTCGCGGAAGATATCCCATGCCACACGCGGGTGGTAGCCCGCGCCGCTCACGCGGTCGAGGACGCTCTCCGGCGTGATGGTGACGATTTCCTTCTTGAAGGAGGCGGGCGCCAGGATGGTGAACGAAAGGACGCCGATGAACACGACGAGCCCCACCGTCGTCAGAAGCACCGTGCGCTTGCCGGTGCCCGCGTGCTGCCAGGAACCGATGAACATGTAAATCCCGTAGACGACGCCGAGAAGGACGGACAGCAGGATCGCGGCGCGGGAGAGCGAACCGAGCGCCCCCATGAGGTTGAAGAACATCGCGAAGAGCATCCGGTGCCGCGTCCAGAACTTGCGGTCGTCGCGGGCCCGTGCAAAGTTCCCAGCCTGGGGGCCGATCAGGCCGACGGAGACGTGGCCGAACCAGAGGCCGAGCGAAATCAGGAACAGGAGCGTGAAAAACGCGCCCGCGAAATTCGGATAACCGAAGGTGGAGAAGAAGTAGGCGAACGTCTGCTTGCCCCAATAGACGCTCTTCGCGCCGGTGAACAGCTGCCAGTAGCCGAACGCGGAGAGTAACGCGCCGTTCCAGCACAGCCCTTCGAGCAGCAGCCGTTTGCCGCGCTTCAGGAGCGCGTGGCGCGCCGCGAGGGCGGAGAAAAGCGACGGGACGAACCAGAGCAGCAACACCGCCTGTTCATCGGCCTTCACGCAGAACGGCAGACGGCGGAAGGGCGGGAAGGGGATGAACCATTTTCCGCTCGCATTGAGGAAACGAGGCGCGCCCGCCGCATTGAAGAGGGGGATGGACAGGTAGATCGTCAGGAGGATCGCCATGTAGAGCAGGGGATCGCGCACGAGGGACCGCCAGACGCGCAGGCGGGCCTCGGAAAGCGTTTCCGTCGATTTGGCCTGCGGGAATACCAGCGCCATCTCGATGACGAGCAGCGTCAGCCAGGGGACGGTCGGGATCAACAGATCGGGCCGCGTCCCGCCGTGTACCCACGAGACGACGGCGGCGAGGATCAGGATTTGCAGGACGACTGCGTTTCGAATGAAAGCTAACATAGGAACCTCTTCTCTACCTTCTTGTTGTGAAAAAACGTGACAGGGCGTCGCGCCAGTCCGGCATGGCCGGAAGTCCGGCGGCGGCGAGCGCGGCTTTTTCCAGACGCGAATTGGCGGGACGCGGCGCGGGGCGCGGGAACTCCGCCGTCGTGCAAGGCTCGACACCCCGCTTCAACCCCGCCAGCCGGAAAATCTCCCGCGTGAACTCGAACCAGCTACATTCGCCTTCGCAGGACCCGTGGACGATGCCGGTCAAGGGGGGGTAAAGGAGCCGTTCGACAAGTCCGGCGACGGCATCGGTCGAAGTGGGATTTCCCCGCTGGTCGTCGACAACCTTCAACGGGGCGCCATCCTGTGCGCCGAGGCGGAGCATCGTATGCACGAAACTCGGTCTGTCTTCCCCGTACAGCCAGGCGATCCGCAGGATGGTGGAACGTTCCGGGAGAATCGTCTGGATCGCGCGTTCGCCCGCCAATTTGGATTTCCCGTAGACGGTGACGGGTTGCGCCAGATCCGTTTCTCGGTAGGGGCGCGGCAAGCCGCCGTCGAACACGTAGTCGGTTGAAATGGCGATGAGGCGCGCCCCGCACGTACTCGCGGCGAGGGCGACATTCTCCGAACCCTTCCCGTTGACAAGGAACGCCGCCTCTTCCGCCGTTTCGCAATCGTCCACGCGGGTCATCGCCGCGCAATGGATGATCACGTCCGGCTGGAACGACCGGCAGGCTTGGCTGATCGAGTCAAGCCGCGTGATATCGACTTCCGGGAGATCGGCAATCAACAACGTATGCCGGGACAACACACGTTGCAACGTGCGCCCAAGCATACCCTTCCCGCCGGTGATCAAAAGTTTCATGGTGATGTATCCGTTTCCCCTTGCGCGGCTTCTTATACCACAATCAACGGCGGGAAACAAGGTTTCTTTTGCCCTGAATCCGCGCGCGGGTACGGCGTGCGACGGGCAAGACTTGCCGGGCAAAAAAATCAGCTGTTCATTTTGCCAAAATAGGTGTATACTGGGCGGCGTTTTGAAAGGAGTTTCTGGATGGCTGGTATTTTCAAGGCTTACGATATCCGCGGTGTTTACGGGACGGATTTGACGGAAGAGGTCGCCTACAAGATTGGGCGGGCCTTCGTCACGTTCACGGGATGCCGCAACGTGGCGGTCGGGCGCGACATCCGTCCCCACTCGGAACCGCTTTTCGCCGCTTTTGCAAAAGGCGCGATGGAGCAGGGCGCGGATGTGATCGATCTCGGTCACGTCTCCACGCCGATTTCCTATTTCGCGAACGGCACCCTCAAGACGGATGCGAGCGTGATGATCACCGCTTCGCACAATCCCGCGCCCTGGAACGGTTTTAAGCTCTGCCGTGCCGACGCCGTGCCGATCAGCGGGGCGACGGGTATCCAGGACATCGAGCGCATCGTGCGCGAGGAGTCGTTCGCCCCCAAGGCGGCGGTTCCCGGCAAGTTGTCGTCGTACGATCCCGTACCAGGCTACGTGGCGCACATACGCCCGTTCGCGCACCTGGCGCGCCCCGTGAAGATCGCGGTCGATTTCGCGAACGGCATGGGGATTTGGGAGGCGAAGTCGCTGGAGGGGATCCTCCAGTGGGACGCGCTGTATGGTACGCCCGACGGCACGTTCCCCAACCACGAGGCGAACCCGCTCCATACCGACACGCTCAAGGAGTTGCAGGAGCTGGTGAAGGGCGGCGCGTACGATTTCGGCGTGGCGTTCGACGGGGACGCCGACCGCGTCGGGTTTGTGGACGAGAAGGGCGGGATCATCACGATGGACTTGACCACCGCGTTGATTGCGCAGGACGTCCTCTCGCAGCGCAAGGGGGCGATCTTCTACGACCTCCGCAGCAGCAAGGTGGTCAAGGAAGTGATCGAGGCCAACGGCGGCAAGGCGATGATGAGCCGCGTGGGCCATGCGTTCATCAAGCAGCAGATGCGCGAGAACGACGCGCTGTTCGCCGGCGAACTGAGCGGCCATTACTACTTCAAGGACAACTTCACCACCGAGAGCGCGGCGTTGGCGGTCTTGCATGTCGCCAATATGGTCAGCGCCTCCGGCAAAACGCTGTCGGAAATGATCGCCCCGCTCCGCAAGTATTCGGACAGCGGCGAGATCAACACCCGTGTCGAAGGCGACACCGCGAAGGTGCTCGATGCGCTGAAGGCGAAATACGCCGACGGCCATATTTTCGAGTTGGACGGCGTGAGCGTTGAGTACCCCGACTGGTGGTTCAACGTCCGCTGCTCGAACACCGAACCGTTGATCCGTCTCAACCTGGAGGCGGCGACACCGGAACAGATGGCCGCCCGGCGTGACGAAGTCCTTTCCGTCATCCGGGCCTAACGCCCACAAGGAGTCACCATGCAGAACGAAAGCGTCTACCGCGAACTTCTCGAAAAATACGCCGCGCATTTCGGCGGCGAGCCTTCCGTCGTCGCCTACGCCCCCGGCCGCATCGAGGTGCTGGGCAACCACACGGATTACAACGAGGGATTCGTCTTTTCCGCCGCGATCGATTACGGCACGTTCTTCGCCGTCCGTCCGACGGACGGCACGTCCTGCCGCTTGGTTGCGGGCGACCTGATGCGCGAAGTGACCTTCGACATCAACGAGATCCTGCCGTCCCGTAACGACACGTGGCAGAACTACGTGAAGGGGACGGCGGCGGGGATCGTCGCGCTTGCCGCCGGACCGTTGAAAGGGTTCGACGCGATGTTCCTCGGGAACATCCCGCTCGGCAGCGGGCTTTCCTCCTCGGCCGCGCTCGAAATGTGTACGGGGCTTGCGCTCGCCAAGCTCTACGGGGTCGAAACCGATCCCGTCACGATGGCGAAGATCGGCCAGAAGGCGGAACACGAGTACGCTGGCTGCAAATGCGGCCTGCTCGACCAGATTTCCAGCCTCGCGGGGAAAGAGGGGATGCTGGTCAAGACCGATTTCCGTTCCGTCGTCTACGAGACCGTGGACATGGGCCCCGACGCCTGTTTCTTGATGGTGAACACGAACGCGAAGCACCGTCTGGTGGACGGCGCCTACGACCAGCGCCGTCAGGCCTGCGAAACGGCCGCCGCGCATTTCGCGAAGGTTCTCCGGCATCCGGTCACCCATCTGCGCGACGTCACGATGGCGGAGTGGGCGCCCTATAAGCGGGGACTCGATCCGGTCGCCGCCGACCGCGCCGCGCATCCGATCGGGGAGGACGAGCGCGTCTTGCTGGGCGCGCAAATGTTGCAGCAGGGCGACCTGTCCGGATTCGGCAGGCTGATGTTCGATTCGCACGCCAGTTCTCGTTATCTGTTCGAGAATTCCTGCGAAGAGCTGGATGCCGTGGTGGACATCTGCCAGAAGATTCCCGGCGTTCTGGGCGCGCGCCTGTCCGGCGGCGGTTTCGGCGGGTCGGTCGTGGTGCTGGTGCATCCGCGTGACGCGGAAACGGCCGCCGCCGCGATCGCCAACGTTTACAACGCGAAGTTTGAAAACCCGTGTACGGTCAGCATGATCCATCCTGCGGCCGGCGCGTGTTTGGTCAAGGGTGAGTAAGAGAGGGTTAGGATGAAGAAGAGCCAAGAAAAGAAGTCGTGCGGGTGCGGGGACAAGTCGGGTTTCCGTGCGCCGTACGGGATGCTGGAAAAACTGCGCGCGCGGGCGCAGAAGGGCGACGAGGTGTTCGCGGTCGCGCTTGAACGCGAGAACGGGTATGTCGTGCGCTTTGAGTTGCCGATTCCGCACGGTGCGGCGGACTGCCCTTGCGCGCGGCGCCTTTGCGAGCGCGTGGTGAAGTTCCTGCTCTGGTCTGCCGGCGGCTGGAAAATCATGCTCGCCGGGCCTCGCAAGATCTGCCTCCCGATCAAGCAGGCGTATACGGCGGAAGGCGACCGCAAGTTCGATTATCAGTTTATGTCGAAGGTTTACGGACGCCCCCTCACCGTGCAGCTCAAACGCTACGACCAGCTGCCGGAAGCGAATGAACGCACGCTCGCCATCGATCAGCGCAAGAACGGCTGCCGCATCGGGTTCGACCTCGGCGCGAGCGACTTCAAGATCAGCGCGCTCAAAAAGGGCAAGGTGGTCTTCAGCAAGGAGTTCCCGTGGGATCCGCGCAACCAGGCTGATCCGGAGTACCACTACCGGATGTTGAACGACGGGTTGAAAGAGGCGGCCGCGTCGTTGCCGCGCGTCGATGCGATCGGCGGGAGCACGGCGGGGATCGTCATCGACAACCATCTGCAGATCGCTTCGCTTTTCCGTGCGATCGAAGAGAAGAACCCGGGGCAGTTCGCCACCGCGCAGAATCTCTTTATGCGCCTGAAGCAGGAGTGGAACGTGCCGCTCGAAGTCGCGAACGACGGTGACGTCACGGCGCTCGCCGGCTTGATGGCGCTGGGGCGCAAGGGCATCCTCGGCGTCGCGATGGGGTCGAGCGAGGCCGCCGGGTTCATCGACCGCGACGGCTGCCTGACGGGGCGGCTCTCGGAACTCGCGTTCGCGCCGGTCGATATGGCGAAGGACGCGCCGTGCGACGAATGGTCGGGCGATGCCGGCGTCGGCGCGATGTACTTCTCGCAACAGGCGGTGAACCACCTCGCGTTGACGTGCGGGATGAAGTTCGCCAAGTCCATGCCGCTTCCCGAACGCCTGAAGGTCGTCCAGGCGAAGATGGAGGAAAAAGACGTCGTCGCGTACCGCATCTACCAGCAGACGGGTATCGCGCTGGCGAACACGGTGCCCTGGTACCGCGAGTTCTACGGGTTCGACAACCTGATGATCCTCGGCCGCGTCACCTCCGGTTTCGGCGGCACGGTGATTCTCGAAACCGCGAAGGCCGTGTTGCGGGACCGTTACCCGGAAATCGCGGAACAGGTGGAAATCTTCATGCCGGATGAGAAGGCGCGCCGCCTTGGGCAGTCCGTCGCGGCCGCGTCCCTGCCGGAACTCTAACGCTTTTTTTACGAAAGGAAACCATGAGTATTCTTGATCAGATGATTCCCCGCGCCAAGGCGGCGCAGAAGAAAGTCGTCCTCCCGGAAGGCCAGGACCCGCGTGTCATTCAGGCGGCCGTCGAAGCCAAGCAGCTCGGCGTCTGCGAACCCCTCGTTCTTGGAACGCCGGCGGAAATCGCCGCCGCCGAGGCGGCGGCGGGCGTAACCCTGGCCTCCGCCGGAATCGCCGTAGAGGACTACACGTCCTCCGCCCGCGTGCAGGAACTGGCCGCCGCGTTCTACGAGAAACGCAAGGCCAAAGGGATTACGGAAGAGGAAGCGGTCAAGACGATGACCGGCAAGCGCATCTACTACGGCAATATGCTGGTGGCGCGCGGCTACGCCGACGGACTCGTCGCCGGTTCGATCGCCTCCACGGCGGATATGCTGCGCGGCGCGTTCCAGTGCGTTGGAACGGACAAGGCGGTGAAGAAGGCGTCCTCCGCGTTCATCATGGACCTCGGGACGCCGACGGTTTCCGGCGACGGCACGCTGTTGTTCGCGGACTGCGCCGTGAACATCTGCCCGACCGCCGAGGAACTGGTGGACATCGCCGTCTCCTCCGCGAAGACCTTCGAGCAGCTGGTCGCGAAACAGCCCAAGGTCGCCTTCCTCAGCTTCTCCACGAAGGGGAGCGCCAAACACGAATTGGTGGACAAGGTGACGACCGCCGCCGCGCTCGCGAAGGCGCGTTTCGCCGAACTCGGGCTTGACTACCCCGTGGACGGCGAAGTGCAGGCCGATGCCGCGCTCGTTCCCTCCGTCGCTTCCGCCAAGAACAAGGGCGGGGCGATTCAGGGCGACGCCAACGTTTTGATCTTCCCGGACATCCAGGCGGGCAACATCTGCTACAAGCTCGTCCAGCGTCTGGGGAACAACCAGGCTTACGGGCCGCTCCTCCAGGGCGTCGCCAAGCCGGTCAACGACCTCTCACGCGGATGCAGCGCGAAAGACATCGTGGGCCAGATCTGCATTACCGTTCTGCAGTGCAAGTAACGGAACTTTTTGAAAGGAACGAAATCATGGCATACCAAATCGTGGTTTGCGGCAGTCTCGTGCCTGACCCGTTGCAGACGCTCGAACCGGTCTCGACGCCGAACGGCCCCGGACTGAAGAATGAAACCATGCTTCCCTCCGTCTTGGATCCGTGGGCGGCTTGCGCGCTCTACGAGGCCGCGCATCTCGCGGAGTCCGTCGCGGGGAGCAAGGTCTACCTCGTGAGCCTCGGCCCGAAAGCCAAGCTGCAGCAGTTGATGATGTCCGTCGCGCAGAAGGTGCCCTTCGAACTGGTCGCCGTCGACGGTTCCGCCAGCGGGTTCACCGATGCCGCCTTGGTCGCGGAGGCGCTTGCCGGCGCGATCCAGTCGATTCCCGGCCTCGACAAGAACAACCTGCTCGTCTTCGGCGGTTGCGCTTCCGCCTCGCGTGACGCGGGCGTGACGCTGCAGCTGGTCTGCGAACGCCTCGGCATCCGCGACTTCTTCATGGGCGTGGACGAGTTCAAGGTCAACGCCGACGGTTCCTTCTCCGTGCTGGAGCGCATGGAAGGCGGCTGCTACCAGACGTCCACCTGCAAGGGCGCGCCGGCGGTGATCGGCTGGGCGACAGGCAGTCTGCCCGAACCTCCGAACAACCCGCGTGTCGGTATGGCGAATATGCGCCTGGTGATGCCCGCCCTGATGAAGGCGAAGCCCGCGCCGCAGATCGGCGTCGGCGGGATCGCGTACGCCGGGGCCGAGGTGCCCGCGCAGAAACGCGACACCCGCGTGGTGAAGGATATGTCCACCGACGACATCGCCAAGGAAATCGTCGAATGGCTGGGCAAGTAACGGGAAAGGAATCGCACACATGAATCTTATCGTACTTTTGCACACGCAGCCCGACGGTTCCCTGCCCAAGGCCGCGTTCGAGGCGGTCACGGCCGCCAAACAGCTCACCACGCCGTTCTCCATCGGGATTCTCGGCGCGAACGCGAAGGCCGCCTGTGACCAGCTCGCCAACGCGGGCGCGACGGCGTACTACGCGGCGGAGGGAGACGCCCTTGCGCGGCCCCGTTACGCGACGTACGTCGCGGCGGCGGTCGCGTTGGTCAAGGCCGCAGGCGCGGATGTCGTGGTCGCCCCGCAGACCCTCCGATTCGCCCGCGCCCTACCCGGCGCCGCCTATCGGATCGGCGCCGCGATCGATACCCACGTCGGCGCGTTGACGGCGGAAGGCGACACCCTCCGCGTCCAGCGCTGGTTTTACCGCCAGCGTATCCTCGGTTCATTCTCCCGTGCGGCGCGTCCGTGGGTGCTGCTGGTCGATGCCGGCATCTTCGACCCGTTCGCCGCCGAGGCCGGTACCGCCAATGCGGCGGCTGTCGACGCGGGGATCACGGCCGACGATGAGCGTACGACCGTGACCGGCGTCCAGGCGCCCTCTGCGGACGGCCAGACGATTCGTCCCGACGCCAAGCTGTTGTTCGTGGCGGGCGCGGGCTGGACGAAGAAACAGGGCGACGGTGCGGCGCACCTGGAAGAGGCTGCGGCGACCATCACGGGCTTTCTTGCGAAGTCCGGCGCGTCGCTGGGGTCGTCCAAGTCGCTTGTCGATATGCCGGAGGCCGCCAAGGTGTTCTCGTTTATGAGCCACATGAACCAGGTCGGGCAGACGGGCAGCACGCCGCGTCATCCGAAGGGGCTGGCCACCTGCTGCCACGGCGAGGAGCCGCACGTTGTCGGCTGGCGCTTCATCAACGAACGCCGCGCCGTCAACACGGATCCGAACTGCGGCTGGGCGCAGGGCAAGGCGGATGTGGTCTACGTTGCGGACGCCTTCGAGGTTATGGCGAAAGTCAACGCCTTGATGGGGCAGTAACCGTTTCGTTTACGCGGGGGAAGCTCGGCTTCCCTCGCGTTCTGTATCACCAAGCCCTGAAAGGGTGGAAGAGCGCTTGCCTAGTTCTTCCGGGTGTGGTACTCTTTTGGGGTTGTTTGATTCTGTTTCGTTCAAAAAGGGGTATTCGCGATGTTTACAAGACGTTCTTTCTTTTCGACGGCCGGTCTAGGGTTGGCGGCTGCCGGTGTTGCAAAATTTTCGGCAAATGCGGCGGAGGATTCGTGTGCCGCGTCCAGCTGTCCGTCGGCTGTGACGGACTATCCCTACGGGAACCCTGCGGATACTTTCCGTCTCGGCATCGCCGGGTTTACCTTCGTCAAGTTCAAGCTCGACAAGGCGCTTCAAATGATGAAGAAGGTGGATGTCCACTACCTCTGCATCAAAGATTTCCACCTTCCTTTGACGAGCGACGCCGCGCAGATCGCGGCCTTCCATGAACAGTGCAAGGCGTCCGATGTCATGGGCTATGCCTGCGGCCCGATCTACATGGGGTCGGAAGAGGCGGCCAAGAATGCCTTTGAATACGCGAAACGCTGCGGCGTGAAAACCCTCGTCGCGGTTCCGTTCGAGATGAAGAACGTTCCCGGTAAAGACAAGCCGCAGCGCGTCTCGTCCCGCAAGCTTCTTGAATACGTGGACAAGCTCGTCAAGGAGTACGACATCCGCTATGCGATCCACAATCACGGACCGGATATTCCGTACCTTTTCCCCCACGCGGCCAGCGCGATGGAGATGATCGCCGACCTCGACAAGCGGATCGGGCTTTGCCTCGACATCGGCCACGAACTCCGTTTCGGCACGAACCCGGTCGACTCCTTCATCAAGTACCACGACCGTGTCTACGACATTCACTTGAAGAATGTCACCGCGGACAACAAGAGCGGGTGCGGTACGCCCCTGCCTCGCGGGAAGATCGATCTGCTCGCGTTCGTCAAGGCGCTCCGCAAGTATCGTTACACCGGGATGTGTTCGTTGGAGTACGAGACGAACATGAACGATCCGATCGTCGATATCGCCGAATGCGTCGGGTATTTTCGCGGCCTGATGGACGCGACGCGCTAGTCCCACACCTGAGGTGCTTCCATGGCGTCTTTCTTTATGGCTGTCGTTTACGGGGTCGTGGTGGCCCTCCTGTTTAGCCTTGCCATCTTTATCCACGAGTTCGGCCATTATCTGGCGGCGCGGTGGCTCGGGCTGAAGGTCGATGCGTTTTCCATCGGTTTCGGCCCCGCCATCTGGAAGAAGACGGTGAACGGGATCGAATACAAAATCTGCTGCATCCCGTTCGGCGGGTATGTCGCGCTGCCGCAGCTCGACCCGTCGGGGATGCAGAATATCCAGGGCGACAACTCGGCAGAAAAAGACGGAGGCGAGGAGCCGCTTCCCGACATCGCGCCGTGGAAACGGATCCTCGTCGCGTTCGCCGGCCCGTTGGGGAACGTGTTTCTCGCCGTCATCCTGGCGTTCCTGCTTTCCCTTGTGCCCGCTGCAAACATGAACGTGACGGGTACGGAGATCGGATCGGTCTTGCGTAGTTCCGATGCGTACAAGCGCGGCCTCCGCGTGGGCGACCGGATTGAGACGGTGAACGGTGCCGCCGTGGAGACGTGGTCGGATCTGCGCGTGGAAAGTATGCTCGCCGGCGATCAGGAGACCGGTACCTTTGGGATTGTCCGTCCGGACGGTACGCGGATCACGTTGGAACTCCCGTTCACGACGAACAACATCTTCGGTCTCAAGATGCTCGGCGGCGTCGCGCCGGTCCGGAAATGCGTCGTGACGAATGTCCTTGCCGGGTCGGTCGCCGAAAAGGCGGGGCTTCTGCCAAACGATGAACTCGTCACGTTGAATGGACAGTCCGTCGGCAGTACGTGGCATTTTATCGAACGGATGCGTGAAAACGGGGTCAGCCCCGTCACGCTGGGCATTCTGCGCGGGCGGGAGAGCATGACCTTCGAGGTCACGCCTGTGATGGATCAAGAGGAGAAACGTCCGTTGATCGGGGTTATGCTGGACGATCCGAGCGAACAGGTGATGTCCTGGATGATGTACCGCAACCCGTGGAAGCAGTTGAAGTGGGATTCGCTCTCCGTCGTCCGTGTCCTCAAGGCGCTGGTCAAACCCCGCGCAAAAGGAGAACGCAAGGCCGTCGCCCAAAACATCGGCGGACCTGTCACGATCGTGGTCGGCCTTTACCGTTCGGCCAAAGGGAGTATGTGGGACGGTCTTGGTTTTCTGCGCATGATCTGCATCAACCTTGCGATCCTCAACCTCCTGCCGCTTCCCGTTCTCGACGGCGGCCACATTCTGTTCGCCCTCTACGAGATCCTTTTCCGCCGGAAACCGCATCCGAAGTTCGTCTCGATCGTCACGAACTTTTTCGCTTACCTGCTCATCGGTTTGATGCTGTTCCTCGTATTCCGCGATCTCCTGGTGCAGCGTAAACTCATCAAAGCCGAACAGGCGTTGGAGGAAAAACTCGCCGATTTGGCAACGAAGGGGAAGGGGAGTGCGACGAATCAAGTGCCGGCCTCCGTGTCGCCCGCGCAGGGTAAGTGACCATGTTCACCCGTGACCAGACGCATACGGTTTACGCAGGGGGGCTTGCCCTAGGCGGCGGCGCCCCCGTCCGTGTGCAGACCATGACGAACGCGGATCCGCACGATGAGTCTGCGTTGCTCGCGCAGATCCGTTCGGCGGCTGGACTCGGCGCGGAACTGGTGCGGTTGACGGTTCCTGACCGTGAGGCCGCCGATGTTCTGGCGCGTGTCCGCAAGGCTTCCCCTGTCCCGTTGGTCGCGGACATCCATTTCGATTACCGCCTGGCCGTCGCGGCCATCGAGGCGGGCGTCGATGCGCTTCGTATCAATCCCGGAAACATCGGCGGCGCGGACCGTGTGAAAGCGGTCGTGGCGGCGGCGCGGCCTCGGCGGATCCCGATCCGCATCGGTGTAAACGGCGGTTCGCTGGAACGCGACCTCTTTGAAAAATACGGCGGCGCCACGCCCGAAGCACTTGTTGAAAGCGCGGCGCGGCACGTCGCCCTGCTGGAGGCGGAGGAGTATCGGGAAATCGTGATTTCCGCCAAGGCATCCGATGTTCCCCGGACGCTGGCGGTTTATCGCCTGTTGGCGGAACGGTTCCCGTACCCGCTGCATCTGGGCGTTACGGAGGCGGGGACGTTTCTGCCCGGGACGGTGCGCTCGTGCGTCGCGCTGGGCGCGTTGCTGTTGGAGGGAATCGGCGACACCATCCGCGTCTCGCTCACGGACACGCCGGACAAGGAAGTCCGTGTCGGGGTCGAACTGCTTCGGAGCATCGGGCTTCGTCCGCCGGGTGCCTCCGTTACGTCCTGCCCGACGTGCGGGCGGACGCAGGTCGATGTCGCGGGTGTCGCCGAGGCGGTGGAATGTCGTCTGGAGGCGTATTACCGTGCCCATCCCGAAGCGCCCCGCCCGCATATCGCGGTAATGGGGTGCGTGGTCAACGGGCCGGGCGAGGCGAAACACGCGGACATTGCCGTCGCGGGCGGACGTGATACCTTCGCCGTCTATCTGCACGGCGAATTCGTCTGCAAGATTCCGCAATCCGAGGCGGTAGAAACCATTTGCCGCATGGCCCGCGACTATTCGGGCTAGTGTTGTGGCACGTTGACGATTGAACAAACAGAGAATGTTCACAAATCTCAATTGTTCACAACTGTCACCATTGTCAAAAATAAAAATAACCCCAACACTAGATAAGGTGTCCCATTTTTTCTTTTTTGGTTTCGAGGTACTTCGCGTCGAATTCATTCGGGGGGACGACAATCGGGACCCGTTCGACAATCTTCAGCCCGTAGCCTTCCAGTCCCGCGATTTTACAAGGGTTGTTGGTCAGGAGGCGGATTTCGGTTAAGCCGAGGCTGGCGAGAATCTGCGCCCCGATTCCGTAGTCGCGCAGATCCGGCGGGAAGCCGAGTTCGATGTTCGCCTCTACGGTGTCCAGTCCTTTTTCCTGAAGCTTGTAGGCGTGAAGTTTGTTTTCAAGGCCGATTCCACGTCCTTCCTGGCGCATATACAGAAGCACACCGCGTCCCTCTCCCGCGATCATGCGCAGGGCGGCGTGGAGCTGGTTTCCACAATCGCAACGGCAGGATCCCAGCACGTCGCCGGTGAAACACTCGCTGTGGACGCGGACGAGCGGGGGCGGTGTTCCGGAAAGGTCGCCCATCGTCAAAGCCAGATGCTCCAGCCCGTCGGGCTGCGACTTGTACATGGTCAGGAGGAAATGCCCGTAGACCGTCGGCATATCGACCTGTTCGATCTTCGTGATCAAGTTTTCCGTGCGGCGGCGGTAGGCGATCAAATCGGCGATAGAAACGAGGCGGAGGTTGAACTTTTTGGCGAACGCGCGCACGTCGTTCAAGCGCGCCATGCGTCCGTCGTCGTTCATGATTTCACAGCAGATGCCGCACTCCCGTAATCCCGCGATCCGGAGCAGGTCTACCGTCGCCTCCGTGTGTCCGGCTCGTTTGAGGACGCCGCCTTTACGGGCCTCCAACGGGAACATGTGGCCGGGGCGGCGGAAATCTTCCGGTTTTGCATCGGGCGCGACGCAACGCATCGCGGTTACGGAACGCTCTTCGGCGGAAATCCCCGTCGTGGTTGAAACGTGGTCGATCGAGACCGTGAACGCGGTGGAGTGGTTGTCCGTGTTGTTCTCCACCATTTGCGGAAGACCGAGCTTTTCCGTGAAGGCGCGGGACATCGGCATACAGATCAGGCCGCGCGCATGGGTCGCCATGAAGTTGATGTTCGCCAGCGTCGCGTGTTCGGCGGCGCAGATGACATCGCCTTCATTCTCCCGGTCGGCATCGTCCGTGACGAGAATCACCTCGCCCCGACGAAGTGCGTCCAGTGCGTCCTCGATCGAATCAAAAACCTCGTTCATCGCCTTACTCTGCGGGAACTTCCGGCGTGGGCGCCGTTTCGGCAGACTCCGTTTCCGCAACCGCCGTTTCAGCGGGGGCTGCTTCGGTTTCCGCAGCCGGTGCTTCCGGTGGAGTCGCCTCGGCGGGTGTCTCCGTTGCCGCTGTTTCCGTGGAAGGTGTTTCGGCGGCGGGCGTTTCCGTTGCCGTCGTTTCCGAGGAAGGCGTTTCGGCGGCGGGCGTTTCCGTTGCCGTCGTTTCCGAGGAAGGCGTTTCGGCGGCGGGCGTTTCCGCTACCGTCTCGGCTTTTTCTTCGGACGACGCAACAGGCGCGGCCGGTTTCGGCGGTGCCTTGTGCTGGAAGAAGGGATGTTCGCACGGGGCGGCTAGCGTATCGTTGAAGAAATAGACCACGTGGCCCTTCGCCACAAGCAGGTTGAGCTGGACGAGGGTCTGCTTGGCCTTCTCCGTGTCGTCGCCGGCGAGCGCCTGGACGAGTTCCTGCTTGGTGCATCCGGGATGTTCGTCGACGAAGGTGGCGATGTCGCACAACTCCTTGACGGCGTGTCCGGCTTCGAGCGGGACAGGGTGGAAGAGCTGAACGAACTCCTGCCCCTGTTCGTGGTTGGCGCGGAAGAGGTAGAGTTTACGGCTCCTGAAGGCGCCGCGCAAGGCGCCGAGGATGGACATCGGGCGGTTGCGGCGTTCGTAATCGACGACGTGTTCCAGCGTGGAGCGGAGACGGCGGTTCGGCGTCTTCAGCGCGGCGGGAAGCGGGCACAGGACCCGGCGGACAGAGGTGATCAGGCCGGGGACGATTTCGCGCAGGAAGATATTTTCCGCCACTTCGCGTTCGACCAGGGGGGCCGCCTCTTCGGCGCTCTCCGTTGCGGGGGCTTCCCCTTCGGCGGCGGGGGCTTCCTCTGCCTTTGGGGCGTCCGGTTTCTTGGCGCGGAAGAGCGTCTTCTTCGTACATTCCTGCCGCCACTGCTCGATGACTTCGGGTTCCTTGACCATCTCGATGCGCGAACGGTATTCCGATTCGCTCATACCCGGGTAACGGGTGCGGAGCACTTCGTGGACTTTCGCGGTGAAACTGTGGTGGTTGGGCGGTCCGAGGAGGACGCCGCTCAATCCGCAACGGGCGACGCAGACGAACTGCCCGGTCGGCGGCTCGCAGGTGGTCTCCACCGCCTCGAAGTAGTCCTGAAGGTGGCAGGAACAGAGGTGCTGGATCAGTTCCTCTTCCGAAAGTGCCGGTGCGCCGCAACACGCGCACTGGAAAAGCTGCATCGTCTCGCCCTTGTTCGGCTCGATCCGGATCTGGCAGGAGGCGGGGTTGTTGCAGAAAAGGTTCGCCAGTTCGCGCAACGGGAAAGCCCGGTGCGAGGACTGGATCTTCTTGATCACGCCGCCGAGCGCACGCTGTTCCGGCAGGATGTGGATGTCCAGCGGCAGGGGCGGAAGACGTTCGGGACGGGGACGTCCGTTCCCACGGCCATGGTCATCGCGGCGCGGCGGACGGCCGCCCTGCGCACCGTCG
>JAGAEL010000076.1 GCA_017613085.1 Kiritimatiellia bacterium | reverse complement strand
GACAGGCGCCACCCGGACGGGACGAAGCCCGTCCCTCCCGCTCTTTCCTCTGCGTGAGATAAAAACAACAACAAGAACAATGATTGTCCCGTTTGTCCCGTTTGTCTTGTTTGTCTTGTTCGTCCCGTTCCTCTGCGCCTCCGCGTGAGACAAAAACGACAACAAGGGGCCACCGATTTGTGCGGATCTGTGGTTTTTTATTTTTCCTGGTTCCGTTTTCCCGGTTGCACGATCGTCGCGGGGGGCGGGCTACGCCTTCGCGCCGTTATCCGTTTCCGGGGTGTGCGGAATCCCGTCGGCTGTGTCGGCGGCGGGGGGCGTGCCGGAGGGATCGGGCGGCGGTGGCGTCGAGACTTTGGAGAAGGAACCGGTCTTCAAGAGTTCTTCCACGTCGCGTCCGTCTATCGTCTCTTCGATGAGTAGATGGTGGACGAGGAGTTCCAGTTTGTCGCGGTTTTCTTCCAGAAGCTTCTGCGCACGGGCGTATTGCTCGTTGACAATGCGTTCGCACTCCGCGTCGATCTTCTTCGCGGTGTCTTCGCTGTACGCCTGTGAACGCGTGTACTCCTTGCCGATGAAGACGGTCTCCTGGTTGTCGCCGAACGACTGGAACCCGAAGATGTCGCTCATGCCGTAGGCGCAGACCATCTTGCGGGCGGTCTCGCTCGCCATCTTGATGTCCTGTCGCGCACCGGTCGAAATGTCGCCCGTGAAAAACGCCTCGGCGATACGCCCACCGGTCATCACGGCGATTTCGTCGAGCAGTTCGCTCTTCGTCTCGTTCAGCACATCCTTTTCGGGGAGGGCCATCGTGGCGCCGAGGGCGCGTCCGCGCGGGATGATCGTCACCTTGTGGAGGGGGTGGGCGTGGGGCAGGAATACTTGGAGGAGCGCGTGGCCGGATTCGTGCCAGGCGGTGATTTCCATGTCGCGGGCGTCCAGCTTGCGGCTGCGGCGTTCACGCCCCCAGATCACCTTGTCGCGCGCCTCTTCGAGGTCGGCGTGGCAGACCGCCGCCGCGTTCTTGCGGGCGGCGATCAGGGCGGCTTCGTTGAGCAGGTTCGCGAGATCCGCGCCGGAGAAACCGGGCGTCCCGCGGGCGACGCGGGAGAGGTCGCAGTCGCTTCCGAGCGTGATTTTCGCCGCGTGCATCCCCAGGATTTCCTCGCGTCCGGCGAGGCTGGGGAGGTCGATGACGATCTGGCGGTCGAAGCGTCCGGGGCGCAGCAGCGCGGGGTCGAGTACGTCGGGGCGGTTGGTGGCGGCGATGATGATGACGCCCTCGTTCGTGTCGAACCCGTCCATTTCGACGAGCATCGCGTTCAAGGTCTGTTCGCGTTCATCGTGTCCGCCGCCGATGCCGGAGAAGCGGGAACGCCCGACGGCGTCGATTTCGTCGATAAAGATCAGGCAGGGCGCGTGTTTCTTGCCCTGTTCAAACATATCGCGGACACGGGATGCGCCGACGCCGACGAACATCTCCACGAAATCCGAACCGCTGATGCTGAAGAACGGGACACCCGCCTCGCCGGCGATCGCCTTCGCCAGCAGGGTCTTCCCCGTTCCGGGAGGCCCCATCAGCAGGACGCCTTTGGGAATCTTGCCGCCGAGCTTCTGGAATTTTTCGGGGGCTTTCAGGAATTCGACGATTTCCTGCACCTCTTCCTTCGCCTCCTGGACGCCGCCGACATCCGCGAAGGTCACCTTGCGGTTGTCCTGGTTCAACAGTTTGGCGCGGCTCTTCCCGAAGCGCATCGCGTTCCCGTTGACGGAACGGATGGAGCGGACGAAGAAAAAGAAGAAGAGCAGCGTGATGAGCAGGATGCCGACCAACTGAGGAACCAGCTGGCTGAACCAGTTGTTCTGGTAGACCAGGGGGCAGGGGACTTTCTGCTCGATGAGGAACTGCTCCAGCCCTTCAGAGGGGAAGACGTTGACGCGGAACTTTTTCGGCGCCTCGCCGGGCTTCCCCTTCTGCGTGCCGCGCAGGAACGTCTCGCCGTCCGACTGCCGGACCATTTCGACCTTTTCGATGACGCGGTTCGTCACGTAGGTGCGGAAATCGAGCGGGGAGAGTTGCGGAAGCTCCTCTTCGGGCGAACGGAACCAGAGTCCGACCATGAAGAGGAAGAGCAGGGCGAGGAGGAACCAGGCCCCGAAGATGCGTTTGTTCGACGTCCCGTTCCCGTTGCGGTCGCGGTTCTCCGGCTCGCGGTGTTCCGGTTCGCGGTTCTCCAGCGGCGGCGGCTGGGGCGGGCTGGGCGGCTGCTGCGGATTCTGTTCTGGATTCTCGCTCATTTAGAAGGGTCTCCCGAAACGCGGCTGTTGACGCTGCATGCGGACTTTCGGCTCCTCCAGCAGGAGGGCGTACCACTCGTCGCCGAAACCGGCGTTGCTGAAATGGGCGATCCGGTTGTTCGCAAGATTGTCGCGGTTTGCCTTAAGCGTGGCGTTCTCCATCTTCTCACAGGCGTGGACGAGGATCTTGTGCGCGGCGTCGATTTCGCCCTGCTTCACGAGAATCCAGGAATACAGCGCGTACAGCAGTGCGCCCTGCCCGTAGCGGAGTCTGGCGGTCGTGCGCGTGAAGAGCTTCTCCATGCCCTCCTTCTCGCCTTTCACGTACATCCGGGCGATCTTCATGCAGACGATCATGGGATCCAGCATCAACGCCTTGGGGAGGAGCGCGTCGACCTGGCGGAAATCGCGCTTCGCCCAATACAGCTGCAGCCGGATCGCGGCCGACTGGCGTTCCATCATCGGCACCCACCGGTTGTAACGGTCAAGTTTTGCGGCGACGGCGAGGGCCGCGTCTGCGGATTTCGCCTGTTCGCGCTGGATCGAGTCCTGCGCCTGTTTCACGCTCCCCGGCGGGCGCATCTGCCATCCGTTGACCATCGCCTGGATTTTCGCCTGACCGGATTTCATCACCTCCTGCAGGGTCATCCCGATAACCTTGATCCGGCTCTGGAAATAGAGGCCGAGTCCGGCGAACGTCGCGACGAACGCGAGCATACCCCAGAAGACGGCCCATCCCCAGCTGGATGAACCGGTTGAACCCAATCCCGCGCACAGCGAGATTCCGATAAAAGCGGCCAATAGAATCGTGTACATGCGCTACCTTTCGTAAAAGAGAGAAGCGATTATATCGGAACGGCAAGCCGATTTCCAGCGTATAATCAGACAATCTTGCGGCCAAATCGTTAGTGGAACACGTGCGCGGGGGAACAGTCGCGGTCGCGGACTTGGGAACGGTAGATCGTCCAGCCGTTGCCGAGCCAGTAGCAGATGCCGCAGACCCACATCGTCGGCAGCAGCAGTTCGTGATTCCCGGAAATCTCGCTCACCATGATGATCGCCGCGATGGGCGTCCGCACGGAGGCGGCGAGGAAGCCCGCCATGCCGACCAGGGCGAACGCCCCGGGGTGGATGCCGAGCGAGGGGAAGAGGTCGCGCAGGATGATTCCGGTCGCCGCGCCCAGCGCGGAACCCGCGACGAGCGCGGGGCCGAAGAGGCCGCCGCTTCCGCCGGAGCCGACGGAAAAGGAGGTGGCGAAGATTTTCGCGATGAAGATCAACAACAGCGCGGTCAGGGAAAGGGCGCCGAATTTGTTGACCAGCGGACTGTCCACGACCAGCGCCTGCTGGATCAGGCCGTAGCCGGCGCCGAGGATGTTCGGCGAGAAGAAGCCGAGGATGCCGGTGAGCAGTCCGCCGATGCCCGGCTTGACCCAGTCCGGCACGTTCCAGCCCCGGAAGAACTGTTCCGTCTTGCGGAAGACGAGAATGTAGAGTTTCGCGCCGAGGGAGACGATGATCGCCAGCGCCAGGAAAAGCATGAGTTTCGCGGGACTGTCGAAGCCCCATTCCGGCATGGCGAAGAGGGGTTGCCAGCCGTAGAAAAGCGAGAAGATCGTGTAGGAGATCGTGGAGGCGATGATCGAGGGCATCACGACTTCGTATTCGATGTCCAGTCCGCTGTAGAAGATTTCCGCGCCGAAGAGCGCGCCCGCGAGCGGGGCGCGGAAAATCGCGCCGACACCGGAAGAAAGCCCCGCCGCCATCAGGACCCTCCGCTCGGAGGGGGCGAGGTGTAAGAGGTTCGCCAGCAGGGAACCGCATCCCGCGCCGATCTGCGTGATCGGTCCTTCGCTTCCGGCAGAACCGCCCGAACCGATGACCAGCGAGGCGGAAAGCGCCTTGATCGGGATCACGCCGGGCGAGACGTTCCCCGCCTTGCGGTGGTAGGCGAAGATACAGGCGTCCGTCCCGTGGCCCCCCGCCTCCGGCGAGAATCCCTTCACCAGCAGCGCACCCGCGACCGCGCCGAAAACGGGAAGGAACAGCAGCACCCAGCGCACCGGTTCCGTCCCACCGGAGTCGGCGTCTTCGGGGTAGAGCGAAGGTTCCCCCGCCGCGAGCAGCGGCGGAAGGTTGCCCACTTTTTCGGTGAGGAGGTGACGCGAGACGTCGAGCATCCAGTAGAACGCGACGGCGGCGAATCCCGACAACACGCCGACGAGCGCGTAGAGCGCGATCGCCCGCCCGGTCTTCATGGAAATCCCTTCGCCGGCGCGCCAGAACTTCCACCACTGAATCGAGAACTGCCTAAACATACAACCGGGTTAGTAGACCGAGGAGGGACGGGAACGCTCGCGGTAGAAGATCACCACGGGCGCCCCCTCCAGTCCGAACCGCGCGCGGATGGCGCGCCGCAGATACTCCGTGTAGGCGGGTGTCGCCAGTTTCGGGTCGTTGACGAAAAGGCGCAGCGTGATCGGCGCGACGCGGACCTGCACGGCGTAGTAGACGCGCAGACGCTTGCCGTTGCGGATCGGCGCGGCCGTCCGTTTCGCGGCTTCCGTGATGGTCCGGTTCAGCATCCCCGTCGGCAGCTGCGTGCGCGTCTGCGCGGCGACGGTGTCGATGGTCTCGATGCTCTTGCGCACGTTGAGGCCGGTCTTCGTGGAGATGAACACGATCGGGCAGTAGTTGAGGAACGGCATCATCGCCCGGATGGCGGGTTCCGCCTTGGTCTGGGTGATCTCCTGTTCCATGGCGATGTCCCACTTGTTGACGAGGACGACGCACCCCTTGCCGTGTTTCTCGATCAGCGCGGCGATCCGCTTGTCCTGCATCGTCGGGCCGATCTCCGGGTTGAGCATCAGCACCACCACGTCCGCATCCTTCACGCTCGCCTCGGCGCGGAAGAGGCTGAAGCGTTCGACCGAACTGTCGCATTTGTGGCGGTTCCGCATCCCCGCCGTGTCGATCAGGATGTAGTGGCGCGCCTGCGGCCCCCTCCCGATGGTGAAGGGGACGTCGATGGCGTCGCGGGTGGTGCCGGCGATGTCCGAGACGATCAACCGGTCTTCGTGGAGGAGGCGGTTGATGTAGGACGATTTGCCCGCGTTGGGGCGGCCGACGACGGCGACGCGCAACGGCGCTTCGACCGTCGTGTTCTCCGCTTCCGGGAGGTGCGGGATCACGGCGTCCATGATTTCGCCCATACCCAGCCCGTGTTCGGCGGAAACCTCGAACATCGGCAACCCTAGGCGGGAGAATTCGCTCGCGCCCGCTTCATGCCGGGGAAGGTCGCACTTGTTCACGGCGAGGACGCACGGGAGGTTGGACTTGCGGATCAGTTCGGCGACGGCCTCGTCCAGCGGGTGCAGCCCCGCCTGGACGTCGACGACCAGAATGGCGGCGGCGGCGTCCTGGAGCGCGGTGGCGACCTGCGCCCGGATCTCCACGCCGAAGCTCTCCGGTTCGGACGCCAGCATGACGCCCCCCGTGTCCACCAGCTGGAAGCGGGTGTTGTTCCATTCGACCTCGCGCATAAGGCGGTCGCGGGTGACGCCGCTCTGGTCGTGTACGATGGCGATCCTCCGGCCGGCGACGCGGTTGAAGAACGCGGACTTGCCGACATTCGGACGCCCGACGATGGCGACGACGCGCCCTTTTTTCGAAGGTGTTTCGGAACTTGTCTCGGCCGTCTCGTCGACGCCGGACGCTTGCTCAATCGGTTCTTCCATGTGTCTACTCTTTCGCCATCCGTTTGATGGCCTCATTGATCCTGTGTTTGATGATCCGCCGTAGGCAGAATCCGCCGAGAACGAGAAGCGTGATGCAGAGGAGGAAAAGCGCGGCGGCGGAGATCGCGGTGACGCCGCCGGCGGCGAACCCGTGCTTCATCCACTTGTCGACATTCGCCAGGAACATGTTGAAGACGGCGGTCCCGCTTGTCACCAGCATGAAGAACATCGGCAGCAGCACGACCCAGAAGTTGAGGCGGTTCTTCAACAGCCAGAGCGTCGCCGTCAGGAGCGTCAGCGCGGCGAGCATCTGGTTCGCGGACGCGAACATCGTCCAGAGGTTGGCGACCATTGCCGGGTTCAGCAACAACAGGTACACGCCGATCGCGATGACCACGGCGGTGGCGACGTACATGTTCTTGTTGAGGCGGACCAGGGGCGAAGGCGCCGGCGCGGCGCCGCCCGTTTCAGACGGCTGTTTGGACGACGCCGTGCTCCAAATCTCCTGCCATACGAAACGCGCAAGGCGTGTGCAAGAATCCACGGAGGTCATCAGGAACGCCGACACCGAGAGCAGCATGAAACTCTCCGAGGTCTTTTCGGGAAGGCCGATTTTCGCGCAGAAACTCGCCAGCCCGTGGGCGAACATCACCACCGGCTTCCCCCCGGACAGCCCCGTCATCAGGTCTCCCTGCGAATGCCACGCCACCGCGATGAGGGCGAGCAGCGCCACCACGCCTTCGAGGAGCATGCAGCCGTAACCCACGGGGCGTATGTGCCGTTCGTTGTCGAGCTGTTTCGAGGTGGTCCCGCTTGCCACGAGCGCGTGGAATCCCGAACACGCCCCGCACGCGACCGTCACGAAGAGCAGCGGGAACACGTTTTGCGTGACGCCCTTCGCATCCACCATCTGCCATCCGGAGAAGGCGTTGATGTTGAGATGCGGGCAGACGCAGAACACCGCCGTCAACCCCAGCGCGAGCATCGCGTAGAGCAGGTAGCTGTTGAGGTAGTCACGCGGCTGCAGGAGAAGCCAGACCGGCAGGGTGGACGCCACGAAGCAGTACACGAACAGCACCATCACCCAGATGTCCTTGCACATCTCCTTCGACACGCCGAAGAGAACCGTCAGGTCGCATGGGATGAGTACGCCTATCCACACCAGCAGGAAAAGCAGCGGCACGAACACGAAACTGGCGGCGAAGATGCTCCACCTGAACTTGTACACGCAGATGCCGAAGAGGATGGCCTCGAAGATGCCGAGCAGCGAGGAGGTCGCCACCTCCGGGTTGGAGACGAACGTGTCTGCCACCTGTCCCGTGAACACCGCCATCACAAGGACAAGCGTCGCGAAGCAGAACAGGAGGAAGATCATCTTCCCGGGGCGCCCCATCACGGACTCGATGATGCTCCCGATCGACTTCCCCTCGTGCCTCACCGAGAGAAAGAGCGTCACCATGTCGTGCATCGCCCCGATGAAGATGCACCCCAGCACCACCCATAGCGCCACGCTCGCCCAGCCGAACTGCGCGGCGAGGACGGGGCCGATGATCGGCCCCGCGCCCGCGATGGTGGCGAAATGGTGCCCGAAGAGGACGGCGGGGTGGGCGGGAACGTAGTCCACCCCGTCCCGCATCGTGTGCGCGGGTGTCTTACGGTCTGGATCGAGCCGCAGCGCTTTCGCGACGAATCTGGAATATCCGAAATACGCGAGCAGAAAACAGACACAACCTAGGAACAGCAGTAACGCACCATTCATCATCGACCTCCATCCGCGCCGGGGCCACCGGTGTGCGCGGAAAAATCAGCCCCTTAGCCTATGCCATTTTTGCCCCGCTGTCAATTCTTTAACACACCTGCGGATGCGCCCGAATCGGGGCGCACCTTGGTAAAACGGGCAAGATACTGCGGCGGCGTTTTACTGGGATCTTCCGGATGTTCCGGAAGATCCGGACTGTTCGGATGCGCCCGGTTCGCCGGGAAGGAGGTCTTCGAGCGACTGTCCGCGCCGTCCCGCTTCGTAGATCCGGCGGATGTCGGCGTGGGAGGCCGCCCGCGTCCAGAGGGCGAAATCGTCGATGTCGCCCGTCAACGAAACCTTGCACGCGCCGGTCCCGTCCTGCCCGATCCAGAACGGAAGCCCCGTCTTGAACTTGATCTCCCTCGCGTCTTCCGCGATCCAGTAAAGCCGGCCGTCGCGCCCGCCCTGGTAGACGCGCAGAACACCGTCGGCACGCCGGGTGACGGCGTAGAAGCACCATTCGCCGTAGTCGATGTCGAACGTGCCCATGTCGATCCGCTGCGCCTTCCCGGTCATGCCGCAGTTGAAACAGACGCCGGAAACCGTCACGCTGTCGGTCTTGCGCGCGGCGATCAACACAATGCCGGCGTTCTTGCCGCTCGCCCAGTCTTTGTTCGCGACGATCGGCGCCTGCGGCTGCTGGGGATCGTCGAGCCGCATCCAGAAGGAGAACGCGAATTCGGTCCCGTTTTCGAACGCCAGCTTTTCGCTTCCGTCGAGCGACACGCCGCAGGCGCCGGTTTTGTCCGGGGCGACACGGAGGCAGTTCCCGAACATACCGCTTCTGGCGCCCGCTTTCGTCGCGCCGTGTACGTTCGGCGACGGGCCTCCCGCGATGACATTCGCGGGGGGTGCGCCGTCGAACGTCAGGTAGGCGGCCAAGCCGTCCTTCAGCGTCCGCACGGGGATATCGGCGGCAACCGTCGGCGCCACGCCGTCGAGGTTCATCGGCGCGGTGTCGATCCCGAAATGCGCGAGGGCGATCGGCGCGAGGTCGTAGTTGCGCGGCATTCCCGCGATCGTCCCCTGCGGGACGCGGCATCCGGCGATGATGACGGGAATGGTCGTGGCGTGTCCGCCCCAGATGCCGTGCTTCCGTCCGTACCCGCCGTGGTCGCTCGTCACCATGACAAGCCAATCCTCGTCTTTGAAACCGGGACGAGACGCGATGGCGGCGAGCGTGTCCCCGATGATGCGGTCCGCGAGGCGCATGTCATGCACGTATTCCCCGCCGTACGGGTAGAAACCGCTGCGGTGTCCGCCCCAGTCGCCGATGTCGATGAAGTAGAGGACGGCATCGGGGGCATCGGGCGCGGCCATGAGTTTCGGGATCGCGGTCGCGTTCTGTTCGTAGGAGCCGCCGACCGGCCAGTTGTTCGTCACGACCGTCGTGAGCGGCATATTCCGGACGTTCGGATGCGGCGAGAGCCGGGTGTCCCCCGTCCAGGAATAGGTGTAGAGCGCCTTCTTGTCCGGCTGGGCCTCGACAAGGCGGGCGAGCCAGCTCGGCCAGTGTTGAAAGTCGCCGTGCGGCGTGTCGCCGTTCTTGAAAATCCGCGTCTTGGCTGCGGTGACGCCCGTCGCGATCGCCGCGTGGTTGGCGGCACTCGACGGACGTGCGTCGTAAAGCGTGTGCCCGGTGAGCGAGCTGAACCCGCGATACGCCTTCTGCCACTTGCCGTCACGGAGGCGGAGAAGGTTCGTCATCGGCGCGTTCTCCACGGCATCCGCCCGCAACCCGTCTACCATGATCATCAACGCCTTCGGTTTGCGCGGCGTTTCCGCCGCGAACGCATCCGCGCCGATTGCCGCCGTGAAAAGGGCGAGTGCCGCCAAAGTCAACCTTGTCTTCATCGTTTGAACTACCTGTCTCGGAGTTTCGGAGCCCGGACTGTCCGGGAGGACGCTTCCGACAGCGCATCCTCCTGTTCCGTCCACCGCCCCGCATCATACGTCAAACCCCGAAGAATGGAAAGAAAAGAATCGAGTAATGGAAAAAAAGCCGGATACCTCCGCGAATCGTGTAAACACGCGGAAAACAGGCGCCACGCACGGGAGGGCGCGTGTCCCCACGCGCCGTACGACATTCGACATTCGGCAGCCGCCACTCGGACGGGACAAAGCCCGTCCCTCCCGTTCTTTCCTCTGCGTGAGATAAAAGACGGAGGGGAGGGACGCGCTTTGTCGCGTCCGGGACGTGAAAACGACAATGATTATCCCTTTTATCCCGTTTGTCTCGTTTGTCCTGTTTGTCCCTTTCCTCCCGTATCGGGAGGGGCGCGCCCCGTCGCGACCGATCCAACGATTTGTGTGGTTTATTTTTTACTAGTCTCGTTCTTGCCGCTTTTGCACGATTCGCGGATACGCCCGAAAAAGCTTTTCGGCCGCCCTTGACGTGGCAATGTGGAATCGTGTACACTAGATGCCGTTCAAGGGCGTGGTGTCCTTGGGCGGGAAACAAGGAAGAGTTGCGGCGGCATGAACGAACTGAATAATTTTCACACTCTTTTCGAGGCATAGGACGAGAGACGCGAAAGGTTTCTCGTCTCGTGTTTCGCGTCTCTCGTCAGGACCTTCACCTTCAAACGAAAGGATAAACCAACAATGAGCATAAGAACAATGATTGCAATAGCGGCTGTTGCGGTAAGCGCAATGGTGTCCCTGCCGTCGTATGCGGACGGCGGGAAGCGCCCGATGGCACTCATGGTGATGTTCGACGGCCTCCGCGCCGATGGCATCGAATCAGGCCAAATGCCGAACGTCATGGCCCTGCGCAACGGCACGTGGCAGACGGGCTACAAGGGCGCGTGGTCGGTGACGGGGCAGACCGCCCCCGGCGTCGATACCGTGAGCGCGCCGAACCACGTCACCATCGCGACGGGCGTCATTCCGTCGAAGCACGGCGTGACGGCGAACGGCAAGACTTCAAGCGGTGCCTACGCGACGCACCCCACCTGGCTCAAGCGCGTCGTTGACGCAAAGAGCGGCGCATCCGCCGCGTTTGTCTATTCATGGAGCGAGGACGCGAGTCTCGGCCCGGCCTCCGGCGTGACTTTCATCGGCAATTCCGACGCGCAGAACGCCGCCGACCTCGCCGCGCTTCTCGCCTCCGCCGACGCGCCGGACGCGACGATGTACTTCATCGACGCCGTCGACGCCGCCGGACACGCCGGCAACTACTATCCCTACACGGCGGGCTACACCAACGCGCTCGCCCTCACCGACGGCTACCTCGGCGCGTGCCTTTCCGCCATCGCGAGCCGCCCGACGTTCGCGGACGAGGACTGGCTCATCCTCATCACGTCCGACCACGGCGGCTACCTGTCTGGACATTCAAGCCAGGTAAAGGGCAACCACGGAACGACCATTCCGATCGTCATCGCCGGCACGGGCGTCACGCAGGGGCGCATCGCCGGCTGCCCCTACAACTTCGACGTCACGGCATCCGCGCTCGCGCACTTCGGCGTGACGGTCGATGGGCTCGACGCGACCGCTCGCGACGGCGCGGCGGAAATCGCGCGTCCGCTCTCCGCCGGACTTGCCGCGTACCTTCCGTTCGACGAGGACTTCGACAACAAGATCGCCGACGGCATAATGTCCGAGACGAATAACGCTCCGTTGCTCGCGGCTGGCGGACGGATCGGCGGCTACTGCGACATCCGTTCCGGCGACTTCATCCGCCTGCAGGGTTCGCAGTCGCTTTCATACGAAGGCGGCGACAAGAGCTACACGGCGATTGTCTGGGTGAAGATGAACCAGATAACGGAGGGCGACCCGGTGATTCTGGCGAACAAGAGCTGGTACAGAGGGTGGTATGCCGGCACGCTCCTGTGTGGGAGCAAGCCCATACAAAGCTATCGTGGCATAACGCTCAACGCCGGCTCCGGCTCTAGCTCCGGACGCATTGATGTCGGCTCCTACCATGTCGAAGGCGACACGAAGTGGACGTTCTACGCGATTTCGCGCCGTGACGACGGTGTCCATGTCATCTACCAGGGCATGAGCGACGGAACGTTGTATTGGCTTGCGACGACGTTCGATGAATTCGTCATGAAAACACAGTATCCGTTCTGCATCGGTCAGGACGGAACAGGAGGCTATGGCTCGAAGTTCGTCGGCGGCGTGGATGACGTCGCGATTTGGACGCGCGCACTTCGCCATGAGGACATCCGCCGCATCTACGAGAACGGCCTCGCCGGCACGGCGCTCGGCGACCTTGTGGAAGAAGATCCGGCGACTGCCGTCTGGACTGGCGCGGGGGCAAATCCTGCGGATTCCGGCGATCCCGCCAACTGGTCGTGCGCGGACGCCGAATCGAATCCGCTTCCCGGTGCCGTTCCTGCGCGGACGACGGACGTGACGATTTCCGGCGCAACGACATTCGACCTCGCTGACGGCAAGTTGTTCGCCTGCAAGTCCGTGCTCTTCGACAATGTGACGCTTACTTCTGACAGGGACTGGAGCGGACTCAATGTCTCGAACATAGCAAACGGCTCAAGCATCGACTTGCGCGGGAACAAGCTCACGCTCCTTGGCTTCAACGGCACGAACGTCGCGGCGAACGTCTGCACGATCACGGACTCGACGACGGGCACGGACAATCCCGGCGTTCTTGAAATCGAAACGCCGTCGGGCGTGACGTTCGAGAACAAGGCGATCGCTCTGACGGGGAATCTGCGTTTTGAAAAGACAGGAGCGGGAACGTTCACCGCATCCAAGGCGAACCAGTCCTATACCGGTGGAACGCTTGTCCACGCGGGCACCGCGAGGTTCGGCGTGACGGGAAGCAACAAGCCGTTTGGCGCGGCCGGAACGATGATCGAGATGACTTCCGCCAGCGCGAACATCGATGCCTACAGCAGGTACACCGATACCTACGCCGTGACCCTTGCCGGTGGAAAGTTCCTGAACACGCGCAACCCCGCTTGCGGAAGTCTCACGCATCATCTCGGCAACCTCACGCTCAAGGCGGATTCGGAGATACTGTTCGATTCCCAGACCGCCGCCAACGCGGACAAGACCATCGTCGACAACGCCGTCTGGGACCTTGGCGGACACACGCTGACCATTACATTCAAGGGAACTGATCCTGACTTTGACTTCGCGGGCGCTCGCGCGGAGGGCAAGGGACATCTCGTCCTCAA
Source organism: Kiritimatiellia bacterium (assembly GCA_017613085.1). Lineage (GTDB taxonomy): Bacteria > Verrucomicrobiota > Kiritimatiellia > RFP12 > UBA1067 > RGIG8368. The sequence goes on along the minus strand of JAGAEL010000076.1, from coordinate 2,730 downwards.
GAACGGAACGGTAAAGACAACGGGTTCCGGCTGGTGGCAGGACGCCAACACGGACGGAACATTGGGCGGAAGCTACGACATTTCTACGGCGATACGCCACCATGGCGCAACTGCGGTATCGACGGTGAGCAACCTTACGTTCCGCACGGCGTCGAACGCGAAAAACCCGATTGGCGGACACGCTTCGGCGCTTTACCGCGTCTATGGCACGTTCTCGCCGATATCGATTTACTTCCACAACGTCGAAATGCTGAACGGCTCGACGATCGACCTTTCAATGAAGACCGGCACGTGGTCGGCTATATGCACGTACTCCAGCAACAACTATTTCACGACCTTCGAGACTGGCGCGACCGTGACGGTGAACCTCACCGGGCGCGAGGCTGAGATGGAGTCGCTTGCGAAGGGCGAGGTGGAAGGAAACGAGCGCGGCTACGTGATTACGTGGAACACGAAGCCGACGGACGTGAAGTTCCTGCCGAAGATGGCGAACGCCGAGAAGTACATGCTAACCGCTACCGACACGGGTCTGAGGATTCGCAAGCCCAAAGGAATGACGATTATCGTCAAGTAGGGATGCTGGATGAACAGATCCTGCATTGTAGCAGTTTTGGTTGCGGGGACGTTCGCTGCGGTGTTCGCGGCGAATGGCGCGGTCGAGGTGAAGCAGATATTCCGCGCTGAGCGGTACCAACGTGGCGATACGAACGTGTCGCGTCTGCAGGAGATTGACGCTGCACACTGGGTTTGGCATCCGACGGCGGTGTCGAGGGGCGAGGTCGGAAAGTATGCTTTCCTTCGCTTCAAGAAGGAGTTCATGGCGAACGCCGATCCGCTTACATTCGACGTGAGCGCGGACGAGCGGTTTGTTCTTCTTCTTGATGGTAAGCGCATCGCGGAGGGTCCGCATCGTGGGTCGCCGGAGAATTGGCTCTACCAGTCCTACGAGGTGAAGCTTCCGCCGGGGAGTCACGTGATGGAGGCGGTTGTGTGGGTGCTCGGACCATATGCGCCGTCCGCTCAGCTGTCATGGCGCGGCGGTTTCATTTTGAAGGCCGCTGGTGCCTATCATAAGCAGCTGACGACGGGGATTGCGGATTGGCGAGTGGCGGAGCTGCACAATACGCGGATGCTCGAAAAGGGAATGCGCAAGAACGTCGGTGTGGGCGCGGAATGCGAGGTGAGGGGATGTTCGTTGCTCGACGAGAAACCGCAAGACGGCGATTTCGTCAAGGTGAAGTCCGTTCGCGCGCCGGTCAAGGCAAACTCGGTCGGTCTGCGGACGCCTGGCTGGATGCTATTCCCGACAATCATCCCCGACCAGACGCATGAACGCATGCGCCCCGGAGCGTTCCGCGCTGTCATGGAGTCGTTCGGAAGCAACGACCTAATCACGGAGGCGGACGCAACCCGGCCGATGGTCGCGGATTTCAACGCGCTTCTGAAGGAAGGAAAGTCGCTGACGATCGCACCGAATGTACAGATGTCGGCGATGCTCGACCTTGAGGACTACTTCTGCGCCTATCCCGAAATGACGGTGTCGGGCGGCAAGGGTGCCGAGATCCGCTGGACATGGGCGGAATCCCTGCTCGACGCGAAAAAGAAGAAGGGCAACCGCAACGCGTTTGTCGGCAAGACAATCGCCGGCGGCAGACGCGACCCGGCGGATCGTTTTTTCCCCGACGGACGCGACAACGCGTTCTTCACCGTTCCGTGGTGGCGCACCGGAAGATGGTGCAAGATCGAGATCAAGACCGCAGACGAGCCGCTGACGCTGAACGCTGTTTCCATCGCCGAGTCGCGCTATCCGATCACGAACGAGGGATGGTTCAAGTGCAGCGATCACTCAATCGAAGATGTACTGCGCGTGTGCGTGCGCGGAATCGTCAATGGCGCGCACGACACGCTGCTCGATCCCCATTACGAACAGCAGATGTACCTGGGCGACTGCACCTTCCAGTGCGCGATGCTGACGGCGCTGACGTCCGACGATCGGCTGATGAGACGGGCGATGGACGTTTTCGATTTCGCCCGCAGGGAGAACGGAATGCTCCCCATGAACTTCCCAACCGTCGGTACGCAGGAGAGCGCCATCTACACGATCTCGTGGCCGATCACGTTGGACGAGTGGCATTTGCGACACGACAATCCGGCGTGGCTCAAGGCAAAAATCCCGGGACTCTGCCACACGATGTTCGGTCTTGCCCAATGGGAGAACGCCGACGGACTCCTCGAAAACCTGCCCGGTTGGAGTTTCATCGACTGGGTTCCTGAATGGCGGGCAGGAATCGCGCCGGACGGACGGCACGGCGTAAGCGCGCTCAACAACCTCTTTTACCTTCTCGCGCTCCAGTCCGCATCACGTCTTGCCCGCGACGCGGGCGATGCCGCGCTTGGCGAATATTGGGCCGTGAAGGCGGATGCGTTGGGCCGCCGGATTGTCGCTGCGTTCTGGGATGCGTCGCGCGGCATGTTGGCGGACAACCTCGCGAAGAACAGATACAGCCAGCACGCACAGGCGTTGGCCGTCATCACCGGAATCCTCTCGCCGGAGCAGGAGGATTCGGCATTCAAGGCGATGATCGAGAATAGGGGTGTCGCCAAGGCCACAAACTCCTTCAGACATTTTCTCTACGCCGCCTACGCGAAGAAAGGCCGGACAGACCTTTTTCTCGAATCGCTCGCCTCGATGCGTACGATGGTGGTGAAATACGGCTTGAAGACGCCGCT
>JAGAEL010000075.1 GCA_017613085.1 Kiritimatiellia bacterium | reverse complement strand
GCCCCCTTCGCCCGCCTTATTCCTCCGCAACGGCCTTGTCGAAGATGGCCTGCACCTCTGCCCCCTGCTTCGCCGCCGCCAGCGTCGCAACCACCGCCAGCACCAGCCCCGCCGCGTATCCCGGCACAGGCGCATACAGGTACGTCCGATTCGCCGTTAGGCGATTCGACGCACACGCTTCTCTGCCTTTCATAATCTGTAGCCGTTGATGGAGTTCCGCCATGACACGTAGCATCCCGCCCGCCGCTCGTCACCGGCCCCAGATAGGCGTACGCTATCCCAATCGCCAGCCTCGGGTTCTTCTGGAAAATCCACTGTCCTGCGCCGATGGTTTTCCCGAACGCACGCCCGTCGCGTGACATTGCCGCAACGCTTTGCATTTTGGACCAAAACGGAGAGGTCTCCGGGAATAAGCCGGATCTGTTTCCTTCGCCGGAACGCGGATTTTCCCCCCTTGGAGACTTCCACTCAAGATGCGTCATGTCCTGCGTGCAATAAAAAAGGCCGGACCCAAAGGTCCGGCCGGGGAAGAAGACAAGGAATCAGCCTTCCGGGGCGCTGGCGGTTTCGACGCCGGAGCCGGGCATGACGCTGTTGTTGTCGTGGACCGGGCGCCCAGCCGGATCGACCAAGCGGGCCGTGACGAAGATCAAGAGGTTCTTCTTCTGGCTGTACTGGCCTTCGTTGCGGAAGAGACGACCGAGCAGCGGAATGTCGCCCAAGATCGGAATCTTGTCCTTGATGGTGGTGACTTCCTCGCGGATGAGACCGCCCATGACAACCGTCTGGCCATCCCAAATGACGAGGGAGGTCGCGACGTTGCGGCTCGTGAAGACTGGCATCGGCATGTTGAACGTGTAGGTGGAGTCAACCACGTCCAGCGTGGAACCGTACTGAATCCATTCGACCAGTTCGGCGACTTCCGGCGCCATGACGAGGTCGATGGTGTAGCCATCGGCACCGACGGTCGGCGTGACGTTCAGAATCACGCCCGTGGCGCGTGTCTCGAAGGAACCCGGCGTCACGACCGCGGAGCTGGTCAGCGTACCCGAATCGCTGAACGTCGGCTGCGTGAGGTCGAACTCGGTCGGATAGATGATTTCCTTGACGACCTGGATTTGGGCATTCACGCCGCTGCGCGTGGTGACGCGGGGCGCAGACAGGAGGTCGCTGCCGCCCTTCTGCGAGATGGCGTTGAGTACCACGCTGAGTTCCGGATTCGTCAGCACGCTGGAGAAGCTGGCGATGGGCCCCAGAAGGGTTTGGCTGGAGGCCTTGACCACCGAGTTGACGGGTTCAATCGTGGAGCTCGTGTTGTTGTAGCCGAAGCCGCGCAAACCGCTGGTGATGTTCCCCGCATTCATCTGGATGCGGCCGCCGGAACCGTCGCGCTTCGTCGCGATTTCCCAGTTGTCGTTCAGAATCCACTGGAGACCGAGTTCTTCCAAATCGTTTTGGTTTACCTCGATGAAGCGGGCTTCGATTTCGACCTGGTTGGGAATGACGTTGATCTGCTGGAGGATGCGCTCGAAGGTCTCGAGGTTCTCGGCGGTATTGGCCACAATCAACTGGCTGATGGCCGGATTGTAGGTAATGCTCGCGCCGGTCGGGAACGGCACGCCAGCCTTCTCAAAGAACTCCTTGACGTCGGACTTCTGCATGGTGACGTTTCCGCCCAAGCCGATGAAGTCGCGGTCGCGGTCTTCCGCGGACATTTCCTGCCGCTGCACCACGACATCCTGGAAGGACGGCTGCACGGGATACATGCGAGTGATGATGTTGCCGACCGCCGCATCCTTGGACGTGATGATGACGGCCGTGCTTTCCACGCGGTATTTCAAGCGGGCGACTTCCGTGATGAAGTTGATGGCGTCGCTCATGCTGACGTTGCGGAGGTTCAAGGTAATCGGCGGAACGCCGGAGGAACCGCCCGCGACGGGAGCGGGAGCGCCGAAATCGTCATCGAAGCCCCATCCGTCGTCGGATGCCGCGGGTGCCGGAGCGGGCGCCGACGAAACGGCACCGCCGTCGCCGAGATTGAGGATGATGTTGACGCCTTCCCCGGACGGGTCGGCCGCAATGCTGGCCTCGACGAGGTAGTTCACCACATCGGCAATGTTGGCCTGCCGGAACTCGAGTTTCGGGATGATGATGTCGCGCATCTTTTCGAGAACGGCCTGGGACGCGGGCTTGGAGGAGCGGCTTTCGCGCTCGGTGGTCTCCTTCGGGACGTCGACCGCCACGCGCACGGGAGGGCTCCAGCTCTTGCGGACCTGGGTGAGCATCCCGTTGCGACGGGCTTCACGTTCCAAGGTGGCGACCTTGTAGCGGTCCTGCTCGATCTTGCGGATGTAGCGAAGAGCGCTCTTGTGGTAGGGGTCCCTGGCGAGGATTTGCTCGAACAGGGCGCTGGCGCGGTCGTAGTCCTTCAGGGCGTACCACTGGCGGGCCTCGATGTAGAGATCGCGGATGTCGAGCTTTTCTTCAATGACTTCAGCCCGCTTCGCCGGGGGCTTGTAGGCGGCGGCAGCGGCTTCGCGCTTGGCGAGCTGGCGGTCGAGAGCGCGGAGGGCGCGGTCGTTCGGGGCGATTTCCAGGCCGGAGTCGAGGATTTCGCGGGCATCGGCGAGAACGGCGTCGTCCTTGGTATCGTAGAGGGCCTTGGCGCGGAGGAATTTCGCTTCGGCGAGGGCCGAAGTAATGCTGGCGCGTTCGGCGGCGGTTTCATCGCGAACGGGCATTTGGTCGAGAGCCTGCTTCAACAGCGTTTCGGCCTGTGCGGGCTTGCCGGCGTCGAGGGCGCGCATACCGTCGGCGGCCAGTC
>JAGAEL010000074.1 GCA_017613085.1 Kiritimatiellia bacterium | reverse complement strand
TTCGGCATGAACGACACGCTTTCCGCCGCCGACTATTCGTCCAAGCACGAGGCGATGGTGAACGCGATACACGCCGCCCTGCCGAACGCCGCCGTGATGCTCGTGTCGCCGATGGTGCCGAACCTCGAGACGACGAGTCTCGCATCGCGCGGTACGCTTTTCCCGCAGTACGAGCAGGCGTTGGTCGCGCTCGTGGCGAAGTTCCGCGCGGCGGGCTTCGCGCGCATCGGCTGCGCCAGCGTGAACACGATGCACGCCGCCGTTCTCGCGAAAAAGCGGTTCCGCGACATGACCGGCAACAACGTCAACCATTGCAACGACTTCTCCGCGCGCATCTACCGCGACACGATCCTCGCGGCGATGGGGCTGCCGAAGAATCCGGCGTCGAATTGGAAGCCGCGACGCACCGGGAAGGTGCGCGGCTGGTTCGACGGGGGCGTGGCGGCGGGATGGCCGAATGCGGCATCCAAGTTCGGCGGCGACTGGCGCAATCCGCAGGACGGAGAGTTTTCGCAGGGCGCGCTGCGCGTTCAGGGCGACCAGGCGATGCTGGACTTCACTGCGGAAAGGGCTGTGGAGGTTTTGGAGACGAACGTGGTGATCTCGGCGCGAATGGAGTTCCTGCCTCTCACCGAGCCGCCGCTTGCCCCCGCCGATGCGCTTGCGGCCGTGACTGCGGTGTGGGAGGGCAGCGCGACAAACTATTGGGGGCTCGTGAAGGGCGGAAATGGAGCGGGCGTCTGGCGGCGTATCCCCGGCCTGCGGGCGAAAGTCGATGTGCCGGTGGATGTGGAGATCGAGTTCGCGTACGAAGCGGCGGGAACTCGTGTGCAGTATCGGCTTGACGGCGAGGCGTCGGAATGGATGGAAACCGCCGTCGAGAGCGTCGGTGGCGTGGGGGTGCGGGGAACCCTGCATTCCCTGGCGGGAAGGTGTGAAAACCTTGTCCCGTCCAACGGGCTTGTCATCCGCATGGCCGGCATGGACACAACTCCCCCACCATAAAGGATAGCGGGTCATGAACATATTGTACAAATGTACCCGATTTCCAGTATTGACGGAACGGGCGAAAAGTGGTTGACTGTTGCCCGACTTTTTTGGGAGATGAAAACCATGTTTGGAAAGCAGAAGAAAACCGGGGCGGCCGCCGCTGAGATGCCGCCCGAAGCGGAGAAACAGGAATCGGCCGAAGAGGCCGCGGTCGCGGAGGAGGGCGCGGAGGCGTCCGCCGCTTCCGGCACGTCCGGCGGAGAGGCGGCTTCGGAGACATCCGCGTCCGGTTCCGGCGAGGAGGCCGCGCTCCTGGCGGCGGCGCAGCAGGAGGCCGCCGAATTGAAGGATCGGCTGTTGCGAACGATGGCGGATTTCGACAATTACCGCAAGCGCACGCTCCGGGATATCGAAGAGAGCAAGGTCCGCGCAGCCGAAGGGTTGATGAAAGATCTCCTGCCGGTTCTCGACGGGCTTGACGCGGCACTCGCCCACGTTCCGGAAGGGGAACGCGAGGCGCCGCTTCCTAGCGGTGTCCGGCTTGTCTACGACCAGTTTGTCGCCGTGCTGGGGCGTAACGGACTGACACCCGTCGATGCCGCGCCGGGCGACACGTTCGACCCCAATTTCCACGAAGCGCTGACCCAGCAGCCCTCGGCGGAAATCCCCGCCGGTTGCGTGTTGATGCAGTTCCGGCGAGGCTGGAAACTCGGGAAGTACCTCCTGCGTTCGGCGCAGGTCGTTGTCTCGGAGGGGACTCCGGAGGCGGAAGTAACGGAAGCCGAAAACGCAGACGCGAAAGCCGAAGAAAGCGAGGCATGAGGCGATGGCGGAAGAGAAACGCGATTATTACGAAGTATTGGGTGTCTCGAAGACGGCCAACGCGGATGAGATCAAGAGCGCGTACCGGAAGCTTGCGATGAAGTGGCATCCGGACCGGAATCCGGACAAAAAGGAAGAGGCCACGAAACGCTTCACCGAAATCAGCGAGGCGTACGAAGTCCTCTCCGATCCCCAGAAACGCGCGCAGTACGACCAGTTCGGGTTCGCGGGCAACCAGTTCGGTCCGGGCGGGTTCGATTTCGAGCGCGACTTCACGCACGGTGTCGATCTGAACGACATCTTCGGCGCGTTCTTCGGCGGCGGCTTCGGCGGACGCGGCGGATTCGGTTTCGATTTCGGCGGTGGGAACGGCGGGCATAGCGGTCCCGTGCGCGGAAACGACCTCCGTTTCGACCTGGAGATCGATTTCGAGGAAGCGCTCTACGGCAGCAAGCGGACGGTTTCGCTGAACATCAACGACACGTGCGAGACGTGCGGCGGTACGGGGGCCGCGTCAGGTTCGAAGCGGGTTTCCTGCCGTCGCTGCGGCGGACGCGGGTTCGTCGTGCAGGGCGGGGGAATCTTCCAGTTGCGCCAGACGTGTCCTTCCTGCGGCGGCGAGGGGACGGTCATCGAAACCCCCTGCCACAGCTGCGGCGGGTCGGGATTCGTCCGCCGCCCGCACAAGATTACCCTCTCGATTCCGAAAGGGGTCGAGACCGGTTCGCGTCTACGTGTCCCCGGCAAGGGCGAGGCGGGACCGAACGGGGGGCCGCCCGGCGACCTTCATGTCGTGTTGCACGTGCGGGAACACGAGGTCTTCGAGCGGCACGGCGACGATCTGCTCTGCACGGTCTTTGTCCGTCCCGATATCGCGGCGCTTGGCGGTGATGTCCAGGTGCCGACGCCGGACGGCTGGGCGAAACTCCGTCTTCCCGCCGAAACGCACACGGGCAAGATTTTCCGGCTTCGCGACAAAGGGATGCCGCGACTTTCGGGCGGGAACGGCGACCTCCACGTCCAGATTGAGGTCGAAGTCCCGACATCGCTCTCGTCGAAGCAGCGTAAGGCGTTGGCGGAGTTCGCCGCCCTCTGCGACGACGGAAACTTCCCGCTCGGCAACCGTTTGAACCAGCAGATCGACGCCTTCTACAAGAAGCGCGACGCCCTTGCCGGAGGCCATTGACCGTGTACCGCTGCCTCGTCCAGACGGACGCCTTGACGGCGGAGCGGATCATTCTCGGCCGCGAGGAGTCGCGCCATCTGCAAACCGTTCTCCGCGTCCGCGAAGGCGAGACGGTGGAGTTGTTCGACGGCGCCGGGCTTACGCGGCGTGTCGCCGTCCGCACGGTTTCCCGTTCCGGGCTTACGCTCGCCCCGCTTGAAGCGCCCGTCGCCCATCCGCGTCTTCCTACAGAGGTGACGCTGTTCGCGAGTGTGATCAAACGGATGGACTGGACGATTGAAAAGGCGGCCGAACTCGGCGCCACGCGCGTAGTCCCCGTCCTGACCGAACGTTCCGTCATCCGTATCGCGCCGGACGCGCGCGAAGCGAAGGCGGAACGGTGGCGCCGGATCGCGGAAGACTCCGTGCGGCAGTGTGACGGTGCGTGGTTGCCGGAAATCCTTCCGCCGGTCACGTTCGAGGAGAGTCTTCCCCGGCTCGCTGCGGAACAGCCGGTGTTTGTCGCCGCATTGTCCCCGTCGGCGCGTCCTTTCCGCGAGGCGCTCGCCGCCCGCCCGGAGCGTCCCGCGAAGGCCGGGTACTACGTCGGGCCGGAAGGCGACTTCACCCCCGCCGAACTGGAGCGGCTTTTGGATGCGGGCGCGATTCCCGTGAGCCTCGGTCCGCGGATCCTCCGTGCCGAGACCGCCGCGCTCTACGGGCTTTCCCTCCTCAACGCCACTTATTTATTTCTTTAATTCTCCTTCCGCCCAGCCCCGCATCCATCTGTGAGCCTACAGCCGTTTTGGGAGGGACGCGCCCCGTACCCCGCCTGTCGCCCGTCGCCTGTCGCCCATCCTTCCGTCCCCCGTCGCGCCCGTCCCCCGTCCTCCCGCCCGCCTGGGGGCGCCCGAAAAAAAGTTGAAAAAAGGTGTTGACAGCGGGCCGGGGGGGTGGTATAGTCCACACCCGTTTTCCGCGACGCCCGGGGACACCCGGCGGGCGGGAGGCGGCGGCGGCCCCCG
>JAGAEL010000003.1 GCA_017613085.1 Kiritimatiellia bacterium | reverse complement strand
GCGCGAAGGCCGCGCTTGCCGCCGTGTTCCTCGCCGTTCTCGCCGTCGGCGGCGCCCTGCTGTGGCGCGGGCGCACGGAAGGAACGGGGGAGCCTGTTCCTCCGCCCGTTACACCCCCGGTGTCCGTCCCCGAACCCCTTCCCGCCGCCACCCCCGACAGCGAGGGCGCGGAGGCGCAAAATGTCACCAGCAAGTATATGAGCCTGAAGACGGACATCAACATCAAGAAGTCCGACGCGAAGGACAAGATGGGGCGCATCGAGGCGTTCCGCAGCGAGAAGGAAGGCTTCGAGGAACGTCTGGAGTCCGCCGATAGGCAGTGGAAGAGGATTTTCTCGCTTGCCGAGCCGGGTAACCTCGCCGAGGCGAAGGCGGCGTTCGCCATCGCCGACGAGGCCGAGAAGCAGATTGCGCGCGACCTCGACTGGCTTGTGAAGAACAAGGCGGGGCGCGACGCGGCAAAGGCGGCTTCGGAGGAGATCGCCGCGCTGCTGAAGGGCGACGCCGCCACGTTCGAGGCGGAGAAGTATGCCCCGAAGGCGTACGGCGATGGCGTCGCGCTCTGTAAACAAGGCGCGACCGCGTTCAAGAAGGGTGAATTCGCCGCGGCGGGACGGCTCATGGGACAGGCCAGGGCGAGGTTCGCGGCGGCGGCGGGGATCGCGACTCGCCCGTCGAGTGGAAGAAACTCTCGGCGGACGACAGGCTGGGACCGTACACCGTGACCTACACCGAGAAAGGCCGCTGCTACGAGGGAATCTTCGCCGCCGTGAACGTGGACTGGCAGGGACCGAAGACCATCCCCGTGTCCCTCAAGGAATACACGCGCGGCGACACCAAGACGCTGAAACTCCCCGGAGGGGCGACGATGGAGATGATCTACGTCGCGCCCGGCTCGTTCACGATGGGGAGCGAGAACGGTGAAAACGACGAGGAGTCAGTCCACACGGTGCGTATTACGAAGGGGTACTGGCTCGGCAAGTACGAGGTGACGCAGGCGCAGTGGCGGAGCGTGATGGGCGGAAACCCATCGTACTTCACGGGGGATGATCGGAACCCCGTCGAGCAGGTCTCCTGGGACGACTGCCAGACGTTCATTGAGAAGGTGAACGCGCAGCTGCACTGCGGAGCCCGCCTCCCGACGGAGTCGGAATGGGAATATGTCTGCCGCGCCGGGACGCGGGGCGCTTACGCCAAGGAAGGGACAGACGCCTACACTTCCGAGCATCCGGCGGCGGAGGCGGCCTTGGAGGAGATGGGGTGGTATAACGGCAACAGCGGCGGCAGGACGCATCCTGTCGGGCAGAAGGCGGCGAACCCCTGGGGCTTCCACGATATGCACGGCAACGTGTGGGAGTGGTGTGCGGACTGGTACGGTGACTATCCGTCGGGAAGCGTGACCGACCCGACAGGTCCTGCCTCGGGTTCTTACCGTGTGCAACGCGGCGGTAGTTGGAACTACGTCGCTCAGTACTGCCGTTCCGCTTCCCGCAACTACTACGGCCCGTCGCTCAACTACGGCAACTACGGCTTCCGCCTCTGTTGTTCCGCAGGGCTGCAATGATTCTCCGAATCCTCAGGCAAGGCTAGAGAAGAAAACGAGCGGAGTGACGAAGGGTGAGCAAGCCCGCAAGCGGTAGCGATGCGGGCGGCGAGCCATGAGGAACGGAGCGAGCGCGGGCGCGGGGAAAAACGGACGTCGCGCGAAGCGAGGCGCGTTTGTGTTGGTCGGTGGTTCGTTTGTTAACCACGGACGTACACGTCCGCGACGAAGCGCGTTCCCGTGAACGGCGTTAGCCGCGAACAAATCTGTTTGTTTTAGCCACAACGCAGACAAACGAGACAACCGGGACAAACAAGACAAACGGGACAATCGTTGTCCCTGTTGTCGTTTTTGTCTCTCGCGGGGGAAAAAGCGGGAGGGTCGCGCCCCGTCGCGACCGGCTGGTGGATATCGGGTTTCGCCTGTCCTGTGGCGCGTGGGGACACGCGCCCTCCCGTGCGTGATGTCCCTCCCCGTTTCGCCTGGTCTCCGTGGTTACGTGTCTGCATGATTCGCGGATACGCCTTTTGGTTCTTCAATTTTCCGCTTGCCCTCGCCGCGTAGGTCTGGTAAAGTAACGGGCGTTCCCTTTCCGGGCCCTTAGCTCAGTTGGTCAGAGCTGGAGTCTCATAATCTCTAGGTCGCAGGTCCGAGTCCTGCAGGGCCCACCATCTTTTCGGAGTGTGGTATGCACAAAGACGGTGTCTCTTTCTTTTTCGCCGGAATCTTGACGGGCGTGTTGGCGGCATGTGTAATCGGCGCGTTCGTGATCCGCTCCGACCGTTCGGGCGGCTCGTCCGGGCAGATCGTGCTGAAGCTCGCGCACGGGCTGGACGAGCAGCATCCCGTCCACCAGGCGATGCTTTTGATGAAGAAGCGGTTGGAGGAGTTGACCGGCGGGAAGGCGACGCTCGACGTCTACTCCGGCGGCGTGCTGGGCGGCGAGGTCGAATGTCTTGAACAGGTGCAGAACGGGCAGCTCGCCATGACCAAGGTCTCCACCGCCGCGCTGGAGGCGTTTCTGCCGGAGATGAAAGTCTTCTCCATCCCCTTCGCGTTCCGCGACCACGACCATTTCTGGAAAACGCTCCACGCGCCGATCGGCAAGCGGATGCTGAAGCTGGGCGAGCGCGCCAACTTCCGGGGACTCTGCTACTACGATTCCGGGCAGCGCGACTTCTATACCACCTCCAAGCCGATCGCCTCCGTCGCCGACGTGAAGGGCATGAAGGTCCGCGTGATGAACAGCCGCGTCGCCATGGACATGGTGAAGGCGATGGGCGGGTCGCCCTGCCCGACGAACTGGGGCGAGCTTTACACCGCGCTCCAGCAGGGCATGGTCGATGCCGCCGAGAACAACTGGCCCTCGTTCATCACCAGCCGCCACTTCGAGGTCTGCAAGTACTTCATCTGTTCCGGGCACCAGAGTATCCCGGACATGATGATTATCGCCCTCAAGACGTGGCAGTCCCTTCCCGCCGACGTGCAGAAGGCCCTGCAACAGGCCGCCGACGAATCCGAGGCGTTCCAGCGCGACCTCTGGACGAAGAAGTCCGAGGAATGCCGGAAGTTCGCCGAATCCAAAGGGATCAAGATCTCCACGCCGGATATCGAGAGTTTCAAGAAGGCCTGCGCGCCGCTCCTTGAACAGGCGGACTACGCGGACATCCGCCCGCTCTACGCCGAGATCCAGGAGGTCCGGTGATGGGTGCGCTGCGGACGCTCCGGAACGGGGTGGTGAAGGTGCTGGAGGGGCTGGTCGCCGCGATGGTGGCGCTGCTCACGGTCGATGTCCTCTGGGGCGTCTTTACCCGTTTCTGCCTTGGCGCCCAGGCGACGTTCACCGACGAACTGGCCTGTGTGCTGCTGGTGTGGATCTCCATGATCGGTGCGGCGATCTGCTTTGAACGCAAGATGCACCTCGGCGTCGATTTCTTCACCGGGTTGATGCACGAACGCCCGCGCAAGGCCGATGCCGCCGTCGTGCTGTTCGTCACCTTCGCCCTCTCCGTCATCGTCTTTGTCGTCGGCGGCTGGAAGCTCGCCCTCTCGCAGATGACGCAGGAACTGCCCACCATGCGCTGGCTCAGTCGCGGGCAGGTCTACCTGGCGTTGCCGGTCGCGGGGGTGTTCATCTGCCTGTTTTCGTTGGAACAACTCGTCGCCGCCTTGAAGTCCGGGCCGGAAGAGGACGGGAAAGCCGGAGGGGAGAAGTAACATGAGCGGTATCATCTTCGTCCTCGTCGTCTCCTTTTTCACGCTGCTCGTCATGAACGCGCCGGTCGCGGTGGCGATCTCCGTCTCCTCGCTGCTGGCGATCTTCGCGCACGGCGGCGACGCCGGCACGATCGTCGCCCAGCGCATGGCGAACGGCATCAACAGTTTCCCGCTGCTGGCGATCCCGTTCTTCGTCTTTTCGGGATACCTGATGGGGCGCGGCGGACTCGCCCGTCGGCTGATCGATTTCGCGGCGCTCTTCGTCGGGAAACTCCCCGGCGGGCTGAGCTACGTCAACACCGTCACCTGTATGCTCTTCGGGTCAATCTCCGGTTCCGCCGCCGCCGCCGTCTCCTCCATCGGCGGCTTCATGATCCCGGAGATGAACAAGAAGGGGTACGACCGCGACTTCAACGTCGCGCTCACCGCGACGGCGGCGACGACGGGGTTGCTGATCCCGCCCTCGAACTGCATGATCGTCTACTCCGTGGCGGCGGGGTCGGTCTCCATCGCCGCGATGTTCATGGCCGGCATCCTCCCCGGTATCGTCGTCGGGCTTTGCATCATGGCGGCTGCGGCGATCCTCTGCGTCCGGCACGGCTACGGGAAACGCCCCGAGACGGCGGAAGAGGCCGCGATCCGGCAGATGGGGTTCTGGCGTGTCACCTGGCGCGCGGTTCCCAGCCTCCTGTTGATCGTCATCATCATCGGGGGAATCCTCGCCGGCGTGTTCAGCGCGACGGAGGCGGCGGCGATCGCTGTCCTCTACGCATTCCTGCTCTCCTGCGTTTTTTACCGCGAGATTCCCTTGCGCGACCTTCCCGGCATCTGCCTGCAGACGGGGTTGACGACGGCGGTCGTGATGCTGCTCATCGGGGCTTCGAGCGCAATGTCGTGGATTATGACGGTCGCGAACATCCCGCAGTCCGTCTCCTCCGCCCTGCTGGGCATGAGCGAGAACCCCTATGTCATCCTGCTCGCCATCAACGTGATGCTGTTGCTCGTCGGGACGTTCATGGACATGACCCCCGCGATTCTCATCTTCACGCCGATCCTTCTGCCGATCGTCACGAAGCTCGGACTGGATCCGATCCAGTTCGGCATCATCCTCATCGCAAACCTCTGCATCGGGCTTTGCACGCCGCCTGTCGGGACGTGCCTCTTCATCGGGTGCGGTGTCGGGAAATCGACCATCGCGAAGGTGACGGTCAAGGCCGTCCCGTTCTTTCTGGCGATGGTCATCAGCCTGTTGCTGATCACCTTCATCCCTTGGCTCTCGCTGGCGATTCCCCGCCTCTGCGGCCTCATCGAAAACTGATATGGACACCCGCCGCGAAGCGATTTTCCTCCTTACGCGCTGGCTGGAGACGCGCGCCTTCCCGGATCGTATGCTCGCCGGTTCGCAGGACGACCGTGCATTCGTCATGGATCTCGTCTACACGACCATTCGCCGGTACCGCGCACTCGAATGGATCCTCGGGCGGCTCACCCGCCTCCCGCAAGGCGAAACGCGCGCCG
>JAGAEL010000073.1 GCA_017613085.1 Kiritimatiellia bacterium | reverse complement strand
GGGCCGCCGACGAACGTCAATTTGAATTCATACCCTGACGCCTCGTTCAACGCGGCCTGCCACCAGCGCGTGAAGGGTACCTGGTCAAGCGGATAGACGAGGCCTTCCCCGTAGAGGCGGATGCCGGGTTCAAAGGAGAAAATCGAGACTTGTTGGCCCGGATACGAGGCGAATACGGTCGAACGCAGACACGGCGTGAACAAGCCGGCATCCGTGTAAAGACGGACTTCGGCAAGTTCCGCGAAATCGGCGAGCAGACTGAGATTCGCCAGCGTGTGATCCTCCCTCCCCCCCGTCGCCCCGACGATGTGCAGACGTTTCCACCCGTGCGCGCAGGCGAAACGGAACGCCTTGGACAGGTCGTTCGTCGCCTGTTCCTCCACATGGACGAGTTTCCCGGCGAAGCGTTCGCGTCCTTCGGGACTGAGGCTGTCGAGATCGCCGATGACCCGGAAAGGCTCAAGTCCGTGTTCCGCCAGCCGGTCGGCCGCGCCGTCGCAACAGAGGATCCGTCCCGCCCCGCGCAAGAGCGCGAGCGGAACGGGATGCGTCGGGAACGAACCGTTCGCCAGAATCACCGTTTCGATCCGGTCTGCCTTCATGGTTTCCGTCTCATCATCCGCAAGGTGGTTTTGTTCTGCCCGAAATCGGGTACGACCGCCACCTCTTCGTAACGCCGTTCGATCGTTTCAAGGAAACCGCGCCGTTCCGCCTCCGGGACCGGCGTCATCACCGGCGAGGCGATCGCCCAACTGTACCCGCTGTAGGCGCAAACCTCGCCGGGCGCCTCTTCCAGCAGACGGCGTAGGGAATCCCGATTGACCACGCGGTGCCGTGCGGCCTCTTCATCGTCCGGGAAATACGAGAACGGCCCCATCTCCAATCTCGGCGGAAGGGCGAGTCCCGATTCGACCGCAAGGTAGGCATCCTGCGTCAGGAGGCGACCGCCCGACGGGGCGAGTCCGCGCAATTGACGCCCGACCTCGCGGAGCTGCGCCAGGTCGGATTTCTCGCGCATCACCGTCCAGAAACGATCCTGACGGACAACGAACCACTCTTGAAGCTGCGACGTGGAAAAGGCGGACAACCCCGCGAAGAGGACGGCGACGAGGGCGAGCCTTCCGTCCGGCTGCGGCACGGAGATCCGTTCCGCGCACCAGGCAGCCGCAGCGGCGGCAAAAAGCCCCATCAACGGCACCTGGTAATCGTCGTACGGGTGGGGGCTCGCCAGTTGGAAGAGGAATACCGTCGCCGCGCAGACCGCCCAGAACAGGGGAAGCGAAGAACGGGTTTCCTGCGGTTCGGACGATTCCCCGGCAGAACCGCGCAAGAACCGTAAAAGCGCCACGGCCGTCGTCAAGGCGACAAGCGGGAAATATCCCCGGACGATCCGGGAGAGCGCGCCGACGGAAAGGGCGAGATTGCGCCCTCCCCGCGTGACGTGGAACGTCTGCGCGAAAAGGAAGGAATCCGTCGAAACGAGAAGCGGCGCGGCGTAGACGGCGGCGACTCCCGCCGTCGCCCCCAACCCGAACCAAAGCCAGGAAAGACCGTACCGTTTACGCATCGCCAACAGGCCGATCGCGGCGGGCGGAAGCAGAAGGATTAGCGAGACGCGCGTCCCCGCGCCGGCGGCAATCAGGAAACCGCCGGAGAACGCAAAGAGAGCGGCCGCCCTGCCGCCGCAGAACGTCAACAGCAGGAAACCGCCCAAAACGAGCAGCGAGGCGAGCGCGTAGGTTTTCGGGATCGCCGTGAAATAGGCGTGATAGAGGTTGCAGCCGGTGAACGCGAACGCCGTCACCGCCGCGCAAAGGCGGTGTTTGGACGGCAAGGCGCGGGCGGCAAGCGCGGCGGACAGGACGCACGAAAGGATACCGAGCAACGCGGTGAACAGGCGCCCGCCCAACACGCCGAACGGCTGCCAGAGGGAATGGAAGGCGGCATAGACGGCGGGCAAGACCGGACCTTGCGTAAAAAAGAAATCGCGATAGAGGGCCTTCCCTTCCGAGACGCTGCGCGCGGCGTACAGATACCAGCCCTCGTCCTGGTTCAACGGGCCGAACCAGACGGCAAAAGCATACAGAGCCACGGCGGCGGCAACGGCGACACCGGCGGCAATCGCCCCCCCGTGCTTACGAAAAAAAGACGCGATACGTTCCATCCTCTTCTCCTCATTTCTTCCAACAACGCGCCAAGTCTACCCCACCCCCGTCCCTCCCGTCAATCGCGAAACGGGGCGGGAGAAGTGAAATTTCGCGGCTTGCGCGGTATGTATCCGTCTGGTAGAATTCATCTTTGTACGTGACGTACTTGATGTATCAACGGAGGATTACCAGTGATGAATACCAACACCCTGATGTTATGCGCGGCGGCCATCGCGGCTTTCGCATCCAGCGGATTCGCGGCAGGAACCCCTACCCCCAAGGACGTGCCGGATTTGATGACGACGTTCGGCGGGAAGAAAGTCGAAAGCGTCGAGCAGTGGGAGAAGACCCGCGCACCGGAACTGCTGGAGGAGTTCACAAAGAACGAGTATGGCCGCCGCCCCGTCGGAAGGCCGTCCAACCTTTCGTTCGAGCCCGCCGAGCCGGATGTCGAAATGATGGACGGTAAGGCACTCCGCAAGCGGATCCGTATCTCCTACGGGGGGAAATACGGCGAGAGTTCGTTTGTCGTGACGGCGTTCATCCCGAAACAGGAAAAGCCCGCGCCGGCGTTCCTCCTGATCTGCAACCGCCCGGCGGCCGAGAACATCGACCCCACGCGCAAAGTCAAGAGCGGGTTCTGGCCCGCCGAGGAAATCGTCGCGAGAGGGTATGCGGCCATCACGTTCTGGAACGGCGATGTCGCGCCGGATATCGACTACGGAAACCGGAAAGGCGTGTTCGCGTGTTTCGAGAAGCCCGACTGCAACCGCCGGAGCGATGCCTGGGGCACGATCTCCGCGTGGGCGTGGGGCGCGAGCCGCGTGATGGACTGGATCGAGACGGAACCGCTTCTCGACGCGAAACACGTCGGCGTCGTCGGACATTCACGCGGCGGCAAGACCGCGCTCGTCACCGCCGTCTACGACAAGCGTTTCGCGATGGCGTGCTCCAACTGTTCAGGGTGTTCCGGCGCGAAGCTCAACCACATCGACCTTCCGCGTTCCGAACACGTCGCACAGATCTGCAAAGGGTTCCCGCACTGGTTCTGCAAAAACTATTTCATGTTCGCGAACGCCGAAACGAAATGGCGCGTAGACCAGCATGAACTGATTGCGCTCATCGCGCCCCGGCTCGTCGCCGTGGTCTCGGCGACGGAAGACAACTGGGCGGGACAGCGCGGAGAGTGGTGGTCGGCGAAACTCGCCTCTCCCGCCTGGGAACTCTACGGCAAAAAGGGGCTTGTCGCCGAGACACCGCCCGAAGCCGACACGCCGCAGCAGGAAGGCTGCGTCTCCTACCACATCCATAAGGGGAAGCACAACCTCACGCCGTACGACTGGAACCGGTACATGGATTTCGCCGACAAACACGGTTGGAAAGCCGACAGATAACCACATCTGTCGCCGCGAGATGGAAAGGTATAACGAGATGAAGAAACCGTTGAAACCCGGATGTATAGTTGCGTCCGTTTTGATGTCCGTATCGGTCGCCGCAAACGCCGCGCCCGAACCGAAGAACGTGCCGGAACTGATGCGGACGTTCGCGGGGCAAGAGGTGAAGACACTCGCCGACTGGGAACAGGTCCGCGCACCGGAACTGCTGACGAGGTTCGAGAACGAAGAGTACGGGCGGCGTCCCGCCGCCGCGAACGAACGCGACCGCGTTTCCTTCGACGTCTACGATGTCCGCGACGCGATGGGCGGCAAGGCGGTTCGCAAACTCGTGCGCGTCACGTACAAGGGGCCGAACGGCACCTTCTCGTTCCCGTTCACCGCGTACATCCCGAAGACGACAAAGCCCGTCCCGGCGTTCATCCTCGCCGCCAACATCAAGCGCGGCGTCTTCGACGGGCGGCAGGGGCTTCAAAGCGCGTTCTGGCCGGTGGAGGAGATTGTCACCCACGGTTACGCGACCGCCTCGTTCCGCTTCGACGTAGTCGCCGCCGACCGGAAGGGCGCCGGCTTCTCCCAGGGGGTGTTCCCGTCTGTGCAGAAGGAGAGCGAGCGCGACAACGAGTCGTGGGGGACGCTCTCCGCCTGGGCGTGGGCAGACTCACGCATCCTCGACTGGATGGAGACCGAACCGCTCATCGACGCGAAACACGTCGGCGTCGTCGGTCATTCAAGGGGCGGCAAAACCGCGATATGGGCGGGCGTCACGGACAAACGTTTCGCGATGATCTGTTCAAACGATTCGGGCTGTAGCGGCGCGAAGCTCAACCACATCGACCTTCCGCAATCGGAACACATCGCCCAGATCCTGAAGAACTTCCCCTACTGGTTCTGCAAAAACTACCGCAAGTACGCCGGCAAGGAGATGTCGATGGACTTCGACCAGCACGAACTTCTCGCGCTCGTCGCGCCGCGCCTCCTCTGCATCGCATCGGCGACGGAAGACCACTGGACGGGACAGCGCGGAGAGTGGTGGTCGGCGAAACTCGCCTCGCCCGCCTGGGAACTCTACGGCAAAAAGGGGCTTGCGGCCGAATCCTACCCCGCCGCAGACGAGCCGCAACAGCTCGGCTGCATCTCCTATCACGTCCGCACGGGGCTGCATCTGCTTTCGCCTTACGACTGGAAATGCTACATGGACTTCGCGGACAGGCACGGCTGGCGCGGCGCGTACACCCCGTCGGACGCGGAACCGGTCGCGCTCACGGTTG
>JAGAEL010000072.1 GCA_017613085.1 Kiritimatiellia bacterium | reverse complement strand
GTTGATGAAGGAGAACAGGCGTATCTCGAACGCACAAGAGAAAGGACGATAAAATCAATGAAAAAGAAAATCTTAAAACTAGGCATAAGTGCCAAGGAACTCGGAATTTTCGCAGCATGAAATCAAGTTATAGGCAAGAAGGATTTTTGCTGATTTTTTGGGGACGGCGGAGACAACGGGGACAACGGCGACATAGCCCAACCGCCAGTCCCACCCGTCCCTCCTCCCCCACATCGCGCTGAGGAGATTTTCTCCCTTGTGCCTCGCAGGGGGATGCGGTATCATTTGCACGTTTCCACGAGGAGTCCAAGAAGGTGAAAGCTATGAAAAAAACGGTTATGATGTTGGGCGTGGCAGCGGTCTGCGCTTTTGGCGGATTCATCCGGGCAGAGGCGGCACCGTCGCAGCCCTGGACGGCGAAGAAGGCGGTGACGCTGGACGGCGCGGTCTACGACGCGGCGGGGAAGGTCGCGGGGGTGGTCCAGCTGAAGGTCGCGAAACCGAACGCGAAGAAGCACGACGCGAAGGTTTCCGGCGCGGTCACGCTGCTGGACGGCAGGAAGCGCGCGCTGAAGGCGGCGGCGCTCGGCGTCCCTGCGGACAAGCCGATTTCGGGGAGCGTGAACGTGAAGGGGCTGGGTGCGCTCTCGCTCGCGGTCGGCGACGACGGCTTCGAAGGTTCCGTGGGCGGCTACTCCCTGACGACCGCGAAGGTCGGCGGCAAGTGGACGCGGACGGACGCGAGGGTCTACGCGGAGGCGGGCACGGCACTGCCGCAGGGGACGGTCGAGAAGCTGTTGCCAAACGGCGAACCCGTCCGCGTGAAGGGCGGCAAGTGGGCGTTCGACAAGGCGGCCTCCATCACGTACAAGAAGGGCGCGCTGAGCGGGGATGCCGACCCGAAGAAGCCGAACCTCTCTGCGATGAAGCTGGCCTACACGCCGAAAACCGGCCTCTTCAAAGGCTCGTTCAAGGTCTACGCGGTCCAGAGCGGCAAGCTCAAGAAGTACACGGTGAAGGTCACGGGTGCGGTCGTGGACGGGGTCGGCACGGGCGTCGGGAAGCTCGCCAAGCCCGCAGCCGCATGGCGGATGACCGTGGACGCAAGACCCGAAGTGGACAAGGATGAACCGGGCGGGGAGGTGGACAACGATGACTCGCGCGAGAAGGTCCAACTCTGGGCGGGCGGTCCGTACTGGGCGACAAGGAACATCGGCGCGGAAAAGCCGGAGGACTACGGCCTCTACTTCTGGTGGGGCGACACGGAGGGGTATCGTCCGAGACCGGATGGCACATTCAGTTTCAACTTCTGGCGCGAAAATCCCATCATTTACACGTCCTTTAGGAACGTATCGGAGTTGCAAAGCGCCGGCTGGGTGACGGCTGACGGCGTCCTCGCGCCGGAGCATGACGCGGCGCATGTGAAGTGGGGAGGGAATTGGCGTATGCCGACGAAGCGGGAGATAGACGACCTCGCGGACAAGTGCGACTGGACGTGGACGACGCGGAACGGCGTGAACGGGTATGTCGTGCGCGGACGGGACGATTACGCCGCCAACAGCATCTTCCTCCCCTGCGCCGGACACGGCGAGGTGTTCGTCTACGGCGGACTCGGCGACGACAGTGAGCTCGACGACCCCGGTTCATTCGGATACTACTGGTCATCCGGCTCGCTCTCACACTGGGAAACCGGCTCATGGGCCCTCATATTCTACTTTATGGGGGACAACGAAGCGAGGGAGCATGACCGCGAAAGCGGGCTGTCTATCCGTCCCGTCCAATCCCCCGCCGAATAGCGGACGGGAAGGCGTTGCCGTATGATTTCAGGGAAGTCAGGTTGCGCGTTTCACGCCTACATACGGGCTGGGCAACGATGTCCGCAAACCGCTTTCGACCGCAATTCGCCGCCCGCGAGGCGGGTGGTGAGGGTTTCGCCGTCGTAGACGCCTTCAGGCGAAGTCAGGACGCGTCCGTCTTGGGCAAAGGTCACGCTGTAGCCGCGATCCAAAATCGCGAGCGGGTTCAGAAGCGTCAACTTGTTCGTCAAGTCATCCAGCCGCGTCCGCGCCCGTTCGACAATGTGCGCGACCGCGTTCTGCATCCGCACGCAACGGGCATCGAGCGCGGCGCGCGTCTGCACGGCAACCCGTCCGCGCACGACTTCGTACCGTCCGATCAACTCGGTAAGCCGCTGGCGTCCGCATGAAACCATCCCGGCGGTCGCGTGGTTCAAGCGCATCTCCAACTGGTCCACGCGCCGCGCCGGTATTTCCATCATCCGCTCCGGATATTTCAAACACGGCGAAGCACACAACCGTTCCAGTTGATTGGAAAGCGATTCGAGACGCTGTTGCATCAAGACGCGAAGTGAACGCGCGTGTTTCTTGACCACGGCAACCAAGTCCGCCTTTCGCGGAACGGCCAGTTCGGCGGCGACGGAAGGCGTCGCCGCACGTCTCGTCGCGGCAAGGTCGCAGAGCGTCGTGTCCGTCTCGTGCCCGACAGAGGAAATCACGGGTATCTCCGATTCCGCGACCGCCCGCACGACCTCTTCTTCGTTGAAGCACCAGAGGTCTTCCATGCTTCCGCCGCCGCGCCCGACAATGAGCAGATCGGCCGGCCACGTGCTTCCCGCACCGTAACGGGCGTTGAAGAAACGGATAGCGGAGGCGATGCTTTTCGCCGCACCCTCCCCCTGCACCTTGACCGGCGCGAGCAGGACCTGCGTGTCCGGGTAGCGACGGTCGATGACGGAGAGGATGTCGTGGATCACCGCGCCGGACGGCGAGGTGACAACCCCGATACGCCGCGCAAGCGGGGGCAGGGGCGGCTTACGTTCGGAGTCGAACAACCCTTCCGCCCGCAGTTTCTCCTTCAATTCGAGGAACCGCAACATCAAATCGCCCAGCCCGTCCTGCTCCATGCGGCTGACAATAAACTCGTAACGGCCGGAAGCCGCATAAAGCGAAATCCGTCCGGTGAGCCGGACCTGCTGTCCGTTGTCCAGCTTGACGGAGGCGTATTGTTTGCGTGTCTGCGCGAAGACGACCGTCCGCAGCACGGCGCCTTCATCTTTCAAATCAAAGTAGAGGTGTCCCGCGCTGGAGGTCTTGAAACCGGAAATCTCCCCTTTCACCATGACGTTCCCGCCGAAGTTGGACTCCAGCTGGCGTTTGATACGCCCCGTCAATTCGGAGACGGTAAGGAAATCGGTTCGCTCTTCCATGCGGCACCCCGTCTACGCGAGCGAACGGATGACGAGCGCGGTATTCACGCCGCCGAATCCGAAACTATTTTTCAGAACCGTGCGGACAGGTTTCGATTCCGGAGCCTTCACGTGATGCAACCCTTCACACGCGGGGTCAACCGTCTCAAGGTTGCGCGTGGGGATCAGGCGTCCCGCGCGCATCATCTCCAGCGACAGGATCAGTTCCAGCGCGCCGGAAGCGCCGAGCGTGTGGCCGAAATACCCCTTGAGGCCGCTGACGGGTACAACGTCACCGATGACGCGGCGCAACGCTTCCGCCTCCGCCGCGTCGCCGTGTTTCGTGCCGGTGGCGTGGGCGTTTACGTAGTCGATCCCGTCCGGCGCCATCCCCGCCTCCGCCAACGCTTCGCGGATCGTCTTTTCCAGCGCGTCGGGATTGAGCTGGCTGATATGCGTACCGTTGGCGGCGTTGGAAAAGCCCAGCACCTCGGCGTAGATTTTCGCACCCCGCGCAACCGCATGGTCGTATGACTCCAACAGCAGGACGCCCGCGCCCTCGCCGCAGACAAGCCCGTCGCGTTCGGCGTCGAACGGGCGCGGCGAACGTTCCGGCGTTCCGTTGAAATGCGTGGAGGTCGCGAAAAGGATGTCGAACATCCCGACCGCGACGGGGGAAAGTTCCTCCGCGCCGCCGCACAGGACGGCATCCTGTCGTCCGAGGCGAATCTGATCGAAACCGAATCCAAGCGCAAGGATGGCCGAAGCGCAAGCCCCGCACGTCGCCTGCACGCAACCCGTCAACCCGAATGTGTTGGCGACG
>JAGAEL010000071.1 GCA_017613085.1 Kiritimatiellia bacterium | reverse complement strand
GATGTGCCTTGTTGACAAATGGGGACGCCGCCCGCTGATGTTGCTCGGGGCAGGGGGATTGGCGGTCTTGTATGCGATTCTCGGTGGATGCTATTTCTTTGAAGTGAAAGGTGTCGCGGTTCTCGTCGTGGTGATGGCGGCGATTGCATGTTATGCGATGACGCTTGCGCCGATTACATGGGTAGTGTTGAGCGAGTTGTTCCCGGATCGTGTCCGGGGAACGGCGATGTCGGTGGCGGTCGCGGCACTCTGGATTTCCTGTTTCGGTCTGACCCTCACATTCAAACCGATCAACGTCGCCTTCGGCGCGGCAGGAACCTTCGGATTATATTCCGTGATCTGTATCGTGGGTTTCCTCGTCGTCGCCCGTTTCCTTCGGGAAACAAAAGGCCGCGAGCTAGAGTAATAAAGCTCCTCGATGTACAGTATTAAAGGAGGGGTTGTGAACGAGGGAGGGCGCGTGTCCCCACGCGCCGTGTGCGCGGCAGTCGCGGCGGTTGAGGACAACCGCCCTCCCGTGCCGGATGCCCCGAAGGAGGGAGGGCGCGTGTCCCCACGCGCCGTGCGGAAACGGACGCGACAAAGCGCGTCCCTCCCGCATCGTTGGATTTGGGCAGAACATTCGGAAATTTTAAAACGGAAAAGATTGAATAAATGGGACGAACATGGTATAATGTACCCTTGTTATGAACAGAATTACGAGAAACATCAACAACACAGCTACGAATCAATGGAAAAATGATTGTATGGCTTCCGTTGATTACTACAACGCTTGGTTTATCAATTTCGCGCCTCCTTCATTTCGAGTCGCAAGAGAAGAGTCCATTCGGAAAGTGAAAACCGCTTTCCAATTCACAAAAAATGCGTTGTTACTTGATGCTGACACTTTACTTGTTCATCCAGAGGTTCTTGCTGTAGCACGTCAGATGACTTGTCCGCCTCTTGCTCGCGATAGACTTTCCGGGCTTTCGGGAGTACCTTCTTCCTTTCTGAAGCGATGTGAAGAATCGGATGGACATTCGCTTCCTGAGAAATATCGTGGTATGTTACAAGCGACACTTGATGTTATCTCGAAAATGCTTGACAAGGACATCCTGACTTGGTTATCCCCTAACTCACGTTCACCATCCGCCCTATCAAGAAACAGGGCAGCGATTGTCATAGCCGATAGGCTTTGCGGTGCTTTAGCAGATCCCATATTGAGGAATGCCCAAGAGAAACGCCAACTGAAAGCATTATCTGACTGGCTATCGAAACACGGGTATACACAAACAACGCTTCTTTCCCATAGAGACCTTAAGCCGGGCCAGTACGCCATCCATGTCAATATGCCGTGTCGTTTGACGGAACATTCAGCGAATACTGTGAACGTCTCTGTAGACATGATTATTCTACCGAAATCCGCAACACACGAAGAACTTCCCATCCTGATTGAGGCAAAGTCAGCCGGTGATTTTACAAATGTGAACAAGCGACGAAAAGAAGAAGCCAGAAAAATGGAACAACTGCGCAAACAGTATGGAGAAGATGTCCGTTATCTGCTGTTTCTATGCGGTTACTTTGACGCACAATACCTTGGGTACGAGGCATCCGAAGGAATCGATTGGATTTGGGAACATCGGATTTCCGACATGGAGGGATTGGGATTGTGACACTCACCGAGACGGAAGAAGTTCGAGAACGGCTTCAGGAAGAACTGGATGCCTCAAAAAATATCGATACGCGGCGCCTACTCGGACAGTTCGCCACGCCGCCGACACTGGCGAATGAAATCGTCGAAACGACACTGCCGTTTTTGTCCCCGGAATCCGGTCTCAAAATTCTCGAACCTTCGGCTGGGACAGGTTCATTTATTTCCGCCTGTCTACAGAATTTCGGAGAGAGGGTCTCCAGCGTCACAGCCCTTGAATTTGACCGGGATTTTTTCAAGGCGGGAAAACGCCTCTGGGCTTCCTTTCCCGTCGAGTATCGGAATGTAGATTTCACCACAACGGAACCGGATGTATTATTCGACCTTGTCGTGGCGAATCCACCCTACGTCCGGCATCACGGCCTTGAAACGGAACGGAAAAGGCAACTGCAACAATCCGTCCTGTCCGAAACAAGGATAACGATTTCGGGGTTGGCGGGATTGTACTGCCACTTCATGCTTCTCTCACTCAAATGGATGAAACCGGGCGCATTGGGCGTGTGGTTGATCCCCGCAGAATGGATGTCCGTCAATTACGGGGAAGCCGTCCGTTCTTTTTTAAGCAGAAATGTCCGTTTGCTGAGGATCCACAGGTTCGATTCCCACGATGTCCGTTTTTCGGATGCGTTGGTCTCTTCCTGTGTAGTCTGGTTCCGTAACGATTCTCCGGGAGAATCCGCCGCGTTCACCCACGGAATGTCCTTACGGAGGCCGGATTCCTCTACAATAATTTCCCTCTCACATCTAGGTATCAAAAACAAATGGCCGCCGCCGGAAGCATCGGATCGTCCCCTGCCGAAAGTACGGCTCAAAGACTTTTTTACGATACGCCGTGGAATCGCGACCGGCGACAACACCTTTTTTGTATTGTCCGAGAGCGAAGTGGAAGCGCGTCAACTTGCCCCTGAATTCCTCAAGCCGATTCTTCCAAGTCCACGATATCTCAAAACCGACCACGTACTTTCCGATGATCAAGGGCTTCCACTCAACACACCGCGTCTTTTCCTGCTTGACTGTACTGGCCAGAAACTCGAAACGTTGCCTTCCGAAGTCCGCGACTATCTGCACGAAGGGGAGAAAACGACCGCCGCAAAAAAACTCTGTGCGGCACGAAAAAATTGGTTTGACCAAGAACAACGGTTGCCCGCTCCTTTTCTCTGTTCCTACATGGGTCGGGGGAACGGCGTGGATGCACCTGTCCGATTCATCCTGAACGAATCCAAGGCGATCGCGACAAATTCGTTCCTGATGCTTTACCCCAAAGCGTCCCTGCGCGTCCTTCTTCAGACACATCCTGAAAATCTTTCCCACGTGTGGAATCTTCTCCGCGAGATCCCGGCGGAAGAATTCCGCCGGACAGGCCGTTGTTACGGAGGCGGTCTTCAGAAAATGGAGCCTCGGGAACTGGGCGAACTTGACTGTTCCCATTTGCTGGAATGGTTAAACCACACCACAGACTTCCGGTACGCGGAAGAAGCGGCAACGGGGCAGCTTTTACTGGTCATGGAGAATACCGAGACTATTTCGGCATCGTCTTGAAGTCATACGCGCCAAGAATCGTACCGCTCTCATCGGCGGCAGAGACCATCATCAGGCGATAGGTCTTACCGTCCGGCGCGACATCCACCACGGCGTGCGCACCTTCGAACGCCGCCGGCGCGAGGTCTTTGAGCCAGGGTTCGCCGGCATCCGCCTCGCGACGCGACGGCGGAAACAGACCCGGAGCGTAAAAGCACGGCCATGTCGCCTTGGCGAGACGGCGCATGGTGTCCCGCGTCATGTGCTGGGTGTGCCAGATTCCCGCGACAATCACGCGGGCCTGAAGCGCGTCCACGAGCGCATCCGGCATCGTGTGATGTCCGTGATGGTTCGCCTTGGCGATGTCCACTCGCGGACACACCTTCGCCAGTTCGTTCTCGATGTCGGCTTTCGTGCCGTCGGGACGCTTCACACTCCCCGAAAAGTCGCCCGCCGTGAAGTAACGGAAGTCGCCGAGGGAGAGGGTGAATCCGATGGAAAGCGCGTTTTCATCGAACCTGGTGCGCTTCCCGTCCGGCCCTGCGAGCTTTCCGAGATCCTGCACCGTCCCGTCGCGGTGCAGGAGGCAGCCGTTCGAGCAGAGCGGCGTAAAGGCGAACGCCCCGCCACCGCCGTGGAGCTGGCGTATCTGGTCGGAACCTTTTTCAAGACGGAAGCGCTCGACCTTGATGCCACGCCGTTCCGCCTCGGAATAGACCTCCTTGACATGCTTCACGGTCCAGTCGTCGAAGTTGTCGTTGCGCGGTGCGGGATCGTTCACATCCGGCCACGAGCGGTCGATAAACGTACCGAAGTCGAGGAAGTCCATCGCTTGTCCGATACCGCTGAGGCTGTATTTCCCGTTCGCCCCCCTACCCGCGCTAAATTTCCCGGAGCCTGCGTGGTCGCTGTGGTAGTGCGTGAGCAGAAAGTAGTCCACCTTTTTACCGTTGGGGTTCTCGCGCAGGACATACCGCGCCGTCCACTCGCCTGCCCGGCGCGAGTCGTCCGGGAGATACTTCACCACATCGCGGCCGCCGAACACGTAATCGCCACAGTCGATCATCAAGGACGTCCCGTCGGGGAACACGAGGAAACTCGTCTCGCTCCGTCCGTTGAACAGGACGCTTATCCGGAAGTGTCCCTTTTCCCACTTGGGAAGCGTCTTCCCCGCGAGCGGGTGCTTGACCATCTCCGCCCAAACCGAACCGCCGAACATGCCGAATCCCAAAACGGCAGCCCCGCGCGTGAGGAATCCCCGTCTGTTACAAACTGCTTTTCCCGTGATCATGTGAACGTTCCTCTCGATTGCCCTGTGAAGGGACTATTTCGACTGCAACTGATGCGTGATGTTCTGGAATTCTTGGCGGAGCGAAGAGTCGTCGAACGCGAAAACTTCCGGAAGATCCATCTTCAGGATGGCGTCGAAGGAGCTCCCGCTCGACTTCATCATGGTCAAGAAGTCTCCCGCCAGCCGCACGGTGTTATAGGAGTTGAGCGCGACATCACGGATCCGCTGCGCGGTTTCCATCTTCTTCGCGACGACCTTCTCCTGCTCCGCCAGCATGGAGAGGTAGGCTTTCGCCGCCGAAAGCGTGCGACGGTTCATCGCGGCGTTTGACGTAAAGATGGCGCGTTGTTCGAGCGTATACGATTTATCTTTCGCGTTCCGTTCGGCTTCCGCGCAAGTCGCCTCGGCATTCTGGACGATGCCCCCCACCCCGGGCATCCAGTCATCCCGGTTGGCTTCGATGTACTGCTGGAAACATTCGATCTGGATATCCACCAGCGTGATGTACATGCCAAAATAGCGTTTCGCCGAATTGATGTCGCTCGAACGCATCAGGTCGCGAAGGTTGTCCACGATGACACGGATGCCGGCCGCGACGATCGTGTTGTCGATGATGCTGCCGGAGCAGACGTTGGCGAAGAAACATTCGGCCTGCTTGTCGGTCAATTTCAGGCCGAGCGTGGCAAGCTCGTCCAAAACCTGCTTTTTGATTTCGGCCCGCGAGTTTTCAAAGGCGTCGATCTTCTCGTTCCACTCTTTGATTTTCTGGTCATACTTCTCCGCCTTGTCGGGATTGACGATCCGTTCGTTACGGAGCTTGTCGATCTCCTGCTTCGCCTCGGTGATTTTCTCTTCGAGCCGGTCGTTCGCCTTCAGGATATGCTGGGAATCCGTGGAGAGCAGCAACTCGCGCGCCCGCTGCAGGTGCTGCCGGATTTCGCGCCGCTGCGTCCGTTTGTCCGACGTCCAGAACCAGACCGAATGTTCCGGCAGGGAATCCATTTCGTCGCGCAGTTCACCGGTCTTGTCCGCGAGCTTGCAGAGTTTGTTCCAGTGGCTAGAGACGAAACTTTTCACCTCTTCCAGGACCGGTTTCTGCGGATAGGCGTTTACGGCCGCGAAAGCGGCAAAAATAAGAACGGAAACGGCTTTCAGGTTCATCTGGATTCCTCCTTTGCGAAACACGTGTCACGAGTCGCGAAAACAAAATCGAGTCGATACGGGACGGCGGGGACGGGAAGGGACAGTTCCCGCCTCCGGGGAACTGTCCCTTTTCTCCAGGGCTACTTCGCGACGATCTGGCCGGCCTTCGCCAGCATGATCGCTTCGACGCTCTGGATCTCGGCGAAGCCTTGCGAGCTGACGGGGTTCAACCCTTCGCTCGCCTCCATGGAGGAGTCGGCTTCATTGTAGATCGTCGCCTTGCATCCGGTGAGCGACCGGAAGAAGATGTTCCCCTTGTAGAGATCGACGGCGACCGTTCCGGAAGCCTTCTTCGCGAAGACCTCGATCGCCGCACGGGCCGCCTGGGTGGCGGGATCGTACCAGCGGCCGTCGTAGACCTGGTCGGCGACGAGCTTGGAGAGTTGCTGGAAGAGCAGCGTGGCGCGGCGGTCCATCGTCGCCTGGTAGAGGTAACGGATACAGGCGCCGAGAAGTTCCATGCCGGGGGCCTCGTAGACGCCGCGGCTCTTCGTGCCGATGATGCGGTTCTCAAGCGCGTGCTTCATGCCGATACCGTTACGGCCGCCGATCTTGTTGGCGAGAAGCATCGCCTCGAGCGGGGAAACGTCCTTCCCGTTGATCTGGACCGCGCGCCCCTTCTCGAAGCGGACGGTGAACTTCTCCAGCTTGTCGGGGGCCTGCTGCGGCCACACGCCCATCGTCGGCTCGACGATCAGCATGCTGGTCTCCATGCTTTCGAGGTCTTCGGCCTCGTGGGAGAGCCCGGCGAGGTTCGCGTCCGTCGAATACTTTTTCTTGCCGCCGGCGAACGCCTTGATGCCGAACTGCGCGAGATAGGCGACCTGCTCGGTCCGTCCGGGGAACTTCGCGAGGAGGTCGGCGTCACGCCACGGCGAATAGACCTTGAAGCTCGGGGCCAGGACGTTTGTGTAACGTTCGAAACGCATCTGGTCGTTGCCGCGCCCCGTCGCGCCGTGGACGAGAACCGTACACTTCCGCTTCTTCATTTCGGGGAGGAGGCCCCGGACGGTGATCGCGCGCGCGATGCCGGTGGAATTCCAATACCCGCCGTCGTACATCGCCTGGCACTTGATCGTCTCGAAACAGATGTCGGCCATGTCCGCCTTCAGATCGACGATGACC
Organism: Kiritimatiellia bacterium; assembly: GCA_017613085.1. Lineage (GTDB taxonomy): Bacteria > Verrucomicrobiota > Kiritimatiellia > RFP12 > UBA1067 > RGIG8368. The sequence continues at coordinate 5,529 of JAGAEL010000071.1, read as the reverse complement.
GTCTCGACCCCGCACGGTTCCATGCGCTTGCGGATGTCGTCGATATTCTTCTCGTCCGGCTGGGCGATGTCCGCCGAAAACGCGACCACGTTGACGCCCGCGCTGGTCAACACCTTCGTGATGGTTTTGCTGTCAAGGCCGCCCGACACGCACACGCCGACCGTCTTGCCCTTCAGATCTGCCAATGTCATTGCCATTTTTTTGAAACTCCTCGTAGGGTTGGTTGGTGCCAGAGGCGGGAGTCGAACCCGCACGCCCTTGCGGACTACGGATTTTAAGTCCGTTGTGTCTGCCATTCCACCACTCTGGCGCGTTGCCGCCTCGCGCGGGGTGGCCGCCCTGCGCGAAGCAAAACAGGGGATACTCTACACCGGTTCTCGGCGGAAGTCGATAAAATTCCAAAACAAAAAGGGGGGGGCCAAACGCCCCCCCGCAGATCGGAAGTCCGCTTAGGCTTCCGCTTCAACGATCTTCGCGTCAACCGCGTTCTTCTTCACGGATTCGATACCCGCGAGGCAGGTCTTGATGTCCGCGTAACCCTGGCTGGCAAGGATGATCTCGCCGTTCTTGGCCTTCAGGCGGAAGCGCGGCTTGCCGGCCTTGTCCGCGAAAACCTCGAACTTCGGGCATTTCTGCGCTTCGACTTTCTCGGCGGTCTGGTCTTCGACCGGGGCGATCGGAGCGTTCGTCTGAACGCTGGCGATGCCGGTATCGAGCGACGCCCGCTTGTTGTAGACTTCGGAAGTCCCGATCACCTGGCCGTTCGTGGCCTTGAGGTTGAACATCAAACCGCCATCCTTGACGGCCTTAATCTCAAACGTACCCATAACACGTTTCCCTTCTTTATGCCACGACCGAAACGGCGCGCGGCGTTTCCCCGCGACCCGACGCGGAGCAAACCAAACAGAGAGAATTTACCACGCTGTCAACGCTTTGCCAAGCACGATTTACAACAGATTCGCGACCGCGCGAATTTTCGTTTGCATTTGGATTGCCACCGCCGCCGGATTCCAGTATACTGCATTCAAAACAAGGGGGTTTGGATGAACGTTTCTCGTCGGAATTTTCTGCTCGGCGGAAGTTGCGCGGCGTTCCCGTATCTGATTCCGGGGACGGCATGGGGGGCAAATCCGCCGTCGGAGAAAATCCAAGTCGGCGTGATCGGGTGCGGGCGGATCGCCTGCAGCATGGATGTGCCCGGTATCGCGCAGAACAGCGATCTCGCCGTCGTCACCGCCGTCTCGGATTGCGACCGGATCCGGGCCGGTTACCTGAAGGCGCGGGCGGAAGCGGCGTTCGGGACGAAGGTGAAGACGTATGCCCGTTACCGCGACCTGCTGGCCGATCCTTCGATCGACGCGGTGCTGATCTGCACGCCGGATTTCAGCCATGCGGAAATCGCCGTCGCGGCCGCGCTCGCCGGCAAGGACATCTACGTGCAGAAACCCCTCGCGATGTCGATTTCCGAGGGACGCGCGATAGTCGAAACCTTCGCGCGAACGGGACGGATCTTCCACATCGGCTCCCAGCAGCGCAGCGAAGGCCGGGGAACGTTCGGGCCGGTCTTCCGGAAGGCCGTCGAATACGTCCGCGACGGAAGACTCGGACAAATCCGTTCCGTCGAAATCGGGCTGCCGTCGGACCCCTCCGAACCGGGCGACCTGCCCTTGCGCCAACCCGTCCCCGAAACGTTCGACTGGGACGCATGGCAGGGGCGCACCCCCTTCGCCGACTATTGCGAACTCCGTTCCCACCCGCAGGGCAAGGACGGGGCGCCGAACATCCTTTCCCGTCCCGGCTGGATGACCATGCAGTGTTACGACCTCGGGATGATCGCCAACTGGGGGGCGCACCACCTCGATATCGCGCAGTGGGCGTTGAACGCCGGCGAGAGCGGCCCCGTGCGCGTCGAAGGTACGGCGGAATATCCCAAACGGCGCCTCTGGGACGTCCACGGGAAACTGCGCGTCTCCCTCTCCTACGCCGGCGGGACGGAAGTGAAAATCGCGGGGACGGATTGTTATCCGAACGGTGTCCGCTTCATCGGCGACAACGGCTGGATCTTCTGCAGCCGGACTTCGCAGAAAGCGCTCATCCCCGATCCGGGGGCGGGCGGGAAACACGGCCGCTGGCGCCCGCTGGAGGCGAGCGCGCGGAATCTGATCGAGGGCGAGGTCGCGCGTCCCGTCGCCCGCAACGCCTCGAACCACCACCGCGTCTGGCTCGAAAGCATCAAGAGCCGGAAACCGACGAACATCACGCCGGAGGAGGCACACCGCTCCACCTCCGCCTGCATCCTGGCCTACACGGCGATGAAGCTCGGACGCCCTTTGACGTGGAATCCTTCGTCCGAACGCTTCGCCGGCGACGACGACGCGAACCGCACCCTTGTCTTGGAGGAGCGCGCACCGTACGGCGTACTCCGCCTTTTGAAACAGCAACCCCGCTAAACGTGGAGAAAACGTATGAAACTCACCCGAAAGTCGTTTTTGAAAGCCGGCGCAGCCGCGCTGGCGTTCCCGATGATTGTCCCCGCCGGCTGTGTCTCGCGGCGCGGGAAACCCCGTTTCTCGCCGAACGAACGGATTGAAGTCGGCCTGATCGGCTTGGGCCGTATCTCCACGACCTTCGAGCAGAAACTGCTCGCCAAGGGGGACAACCTCCGCCTCGCCCGGATCGTCGGCGTCTGCGACCTCGACACGCGGCGCGTCGATCATTCCAAGGGACTCGTCGAGAACGCCTACCGCAAAGCGTTGGGCGAATCGATTCCCGTCGCGGGCTTCCAGTATGTCGACGACATGCTCGCCAGCCTTCCGGGGATCGACGCCGTCTGCGTCTCCGTGCCGGACCACGCCCACTGCCTGGCGGCGGTGATCTGCGCCCTCGCGGGCAAGCACATCTGGATGCAGAAACCCTTTTCCCAGACCGTCCAGGAAGGACGTTTGCTCACGAATCTCGTCAAACGGAAAGGGCTCACGTTCCAGATCAGTTCCCAGCAGCGTTCCGCGCCCCAGTTCCGCAACGCCTGCGCCTTCGTCCGGAACGGGCGCCTCGGGAAAATCGTCCGCGTCGAAGTGGGGCTCGGCATCGACAAGGAGGGCGGGCGGACGGAGGAGATGCCCGTCCCCAAAACGTTCGACTACGACGCCTGGCTCGGCGCGACGCCGGAGGCGTACTACACCGAAGACCGTTGCCACACGCAAGACCTTTCGCGCATCGGGTCGCGCCCCGGCTGGATCCAGATGGCGCCCTACGGCTGGGGAATGATCACCAACTGGGGTGCGCACCACCTCGATATCGTCCAGTGGGGGCTGGGCACCGAGGATTCCGGGCCCGTCGCCTGTACAGGCAACTGCGAATGGATGAAGAAAGGGCTCTGGAACGTCCATACCGCCTACGACCTCCACTACACCTATCCGGGGGGGATCGACGTCCACGTCTGCAACACCTTCCCGAACGGGGTGAAGTTCATCGGCGAAAAGGGCGATTGGATTTTCGTCAGCCGAGGCGCGCAGAAGGTGACCGCCTCCGATCCCACCCAGCCCGGCCCGGTGCTCAAGGCGCTCGATTCGAACAAACCGGAACTCCTCCTGCCGCTCCGCGCCGACGAGACGCCGCTCCACGCGAGCCCGAACAACGACCACATGCTCGACTGGCTTACGGCGGTCCGCACCGGCGGCGCGTGCGTGACGAACGTGGAGAGCGCGTTCCATTCGGCCAACGTCTGCACGCTCGGCCACCTCTGCATGGAGATGCGCCGCAGCGGCCTCGGCACAACCCTCGGTTGGAATCCGCGCACGGAGCAGACGGACAACGCGGAGATCAACAAGCTCCTCCGCTGCCCCGAACGCGGCCGGTACAGCATTCCGCGCCGCCTTGCCGCGGCGGGCTACGATCCGGCGAAACAATAAACGGTTGTCCTTTCTCCCTCTCCGTGGTATGATGTACGGAGTTCGCAACCAAGAGGAGGTAAACGGTGGACTGGCGTAATGAGTTGAACGGCATCATGAACGGGCGCGGGCGTATGACCCGCGCCGAACAGGAAAATGCGCAATTCGAGGAATTCTTGACGACCGTCGCCATGCCGGCCTTGCAGGAAATCGCGGAAGAACTGCGAAAGCATAACCGCGACGCGCAGGTCCGCACGGCGCCCGCGTCCGTCAAACTCCAGGTTCTCTCGGGCGAGGTCGAGGAAATCACCTTCAGCGTGATGAAGCAGTACGTCCAGACCGGAATCCTCCCGAAAGCCGAAGTCAGGCTCAACAAGGGGACCGGCCCGTTGAAGTACGAATCCATGTTCCGCGACGACCCGCAGAACTATCCGATCACCGAAGTGACGAAAGACGACGTAATCGCTTGCTTCTTGAAGTTCTACCGCCAGGCGATGAGCGATCGTCCCTGAGAAATCCGACGGAGGCAGACAAATCGATGCGACTCTGTGTCCTCGCCAGCGGAAGTAAAGGGAATTGCACCTACGTGGAATCCTCCGAAGGCGCGTTGCTCTTGGACGCCGGATTGAACCGGACGGAGATCGTGCATCGGCTGGCCGTGGCGCAGCTCGACCCCGCGCGTATACGCGGGGTCTTGTTCACGCATGAACATGACGACCACTGCAGCGCGATCCCCGTTCTCCACCGTTATCTGGATGCGGAACTCTTCGCGAACGGCGGCACGGCGGAAGCCATCGACTGCGCCCACCCGGACGCCGCCCTTCCCTGGACGATTTTCGAGACGGGACGGCCGTTCGACCTTGCCGGTTTCCACATTGAAACGTTTTCCGTCTCCCACGACACGGCGGAACCCGTTGGATACGTCCTCTGCGCCGACGGGGTTCGCCTGTTCTACGCCACCGACCTCGGTTGCATCACGCCGGCCGTGGCAGCGGCCATGACGGGATGCACCGCCGCCGTGCTGGAAAGCAACCACGACCCCGTGCTCCTGATGGAGTCGAAACGTACCCGCCACCTGAAAAACCGGATCCTCGGCGACACCGGACATCTCTCGAATGAGCAAGCCGCCGCGTTCATGGAGCAAAACGCACCGGACACCTTACGGCTTTTGCTGCTCGCGCACGTGAGTCAAGAATGTAACGTTCCCTCACTCGCAAAATCCGTCATGCGCGATGCCCTCCACCGCGCCGGACGCGATGACATCCGTGTCGAAGTCTTGAGCCAGGAAAGCCCCTCCGAAGTTTTCACCCTCGCCACAAATTGATTGACCGGCCACCTCCGTCTTTTATCTCGCGCAGAGGAAAGAGCGGGAGGGTCGCGCCCCGTCGCGAAAAGGGACGGACAAGACAACCGGGACGAACAAGACAACCGGGACAACCTTGATGACCCGTTTCACCCTGCATAAGGCAAAAGCCCCGCCCCCTCGTGGGGACGGGGCTTATGGTCACGGCAGAACGTCTACCGGATTACCACCGAAACACTTCCGGCGGTCTTGCTGAAGGCCGTGCCGTAGGCGATCCCGTTGACGACCGCGCCGTTCACCGTGAACTTCGTCTTGACGAGCTTGCCGCCCTTCACG
>JAGAEL010000070.1 GCA_017613085.1 Kiritimatiellia bacterium | reverse complement strand
CCGTCGCGTCCGAGTGGTGGTTGGCTGTTTGCACACTTGCACACGTACACATTTGCGCACATGCGGCGCGTGGGGACACGCGCCCTCCCGCGTGTGATGTTACGGGAGGGACGGGCTTCGTCCCGTCCGAGTGGCGGCTGTCGGATGTCGGGTGTCGCCTGTCGTGCGGGGGGGGCATATCCACGCGAGAACGGTCGCGACGGGGCGCGTCCCTCCCGTTTCGCCCGTTTTCCGTGGTTACGTGTTTGCACGATTCGCGGACGCACACACTACCTCCGCATTTATATAAATCCGGTGGTAGACGGCGGTGGGGTGGAGCAACGGCGCATTGGTGTCCGCACTTCGGTCTCCCGCCTGTTCAGGGCTACCGGGTGCAGGGGAACGGGTTTGATCCGCGCATCCGTCGTCCCGGACCGCAGGCCCGTTTTCGCCCCGGGGTCGTGACGCCCTTTCTCCCCTGCCGACATACCGCCCCGCAAATCCTCAGGTGGTGCAATCCTTCCGTCGAGGCATTGCCTTTTCAGCGCATGGAGCGTCCGTTCCCATGCGGCGCGTGGGAACACGCGCCCTCCCACCCGACACCCGACATCTGCCACTCGGTCGCGACGGGGCGCGACCCTCCCGCTCTTTCCTCCGCGTGAGACAAAAGACCGGTTGCACGATTCGCGGATACGCCCCCACAGGGCGGCTACGGATGAATGGCCGGGGGCTTCATTACGGCCGATGTCGCAAGCGCAATGCCGCGCACCGTCTTGCCGTCAGGGCGTTTGGATACGGCACAGTACCAGTGGTACACCACGCCGTTGTGCTTCAGTACCCACGGCTTGTGGGCAAAAAGGTTATCGTAACTTTCGGACGGCTTCACAAGCGGTTCGCCCGTCCATTTCGTCCAGTGCCGCAGATCGCGTGAACACGCGAAGGTGTCGAACGCGCCACCGGCGTCGTTCCTCCAGCCGCATCCGAAGTAGAACATCACCCACACGTCGCCGATGCGCTTGATGAACGGATCGCCGGAGATTCCTCGGTTCCCGTTCACGATAACCGGTCTGTCGCCGATGCGGCGCCAATGCCGCATATCGTCCGAAACGGCCATGCCGATGGCCTCCTGCCAGATCCCGGCCGCCTTCCCGTTATAGAAGTTCACGAACCGCCCCCCGCAGGAACGCGACGGATCCTCCACCGTGAAATGCTTGTAGATCGTCTTCTTCTCAAAGCTCCGCACATCAGGGTCGGAGGGACTGAGGACGGGGTTTCCCTCATACCGCGTCCACTGCCGCAGGGCGGATGGATCGTCCGTCCACGCGACGCCGGTAGAGAGCGGATCGGTTTCGTAACCGTGCGCCGAACCGCCAAGGTACATCATCCAGTAGCGACCCTCGAACGTGTTGAGCGTGTTCGGTCCCTCCCATCGCGTATCGACAAGGGCGGGCCACCCGTCCGCCTGGGCCGAATCCCACTGCCCTTTTGCGCCTCGCGAGAAGATGCAGCCGAGCCGTTTCCATGTCAGGAGGTCTTTCGACTCCGCAAGGTGCGTCTCATAGCCCTTGCCGTCGAAACGGATGAACATCATGTACCAGGTATCCCCCTTGCGGAACACCATCGGATTGTCCAGCATCTCGCCCTCCCCCGGCACGAGCGCCATCCCCGCCTTGTACGGCGTCTTGACCTCCTCGTAGACCGCCCGCATCGTTTCGGGGGGAATCTCATCCGCCGGGCTCCTGCTTTCGCGGACAGGCTTCACGTCAAGCGTCCCCGCCGTTGCGGCAAACGCCGCGAACGCCGTTATCAACATGGTTTTCATCAGCTAAACGACCTTTCCATCACAATCTTGTCATCGGTACAGTTGTGGACTCTCACAACAAGGCTTCCGCCCTTGACGAACCCTTCGACGACGGAAGGGAAAGCGGTTTCGTGTCCCGGATGGACCGCGCATCCGCCGCCGACGATCTGCGACCAAGCGCGTTCCACATCCGGCGCATAGTGGACGTAGCGGTGCGTGTGCCCGGAGACGACGAGATGGATTCCCGCCTTCTCCAGAAGCGGACGCCAGCGAAATGCGCACGGGCGCGTCATCGCGGCACATTTGCCGTTGACCGGGCCGTCGCCCCCCGGAAGCTTCGGATCGCGCCAGTTGGGATGGAACAGCGGAATGTGGCATATCGCCACCTTGAACTTCGCTGTTTTCACCGTGGGCGATTCCACCGCCTCCGCCAGCCATTCCGTCTGCAAGTCACGGTAACGGTCCATCTGGAAAATCCGCGCGAACACCGGATAGTCGTCCGGCTTGTCCTCGCCCGTTTCAAGTCCGATGAGCGCGACGTCGCCCAACCGCTGCACGAAGTTCCGTCCGAGTTCCGCGAATCGCCCGCCGCGCTCAGCCGGGTCGCGGAACATCCACACGCGCTCCAAATGCCGCGCAAAGCGGCCCCGGAAATCATGGTTTCCGTTCAGGAACATGAACGGCATATCGGCGGCGTATCCGGGATGTTTTTCATGCGGCGTGATCAGGACATCGATCGCCTTCTGCATTTTCTCGGCCTTGTTCAACGCATCCCCGTTCCAGATCACGACGGACGGTTTCAGCGCGGCAAGCTTCGCCAACACCAAGTCGAGCGCGGGTTTCTGATCGTGCGTGTCGTTGATGATGCAGAAAGAGCCGGATGCCTCCGCGCCGAGCGTGGTGAACGAATGGATGTTCCCGTCAACCTCGCTGCCGAGGTTCTTCATCCGGTAACCGTTCTTGTATTCGATTCGGTCGGCGCCGATACGGTACCAGTAACGTGTCGCGGGGCGAAGATCGCGCAAGCGGATCTGCGCGAGCTTGTCATCCACCTCCATCATGCCGAGACCGCCGGAATAGACGCGCCTCGCGCCGCCCATGTCCGGCGACCGCGAAATCTCCACCCAACCGCTCGCATCCGCCGAGACCGCAAACGCGACCCCCATCGACCGCTCCGCCGCGTTCTGAAGTACCGGCGCGGAGGCGATGAGCGACGGGACGCGCTTCGGCGCGTCCACCTCCATCGCAGCAAACGAAACGCCTCCCGCCCCCAACGCGGCGACACCTCCGATAAATCCTCTGCGCGAAATCTCCATATCGTCGTTCTTCCCCATTTGGTTGCATCCGATCTGGCATGACAACGCGGGCATCGTACCATATTCCCCTCCCGCCACGCAAGGAGCGAACAGAAAAATCACGTTTCTTTAGCAATCGAGACCAGGACGGTGAGCGCGTTCTTTCCCCGGGCTTCGAACGCACGGTAACGTCCATTGCGGTTACAGCAGGATACGCCTGTGTCAACGATTGCGCCGTTGGTCTGATAGACGCATTGCCAGCCCCTGTAGCGGATAACGAGCGTATTCCCCGCACACGTTATCGTGGTCTTGCCCTTGCCGTCGAACTCGAACGCCGGAAGCGACTGGGCGATATCCCCTTCTCCGCGAAGTTCGGAGGAAAGCCCGTCCTTCGTCAGGCGGCAACGCCAGTCGAACGCCCCCTGGCGCCAGTTCGCCCACGAGCCGTCCTTGTCGTGTCCGCTTCCGGCGGGTACAAGCGTTCCTTCTCCGACGGGGGCGATTGCGAGCGCGCGCGTGTTCAGGCGTTCCGTGCGGTAGCTCGGCTTCCTGGCACATGGCACGGAGAGGCCTATCGCGGGCGGCGCGCCCCGCCGATGGATACGGCCGAGACCGTCGCAATCGTAGTGGGGATCCGCGTTGTAGTCGAACTGCGCGGAATAGTCCCCCGCCCGAAGTATCACGATGTGGAAATACGGAGACGACGCGAAAGCGGCAATCTCTTCCTCCGGAACTTCGGGGAGCGGCGAATCATCCGCGAACCGCACGGCCATCATCGCCCACGATCCCATCGTCGCCATGTACTTGTCGAAGTAGGCGTATCCCTCGCATCCGATTCCCGTGCCGGGCTTTCCGGATCCGGGGGCGTAGAGGTTCTTCACGTGGCGGACGGGACGTTCCGCGAGCCAGCGACGCAATCCCGCCACCGCGCGCGCAGCCGCCGCACGGAACCGCGCCGCCGTCACGAGGTCGCCACGTTTGCGGAACCTCGCCGCGTACCATTCGCAAAGCGCGGCGTAAAACGTGTCGTTGTGGAGGAACTGGTTGCTGCGCCCCCCGTACGGGATCTCCCCGCACACCGATTGCATCGCGAGCGTCGCCTCCGCCCCTCGGTCGAGATGCGCCTCCAGCGCCGCACGGGAAGGCCCGTCGTAACCGGCGAACAGAATCTGCGCGAACTGCAGGCGCGTCACGAAATCGTAAACCAGCGGCTCGTGCGGATCGCGCCACATCCCCTTCTCGTCGAACCAGCGCATCTGGTCGGAAACGTACCGTTCGATAAACTTCGGGGCGCCCCCCATTCCGGCGGCAAGCCGCGTCTGCTCGCTCGCCGCGCCGAACACCGCCCAGTTGTACGAATTCTTTTTGCCGCCGGGCTTGGGTTTTATGCGGTAACTCCGCCACGGGTCGATTTCCGCGATGCCGCTCCGCCAACCGTCCGTCACCTCCTTCGGGAAGACGCCCGCGCGTTCAAGGTCCTGGAGCGCGGCGGCAAGTTCCTTGACCGAAAACTCGTTCCCCCCTTCCTTCTTCATCGGTCCCTTCTTCGCGTCGCGGCAGCAGATGTCCATCATCCGGCGGAACACCTCTTCCCGGCCTTGCCGGCGGCCAGCGGCGATAAGCCCTCCGAGGTTCGCCGTGAGGCGCGGGAATCCATGTTCCTGCACACCGCCGCGTTCGACCTCTTCGATGTAGTCGCGGATGTGGGTGTCGGAATACGCGGCGACAGCCGCCTCAACGAGGTCGAGATAGTCCGCCTTCGATACGCCGCCGGACTGTGCGTACGACGTCCCCGCAGTAATTACAGCCGCGATAAGAACCGCAGCCGTTCCGCTGTTTAGCAAACGGAAGCAATTGCAAAACGTAGCATCCTCCATTGCCGCACTCCTCAAGCCGTCTTCATTTCCTTTCGACGAACACGCGGCGGATAGCCTCAAGGTAGCCCATGCCGTACTTTTCGTCAGGCTCGAGGTACGATCCCTCGATCCACTCGTTCCAGGCGTTGATCGAGATAAGCTTCGGATAGCCGGGCGGCGTGTTGCGGTCGCACCAGTCCTTCGCGCCGCGCAACACCTTCTCGAACTTCTCCGGCGACGAGCCGGTCACGCAGTTCATATTCTCCGGGTAACGCGGATTATTGTCCCAGCCCACCGATGCATGGGCGAAGTACGCCTTGAGCCCTTTGAGGCGCGCCTTTTCGGAATCGAGCTTCGCAAGACCTTTCTCCGCCCACTGCGCGTAGTCTCCCTTTGGACGCACATGATGCGCGTAGGTGTACATGGTCGCAGACTCGATTCCAAGCGCGGCAATGTGTTCCGGTCTGCACCGTCCCCAGCTGCATGCCATCAGATGCACACCGCCCAACCCCGCCTTCACGCAGTCCTCGTTGAACTGGCGCAACGCGGCGGCGGCCTTCTCCATGCCGCCCATTCCCTTCACGAACGAGCCGACTTCGTAGATCATGAACACCGGCTTCCCGCCGATACGGTAGTAGTTTGGCCGGGAGAAGAATTTTTCGATTACGCGGCGCGACATCGTTTTGAACGCTTCCCCGTCCACTCCGCCGTACCAAATGGTTTTGCTGCCTCTCGCTGGCGCTCTCTTATCGACGCAATCTGACCAGTCGTGGTTCGCCCACATGAGAAAAAACTTCATCTTGCCGTTGTTCTTCGCGCCGAGGAAACCGTCGGAAAGCGCACCCTCGAGGAACGGCCGCCCTCCGTACCAGTACCAGTCGAAAATGAACACGTTGACGCCGTGCGAGGACGCCGCCTCGATCTTCTTCTCCATCACCTTCGGATCGGCCTCGTTCTCGTATCCCCACTTCGGGACGCGGGGCTGGTAGTGTCCTGGCCACTTCGGCCTTGCGTCCTTCACGTTGAACCACTCGCCCTGCCCCTCTGGGAAGAGCCCAAGCTCCTTCCAACGAGGCTCAGGGTGGTAGCCGGGATAGACGAGCGCGGCGATGTCGTATTCCGCGCCATTCGCCACAACCGCCGCCAGCACGGCGGCAACAAGAAACAATTTTCTTTCCATGAACATCCTACCTTACAATCACAATGAAACCGCTGTAGGCGTAAAGTCCGTCATCCTTGATCGCAAAGGATCGTCTGGGTTCGCCATCCGCCGCGACGAACTTCACGTTGTTTGTCGGCTTTGCAGACCAGCCTACGAACTTCGTCCCGTTCCAGACCTTCCTCTCGCCGAGCTTCACCTTGATCGTGGCGTTGTTCTCGTAGGAAACGACGTGAGCCGCGCTCTGGTGGTTGACACAACGCGCCGTGAACACAGTTTCGCGCTGCGAGAGGTCGAGCATGGAACCGTCCATCAGCTGGCAGTTGAAGAAATAATCCGCCACAGGACAGAACCGCTTGTGGACGTACAACTTGCTGCCGCCAAGCATATACTGCGTATTCTTGCGGTGGATGTACTCGCCCAATTGTACGTTGGCATTCACCTGTAGCGCAACCTGGCAGTCAAACGCCGTCGTGCGCATATCGAGTGCCGACTCGAACCTGAACCAGCCGTTGCTTTCCACGACCCTCAGCGTCCCGTTCGTGAGTGCGGAACGAAGGTAGAGACTGCCCCACTCGATGATTTCCAGCGTCTTTCCTCCGAGGTCCGTGGCCAATCCCAATCCCGCCTTGCCGTACGACGTGTCGTACTTGTCGCTCCCCGAAAGGTACATGTTGAAATGGGACACGTCCGCGTCCGCAAGCGACGCCACAAACACGCCGGGCTTCGCCGTCTGGCTCATCGCACGGAGCGTGTTGGCGATTGTGCCGCCCTTGAGGCAGATGTTGGTGTAGCCGTAGTTGCCGCGCACGTCGAACACCGCGCCGGGCAGAATGTTCACCATTCCCGTGCCGAACGCCGTGAAGTTGTCCCCGCTGTAGGTGTAGTTGCTGTCGGCGGGGGAGTCCGGCGGACGCACCGTGCCGGCCTCCACGTCCGTGCCGCCCTCTACATTTTTAATGCTGCAATATAAAAATAACCGCTCCATTAGAGGAGCGCCGATAAAGAAGTATTTAAGATTTTAAGATGAGGTTGCGTAACTGCCTTGGTTACGCAACCTTTCTCTTTTTG
>JAGAEL010000002.1 GCA_017613085.1 Kiritimatiellia bacterium | reverse complement strand
CTTCCACAGGGTATCCACGCCGTAGAGGTCTTGGAGGACGCGGAGGATCCGCAGGGAGGTCCGGACGGGCTTGAACACCGCCTTGTCGGTCACGGTCAACCGAACACCGTCCAGCGGCCGGCCGTCGTACAAGCCGCCCGTCGCGGCATACCGGTGCGGCGAAAAGGAGACGCCCTCGCAGGATTCCCCGGCGATCGTCTCGCAGAACGCCTCGGCGCGGATCCAGGGTGCCCCCAGGACGCGGAACGCGAGCGAGGTGCCGCGTCCGCAATCGATCGCGGGGACGGCCTCGGTGAAAACCGTCGCGGCGTAGGCGACCGCGCTTTCCGCCGTCCGGATCCCGGGCGAGGGCGGGATGAACTCCGGGTGCGCGGGACTTTCCGTTTCACGAATGTCGGCGACGGTGACATCGGCGTCGACAAGTTGCTTCGCGAGCATCCAACGCGCCGTCTCGCCCGGCGTCATGCCGTAGACCATCGGAAGGGAGACGGGCGCGACGAAACTCGCGAACGCGGGATCGAGGCCGGGGCCGTCCACCGTACCGTGCAAAGGAACGGGGCGGTCGGCGACGATGACGCGGACGCCACATTCACCGCACGCCTGAAGGACGAGATGGAGTGTGGCGAGGTAGGTGTAGCAGCGGACGCCGAGATCCTGCAAATCCACGACCAGCGTATCGATGCCGGACAACATCTCCGGCGTCGGCTTCCGCGTCGCCCCGTAAAGCGAATAGACGGGGATGCCCCAGTCCGGATGCACACTGTCCGCCGTCTCCTCGCCGGGGCCGGCAACGCCGAAATAGCCGTGTTCGGGACCGAAAAGCGCGACAAGACGGTCGCCCAGTACACGGTGGAGCAACTGCGCGGCGGTTGCGCCGCAACGCCCCACGGCCGCCTGATGGCTCACCAGCGCGACACGGGCGTCCGCGAGAAGTTCCGGTTCGTCTTCCACTAAAACATCAAGGCCGACTTTCATTTGATTTTCCCGATACAGACGGAGTTTCCCGCCGTTCCCGCCCAGAGGTAGTCCGGATCATTCGGATCGACCGCGAGCGCGGAAATATTGCGGTTGACGAGTGAATCCGAGGAAAGGCTGCGCCAGGTCCGTCCGCCGTCCTGCGTCTCGATCACGCCGTTCGCGACAGCATGGTCGTGGAACGGATGATCGTTGAGGCCGACGAAGAAACGGGAGGGCGTTTTGGGATGGATTGCCACGCCGTCACAGAACGTGTCTTCGTAGACGTGCGTCCATGCGAGACCGCCGTCCGCCGACGTCCAGACCCCGCCGGGGAAGGTTTCGCCCGTCTTCAAGGTTTTGGCGCGGACGGTGACAACGATCCGGCCGCGACTGACCGCCAGTTGGCGGACATCGCCCATCCGGTGCGAAGGGGACGTCACGCGGCGCCAGGATTTTCCGACGTTGTCGCTGCGCCAGACCGCGCCGCCCTCCTCCGCCGTCGCCGCCGTCCCGGCGAAAAGGCGTTCGCCATCCAGCGCGAACGCCGTCACGCGCCCGGCGGGAAGCGTCCCGTTACGCGCCTCCCAACGGGGGGGATCCTGCCGGTAGGCGAAGATTCCGCGTCCGTCGGCAAGGCAGAACAGCGTCTCCCCTGAAAGCGCGAGCGCGAGGGGACGCGCCGGAACCCAGCCGCTTTCCGGGGCATCGCGCATCCGCCATTCGCGACCGCCGTCGAAACTTTCCGCGACACCGCCTTCGTTCTTACCCTGCGCCCCGAACCCCGCCCATAGATGAAACGGATCGTTACGTGAAGGTACAACCGCGAAACACGTGCCTTGATACGCCTTGGATACGCCATTGACCGAACGACGAAAGGTTTTCCCGTCGTCCTCCGTAATCAACAGCCCGATATCGAAATAACCGAGATAGAAACGCCCCTTCATACCGTAGTGCGGCGTAATGGATTTCACGCACGTGACCTCCAGCCCGGTTCCGGCGAGTTTCCCGTCGATACGTTCTCCCGAATAACGGGGCTGCCACGAGAAACCGGCGTCATCGGAACGGTAGACCGCACCGGACGTACCGAAGACGAGGGTATCCGGCATCAAGGCGGAAAGGGAGAGGCATGTCACGGATGGTCCCCAGAAATCGATCCATCCCGAAGGTTCGCGCCCCCGCCGGAAAACCTGCTTCCAAGAGGCGCCGCCGTCCGTGGTCTTGAAGAGGCCGCCACAGTGCCACGACGCCCCGCCCGCATACACCGTCCCGGGATCGACCGGATGCACGGCGAGGCAATCCACCCAGTCGCACAGATTGTCGTCCTCCCCCGCACGTCCGGCATCCTGCGGAAGCCCCGTATTCACAGGACGCCAGTGATCGCCGGCGTCGTCGCTGCGGTAGACCCCCGCCGACCAAGGAGCTTCCCCACCCTTCTGGCGGAGGGAAACGTAGACAACCGAAGGGACGGCGGGAGATTGCGCGAGACGCCGCGTCCGAAGATGCGCGGGAAGCCCGTCGTTGGACGGTGTCCAAGTAACCCCTTCGTCGGTGGAACGGAAAAGTCCGTGGCTGGTCGAAATCAACAACCGCCGCACGTCTTGCGGATGGATCGCGAGGTCGAACACATCCAGGCCGGAGGGTAACGCCCCCTCCTCCACGACCGGTTGCCAGCTCTCGCCGCCATCGTACGAACGGTACATCTGCGACACGCCGTTTCCCGGCGCGCGCGGACGGCCGATGGCGGCATAAACGGTATCGGGATCGGCTGACGAGTACACGACGAGGCTGACGGGGGCGGAAAAACCGTACCGCGAAATCGGGGGGAAACCAACGGCGACTTCACGCCAGGTTTTCCCGCCGTCTTGCGACTTATAGACGCCGCGAAGGGAACCGGCCAGCAGAACATTCGGATCACGGGGATGTTCGGCAATCGATTCAATCCACAGGTTACGGAAACCCTTGTTACAAACCTCGTAGCGTTCCCCCGCGTCTTCGGAACGGAAGAACCCGCCCACATCGCCGCCGACGAACATCCGGTTCGGCGAATGGCGGCTGGCGAGGAGACTTTGTATCCATCCGCCTCCCCCCGGACCGACGTACCGCCACTGCACGGGAAACAACGGCAACTCCCCGGCCCAAAGCGTGGACACGGCAAGAGACGCAACGATCCCCATCATCACCATCATACGGCATCTATCCTGTGTGAACAAGCGCATCCCTCCTTCTCTACATTTCAGTTCCGCCGCATGGGACAACGAGGGTCACAAGAGGGTGTTGTCGATAAGGCGGGTCTTCCCGTCGAAAGCGGCAATCAACGCGACATTCCCTTTGACGACTTTCGCGACCGGATCCAAGGTCGCCGCATCGAGCAATTCGACGTAATCGACGACAAGCCCGTTCCGTTCCAGCTCGGAGCGCATCTTCGCGCCGATCCGCTTCGCAGAGGTTTCCCCTTTTGCGACAAGCTGTTTGGCGAGGGCGAGCGCCCGGCTTAGGCCGAGGGCGTTCCGACGTTCCTCCGTAGAGAGATAGGTATTGCGCGAACTCTTCGCAAGGCCGTCCTTCTCGCGCACAATCGGCGCGACGAGGATCTTGACGGGAAAGTTCAGGTCGCGCACCATGCGCTTGATGACGGCGGCCTGCTGAAAATCCTTCTGCCCGAAGACGGCGACGGTGGGCTGGGCAAGGTTGAAAAGTTTCGCGACCACCGTGCAGACGCCCTCGAAATGGCCGGGGCGTCGAAGTCCGCAAAGACGGTCGGCCAGAACGGTTTCGCGGATACGGGTACTCGCATCCGATGCATACATCGTGGCGGGCGTCGGAAGGAATACGGCGGCAGCCCCCTCGGCCTCGCATTTGGCGAGGTCTGCTTTTTCGTCACGCGGATATTTCGCGTAATCCTCGTTCGGACCGAACTGAATGGGGTTCACGAACACGCTCACCACTACCAGATCGGCATGTTTACGGGCCTTCCGGATGAGGGAAAGATGCCCTTCGTGGAGATACCCCATGGTCGGGACAAGTCCGATGCGCTTCCCTTCGGCACGACGGGCAAGCGCCCACTTCTGGAGTTTTTCGGGGGAATTGAACGTCAACATAACAACTCCTTAAACAAAAGACGGGCGGAATCCCGCCCGTCTCCCGGCTTGCGCCTCAATCATCATCGGTCATGGACGCATCCACCACGTCCTGCCGTTCCACGCTCTTCTTCGGCGTGAGATCGTCATCGACCGTCACATCGGAAGCATCCGCCGGAGCGGCCTCGCCGCCCTTGTCCTCGCCCGCCTTCGGATTCTTCTTGAAGGAACTATACCCGTATCCGTAACGGTAGTTGTAGCGGTAGTTGTAACGGTAATGGTAATCGTAGGAACTGAAGGATGAACGGCGACCGAAATCGACATCGTTGACGATGATGCCGATAATCCGCGTTCCCGCCTCCGTCAAGTGGCGGGCGGCGTGCTTGACCGGCTGGAACCGGGTACGGTCCGGGCAGCACATAATCATAACGGAGTCCACGAGGGCGGCCAGCGTCATGACGTCGCCGACGATACCGAAAGGCGGCGAGTCGATCACGATGCGGTCGTAGTGTTCGCGCGCCCACTTGAAGAACTCCACCACGATCTCGCTGCCCATGATGTTCGCAGGGTTGATTTCCGGCGAAGCGCGGGTCAGCACCAGGCTGAGGTTGGGAATCCCGGATTCGATCGGAAGCGTATCGAACACGGACGCATCCCCGTTGGTCAGGGCATGGGCAAGGGAATTGAAGTCCTTGTGGGATTTCTCGAAGATGCGGGCGAGACGCGGACGGCGCATGTCGAAGTCCACCAGCAACGTTTTCTGACCGCTCTGCGCACAGGACTGCGCAATCGAGCAGGAGGTAACCGTCTTGCCTTCGCCGGGCTGCGTACTCATGCAGAGCAAAACCTTCGAGATATCGTGATAGCGAGGCGAATCCAGCAGGTTGCGGAGACTGGCGATCGCCTCCGCGTACTGCGAGAACTTGTCGTCCGTGACAAGGCGGGCGAGCTGTTCGCGCTTCTTGCGGCGGACGTGCGGCATAACGCCCAGTACCTTGAGGCGGAGACGCGACTCGATATCCGCGATACCGACGATCTTGTCCTCCAGGTGATCCAGCATCATGACGAACATGAAGCCGAGCACGAGACCGAGCGCGGGACCGGCGGGGAAAATGATGAGCGGGTTCGGGAGGACCGGTTTATTCGGCTTGAGGGCCGATTCGACCGGTCGAATGATGGCGGTGTCTTCGTCGGCGGCAAGTTGCGCCTCGCTCGTACGCTTCAAGAGCGCCTTGTACTGCATATCGGCGACTTCGCGTTCGCGGGTCAACTGTTCCAGCTTCAAAGTGGACTCGTCTATCTTCGCCTCCAACACGGAGAGGCTGTTCTCCAGTTCCTTCTGCTGGGGAAGGAGCTTGTCGTACTGACGCTGAAGCAGGTCAAGGTTTGCCTTACAGGTTTCCAGCGAACGGTAGACGACATCGGCAAACTGCTTCCGGTAGATGACGACCTCTTTCTCCTTGACCTTGACCTCCGGATGGTTCGCCGTATAGCGGGCGAGAAGGGAATTCTTCTCGGCCAGGGTCTTCTGGAGGAGCTGGTAGGCTTCGGAAATCTCGCCTGTACGCGGCACGGAATCGGGGAGGCTGCCGAACTTTTCCGGCTCACTTTGAATCGCCTGAAGCGTACGGCTCACTTCCGCCGCAACGGTGATCCTTCCTTCAAGACTCAGAATGTCGGCATTGATCTTGAGGAGCTTGTCGCTGTCCGTCTGCTTCTTACGCTTCATCGAGTCAATTTGATTGGCAGCGATGAAGTTCAGCATTTCCTTGTCGGCCTGTTCCAGGGCGCGCTTCTGCTGGTCCGTCGTAGCAGAGAGCCAGGCGACGGCGACTTCGGACTCGTTTTTATTCTGCTCGGAGGTGGAGGAGACCGCGACCTTGGCATAGGCGTTAGACAAGTCCGCCGCAAGCTGGGCATCGCTTGAACGCACCTTGATGTGGATCAAGCGGGACTGGCGCTGCAAGGTCATTTCCGAACCCGTCAACGTCGAAATCAACTCATCGTCCTTGACCGTCGAACTGGGGAAATCCGTCCGATACTGGGTGATAACCTGTTCAAAGACGGCACGGCTACGCAGACGGGCGAGTCGCGTGTTGAAAACTTCGCCCATGTTCGACCCGATGTCCATTTCGATAACCGCCTTGGTGAGGCCGGTATAGGTCGAACCGCGCATCCGCATCTCGATCACCGCGTCCGCCTCGTAAATGACGGGCGAAATCTTGAAGACGGCGAAGGAGACGATACCGCCGATAATGATGAACACCAGGATCGTCACCCAGCGCTGCATACAGACACGGATCATGCGGCCAATGGAGAACTGCCCCATGAGGGAGTCATCCTGCTGATTCCCCGAGGAACTTCCGCCGTAAAGCCCGCCATATCCCGCGCCGTAAGCACTATACGCAGGGGAAGAATATGCGGCCGGGGAACCTCCGCCGTAATACAGCGCACGGGAACTCCCGCCATAATACAAAGGACGGCTGACCGCCCTGGAACCATCATCCTTGTCGCTACTCATGCGAAGGTCTCCATTTTAGTCACCAACTTCCGGCAGAAAGACCGGCAGTGACGCCAACACCATCATCCAAGAAAGGCAATACCCCGGCGCATGGAACGGAGAGGCGAACCACGCCTGAACGATACCCAGCACCACTGCAAAAGCCCCGGTAAAAAAGAAGGGATCAAGCCGCAGAAAATCACGCCTATCCAGCGCCCCCTTCGCCTCCCCTTGCTGCGCCAGGAAACTGCGGCTCCGGAATACGACGGGAATAACCAACGAAAGAAACGCGGAAAGGAAAAGTACAAAACCGGCCAGCCCATATTCGCAAAGGAACTGGAGGCAATCGTTATAGACCAAACCGGGATCCGTCTTGAATGCGGACCACGCTTTTCCGGTCACGGAAAAACCTAAGAACTCCCGGAAACCGTCCACACCGACACCCCAGCCCCAATGCCCCTTCCAGATGTCCAGCGCCGCATCCATGCGCGTACGCCAAGCCGCAGACCAGATATTCCACGCCTCCTCCAGATCCACCGTCATCCAGAAGTTGAAATGGCGTTGAATCGGATTTCCCGGCATAAAGTACCCCAGAATCAAAATCGCCCCACCGCTCAACAAAAAGAAAAAACATCCGTATGACATGAGCTGCTTGGCTTCGGAACGCCTAGCGAGGAAAAAGAAGCCATAGATCGCAAACACCAGGATCAGGAACAGCAAGACCGCAGCCCAGAAAACATTCGAGAAATAAAGCCCGCCGACCGTATTCGCACCGATGCCGAGGATCACGAGCAAGGGATGAATCCCCGTATTTTCGGGTTCCTGACACACCCCTAGGTAGGACCCCATTCCCACGATGGCCCAGAATCCGAAAAGGAAACCGACCGGCAACGGGACAACTGCCCCCGGATTCGCCCCGGTACGGAACATCATAATCACGGCGATACACCCGCTGACGCAACCGAGAACCGCGAAAAGCTTTCGCTTGCCGCGTTTTCCAACGGCCAGACGCAAAGCACAGACCGCGACAAAAACGGCAACAGACCGGTTCAACACCTCGCCCGCCGTCGATGTCTTCACCGAAAAGGGAAGCCCCGGCATAGGGGGGAGACTCATCTGCCAAGCATTTGCACTAGGCTGGTAAACGAGCGAACACCCCGAATTCAACCACTGGGAAAGCGCAATGAGCAACCCCAGAATACCGACATAAAAAAACGCATCCCGGACAAGCCCTCTCCAAACCCGGTCGCGCGCGTCGACAAACGTCTCTCCCGTATGTACCGACGGCAACAGGAAGACAAATTCCGCAGCCGAAACCGCCAAGATGAATACCGTGATTCCTCCATAGCGGAGGGGGACACACAGCGAGGCCAAAACGGCCGACGCAAGAATCGCCAGATGGATCGGCAACGAATATTTTGTCAGAAAGGCTTGCACAAGAGAACCCTTGGACAAAAACACCGCCTACACGTTCTGCGGCGTAGGCGGTGTCCGGGTAAATTCGACCTATCCTACTTAGTAGGAAAGCCTCAAACCGACCAAGCCGAGATAACGGTCATACTCGTAGTAGCTCGACTGGGAGAAACGCTTGTCGTACTGGAAACCGGCGTAGACCGACATATACTTGGCAAACCTGTAATCCGCACGGACACGGGCGGAAATCAAGTCCTCGTCGTAGTCGCTACTGCGTATTTCCTCTTCACGACGCCAGGCCAAATCGAAACGGCCGGTGAGTTTCTTGTACGGGCGATAGGTCAAACCGGCGGCAAGCATATAAATCTTGGTCGCCTGATTGGCCACGCTCTCGGAAGGCTGGTAGTAGCTCGAACCGACGAGCGTCATCGCCAGTTTCTTGTTGATGATCCAGTTGACGTCGGCGGTGTAGATCCAGCCGGTCGTCAGGTCGTCGTTTCCGTAGTCAAACCAACTGACACCGGTCATCAGACGGTAGGTGATCTTCTCGGTGGCACGGGAGCCGATACCAGCCTGCAGGCTGTAGAACGAACTTTCGTTCTTATACCCGTTGTGCTTCGCGCCGTCCGAAGAATACTGACCGATGTCGCCGCCGAGCAGGAAGTTGGTCTTGTCCGTCAAACGGCGGGCGAACTCGAGACCGGCCGACCAACGCGACCAGCCGTAGAGCTGGCGATACCGCTTCGGATCATTATGATAATCGATATCGGTATAGGCCGCATCGACGGTAATCCGGTTACGTTCCGTCTTGTAGGCGAGCGCACCGGTGAACTGAAGCTGTTCACGGTCACGCCAAAGACCACGGCCACCATCGATGATGGAATCGGAGTCCTTGCTCTGGACGTAGGATTCACCGAGAACGAGATTCCATCCCTTTTCGGATTCCCACCACGCCTTGACGCGTTCACCCCAGCGACGGGCATCCAGCTCATCGTACTTCATGTACTTGCTGTACCCGTAGAACAGATCGGCGCTAATACCCCAGTCGTTCCCCTCGTACTTCAGGTCGACACCCGGCGTGACGTGGAGAATACTGTCGCCGAACTCGCGTCTGTCGTTATCGACGTTCGAGTCGTACTTGTATTCGAGGTTGACGTAGGGAGAGACCGTCAAGTTGTTGAACTTGAACCCCTCCTCCGCCTGCGCGGCAACGGCGGCGAGGACGGCCATAAAACCGCACTTCACCAATCCTTCCGAAAGAAACGTTTTTTTCATGGTTAATTCCTTGTGTTTGAGAGGGGTCTACTACTCAGCCTTCTGGCCGCGGTGCTTGGGACTCGTGCCGTCACCCTCGTTGACGATGGTGATGACCTGATTCTGGTAGGGTCCCGGAACAATGATCGTCTGGACGCTGACACCCGTAGCCGGTGTGCGGAGGATACCCGAACCGGTTTTCGTGGTATCATTAAAAACGGAATCCTCCGTGAACTCCCCGCCGGCATCGGCGAGCGAACCGCCCAAAGAGCCCCCCGTCTTCGGTGCGTCAGAGGAGGAAGTCCCCTGCGCCCCGTTGACGCTGTCGCTCTGGTTGAGGTCGGCGAGCAGACGATCCACGGCGGGACCGCCAAAGACGGCGGCACTGCTGGAAGGCTGGACGACGCTATCGGCATCGACATCGGCGGCCGATGTCAGCGCGGAATAGTCCTTACCCTCGCTGGCGAGCACGGACGGAATCCACGTAGAGGCCAGATTGCGCTGGCGCTCGTCCGGAAGCTTGGCGATGAGCCCGTTCTTCAACGAGTCGGGCGACTTCGCGGCGCGGAGGAAGCAGAGCGCGACAAACGCATTGCGGACGGAAGGCTCGTCGGTCTTCGCGTTGCGTTCCGCCGCCGCTTCCAACGTCTCCGAGGCGATCTTTTCAAACTCATCGTCGGAGAGGTTGTTCCGCTTCTGGTCAAACCGCTTGGCGAGTTCCTCCGTTACCATCGGCAGATACTCGACCGGGGTGACGGCGAAGATCTCGGCGATGATATCCTTCTTCACGTCGCCGGTCTTGCCTTCAAGGCAGCCGACGGCGGTACGGACGAACGCGGCCGCCTTCTCTTCGTTACTCACGGGCAGGCGCGAGACCGCCTTAAGCGCATTCTGCGTAAAGGCGACACGATCCCCGACTGCGAGGTTCGAGACCGTCTTCTGCAAGACGCTGTAATCCGTGACGGAAGGGCCGACCTGGCTCATCCACTGCGACTGGGTGAGCGTCTCGCCCCCCACAACGGCGGCCGACCCGACCACCAAAGCCGCCACAAACGTACGGCCTACTGTCACTAGTCTTTTCATTGCTTAACTCCTTTTTGTCCTTTGTCTGAAAACGTTCCCGTTACCTCAATACCAGGATTCGGGCACCCAAACCACATCGCCGGGCTTGAGCCTAATATCCAAGTCCGCGCGACCATCCTTACCGATCTTCTCGATATCCACCGTGAAGTGTTTCAACTCGCCGTCCTTCTGGCGGCGCGTCACCTTCACACGAGACTTATCCGCAACCCTTGTCACATTGCCCGCCAACATCAACGCGCGCGTAACCGTCAAGTCCCGCGTGCTGGGCATGTTGACCGGGCCGGGGCGAGCCACCTCGCCCATCAAAAGCACCGTGCCCCAGGGCGACTTCATCGTCGAATTTTCGACGTAGGCGAAACCGACCGTCACCTGCGGCTCGATGAAATAGTCCTTGTAAGCGCCCTTCAGCTTTTCCTGCAACTCCACAAGCGTCAGCCCCTCACAGGACACCGCACCGATCAAGGGCATCAGAATCTCCCCGTTCGCGTTGACCTCCATCAAGGCCGACTCGACCGCACGGGACCCGGACGCCGTAACCCCCACGCGCAGCGTCAGCCCGGAGACAATCTTCGGTTCGCCTTCCTCTACATAGACAGCCTTGCTGTCCGCAAACGCAGATCCGTCGTCGTCCGATTTGAAGAGACGACTAAAAAGCGAACATCCAGAGAATGTCAGACAGGCGCAAACAATCAATACTGTCGATGCAACTTTCATTCAGAAATCCAAACCGTTCCTATGGACTAGACACCCTAGTTCCATGCGAAACGGGGGATAGAATACCAACTTTATCCCCCCTTGGCAAGAGAAAAAATCAAGCGGAAAAAGACCTTGAAGAACCTTCGGCAGCTATCGGTGGCAATCGGTGGCTGTCGGTGGCTGTCGAAACGAGACCTCTAGACCAGCGACGCGCTTACCCGTTCGATGTCTTCGCGGCATAGGGCTGCGCCGGAGGGAAGGCAGATCCCCGCCGCGAAAAGTTCTTCTCCCACCCCTCCGCCATAACACCGGCATCCGGAAAAGACGGGTTGAAGGTGCATCGGTTTCCAGAGGGGGCGGCTCTCGATGTTTGCCGCGTCCAACGTCCGGATGGCGGAAAGGACACGTTCGGACGGACGCCCCGCCTCGCGGGCATCCGCCTCCGGGAGAAGGGCCACCGTCAACCAGCGCGAGGGTTCTCCGTAGGCGGCGCACGGCATGAACGACACCCCGGATCCGGAAGGGATCATCTCCCGGTAGGTGTCGAAGATCTTCCGCTTGCGTTCAAGGATTTCGGGCAGATGCCGCAGCTGGCCGAGTCCAACCGCAGCCAGAAGGTTGCTCATGCGGTAATTGAACCCGACTTCCTCGTGTTCGTACCACACCACCGGTTCGCGGCTCTGCTGCGAACGTTTCCTGGCCCGCGACACGACACCGGCGTCAGCGGAGACGACCATACCGCCCCCGGATGTCGTGATGATTTTATTCCCGTTAAAAGAAAAAATAGCGGCGTACCCGGCAGTCCCCGAAGGACGTTCCTTGTAACGCGCCCCCAACGCCTCCGCCGCGTCGATCACAAGCGGGACGGCATACCGTGCGCACACTGCCTCCAGACGGTCATAGTCACAGCATTGCCCATAGAGGTCAACCGCCACGACCGCCTTGGGCAGTCGATTGGCACGGGCGGCATCCCGCAGGGCTTCTTCCAGCAAGCCGGGATCCATCGTCCATGTCTCGCGGTCGCAATCGATGAAAACCGGCTCCACCCCCATGTGCCAAGCCGGGCCGATGGACGAGATGAACGTGAGATCGGAACAAAAAACAATATCCCCCTTTTTCATTCCGAGGTCGCGGAACAGGAGGGTGAGCGCGGCAGTCCCGCTGGCCACCGCCGCCGCGCACGGCTGGCCCACCGTCTGCGCAAAAACCTGCTCGAAACGGTCTACCATCGGGCCGCACGGGGCGATGTAGCGGGAAGCGAACGCCTCCGCAACCATCCGTTCCTCGTCGCCTGTCATCCAAGGCGGGGAAAGGAAAATCCGCTCGGCCATATCGTACTCCTAAGATTCCGGTGGAGGCTGGTTCGGGGACGCTTCCGACGGCGGCGGGTTCGTTTCCGGCGCCGCCGCCTCCAGCGTGTGCGTTCCGCTCAGGAGTTCGATCACCTGTCGCTGGACATCGCCCAGTTGATCCAGACGGAGACGCGGATCGACGACGAGGAAAGAGTCGCCCGACTTGCGATGTTCATAGATACGCAACAGGGAACCGTCCTCCAACGTCTTGACATCGCGTTCGACAATCTGCTTGCCGCGCTCGAGCATAACGGCCAGCACGTATGCCACGTTGCGCATGGAGGGATCGTCCAGCAGAAGAAGCTTGCGGAGAAGATCCTCGGCGGTTTCTTTTTTAACCGGTTCCACCTTCGCCTCGGCCGGAGGCGGGGCTTCAAACTCCCCCTCCCAGAGACTGAACGGCTGCCATTCGCGGGGTGTCTGTTTCCAACAGGCCGCACAACAATCCACCCGCTCAAAACCGCCGCCTTCCACCTCCTTTAGAGCGGAGACGCAAGGTTGCTTGTCCTCAAACGGTTTCCCGCAGACGGAACAAGAGCGGCCGCGCGGGCGGATGTTCCAGTCGACCATAGCGGCGCGCCTTTAGTCGTCTTCGAGACCGTCGTCCGCCGCAGGCACATCATCGCCGAAGTTCAAGGCCTGTTTCTTCTCGATCTTCTGGCGCTTCAAGTTCCAAGTCAGCCATTCGTCGAACAGATCGCCGCGACGGCGGGCGATGTTCTCGCGAATCTGCGCGCGCATCATGTCGGCGGTGAGCGCTTCGCCGGGCTTGCGGTCAACGACATAGACGAACAACGCTGTATCGGCGGAGGCGGGAATCGGATCGGAGACCTTCCCCTTCGCCACCTTCATCGCGCCGTAGGCGACGGAGAAGCTGTTCGGGAAGGGCGACTTCTGGATGTTGTTCACCGTGTACGTCAACTGGGTGGAAACGTTGAGGGACTGCGCCTTGGCGGCGTCTGCGAACGACTTCCCGTCCGC
This sequence comes from Kiritimatiellia bacterium, assembly GCA_017613085.1. Lineage (GTDB taxonomy): Bacteria > Verrucomicrobiota > Kiritimatiellia > RFP12 > UBA1067 > RGIG8368. The sequence goes on along the minus strand of JAGAEL010000002.1, from coordinate 5,805 downwards.
AAGCGCCTTCTCCAACTTCTTCTTGGCGGATTTGGACGCCTCCTCGAACGCATCGGAACGGGCGCGGGCGACCGCACGCGGCTTGAGGTCTTCCAGCACCTCCTTGAACGCGGGGACGTGCGCCTTGACGAACTTGGTCTGCTCAAGGACGTAGATGAAATCCGTACCCTTGGCGATTCCGAAACGGGAATCACCGCTTTCCGGATCCAGCTCATACGCGGCATCGGTGAAAACCTTGCTATCCGCACGGGAAATGAACGAGAGCGTATCGCGTTCGCTGAAGAGCGGCGACTGCTTCACCGGCAGTTTCGTCTTGTCCGCGAAAACGGTGAGCGCGTTCTGGTTCGTATCCTCGAGGCGGCTATAGATACGGAAGGTGACGGACGTCTGGGCGCAATAGGCGGCCTCTTCCTTCTCCAGCAGGGACTTGATCTTGCCCTTGACCTCCTCGAACGGAATCAGCTCTTCCGTCTTGTTGGTAGTCGTGCGCTTATAGTCGTCATGGTGGGCGTCGTAATAGTCGCGCATATCGTCCTCCGGCACGGAGACGTACGCGAGGTAGTTGGTGACGGGGACGGAGACGTAACGGACGGACATCTGGTCCGGCAGCGCAAAGGAGTTGGTATTCTCTTCGTAGAACTTCTGGTAATCCTTCTCGGCGAGCTTCATGTCCGCCTTGAGGAAGGCATTGGAGAAGGTGGCGACCTGGACGGTGAAGGAGTCGGTCAGGCCGGCGATCTCGTCCGTCAGCTCCATGGGGGCGACCCAGGTGGCGCTGCCGACGAGCGCCGCGTCCTTCATCATGGCGAGACGGCGGGCAACGTCGCGTTCAAACATCTCGGCGTTCATCCCCTGCTCGCGGAGCAGCGCGTTGTAACGGCGGATGTCGAACCCGTTCGGCCCCTGGAAGGCGGGAAGCCCCTTCAGCATATCGACAATCTCGATCTTGGTCGGAGCGAGACCAGCCTTCGCGGCCGTCTGTCCGGCGGCGACCTGTCCCCAGGCGCGGCGCTCGATGACGGAGGCGGGCGTGGTGTTGTCGCGGTTGCGTCCCGTGCCGCGCAGCGAGCGGGAGATCTCCTCGATCTCGCGCAGGGAGACGCTCTTCCCGTTCAATTTCCCGGAGACGCCGCCGACCGTCTGGTCGCCGCGAATACAGGAATCCATATCGACTGCGAAAATGACAGAGATGAAGATGGCGAAAGTCCCCCAGAGGTACTTGTTGCGGATCATCCGGTTAAAATGGTAAATGAACATTTGACATCCAGACTTCGTTGCGGCGCACATTCAAACCGGGTAAGGAAGCCGCGCCAGGCCGCCTCCCCGCATGGGAATAAAAACGGGTTACTCGACGTCTCCGGCGGGCTGAGGCTCTCCCTCCGCCGCCGGCTTTTCCTTTGCTTTCGGAAGCAGCACGGGCAAGGTCTCGCCGCCCTCCTTCGCCGCCTCGTCGGCGGTTTCGTCGGACTGGATCATCTCGCCCGTGGCAACCTGCGGACGGCCCTCCGCCCAAGCAAACCGATGCACCGAAACCCCGTTCGGATTGACCGCCAGCGTCGAAACGATGAGACGCCCGCCGATCTTGGCGTGCTGCCGCCAGATCTTCACGACCGCCCGGGGGGACATCTTGAAGGAGACAGGCTCCTCCGCGCCTTTCTCCAAGACAACCGCGAACTCGCCCGATTCGCTGGTCAGGCGACTCATCGAACGATCCGCCTCTGTCGCGACAAGGAGCGTGTTCGCCGCACGGAGCGCGGGCACCGAATACTGCTGGCCGTCAACGGAAGCGTTACCCGTGATGGTGACGATCCGGAAGGATTCGTCGCCCGCCGCCGTCTTCAACGTGTAGTCCCCCTTGCCCGCGATGTTCTTCAGAACCGCGTTGGGCGCCTGGACTTCGACCATGCCTTCGGGCGTGTTGTCGCGGAAGAAGGTGAAAATCTGCCCGCCCGAAAAGGCGACCACACGCATTTCCGGCTTCGCGCCCTGTTTCACCGCCACCAAGGTATCCGCCTGCAGAATGACGTGGTCCTGCTCCGAGAGGAAGACCGTGACGGAAGAACCGGCCGCCGTCTCGAACTGCGTACCGAGCGGGTACATCTTGTCGGAGACGGCAGGTTCGAACTTCCCGCGGTCCGGATTCATCACGCGGACGGAACCACGCGGACGAAAACACTTGACCATCGGGAAAAAGCCCGCATCCGGCGCTTTTTCCCCGTTTTCGGCCTCGGCCGCCGGCTGTGCATCGGCCGCCGGCTGCTCCTGCTCCGCATCGTCATCCGCGAAGACGGTAGCCGCGCCCAATACGGCTAACGCGCATAGCCCTCTTTTCAAAAAACCTGATCTCTTCATCCAATCACTCCTAGGCGATCCCCCCGGCCTGGCCGGAAAAGCACCGCTTATTACTAGACAAAAGGGATTCCATCTTAAACAATGGCTGTTCAAGTGTCAATCACGGAATTTCGCCTATTTATTCGCGGCAGACCTCCGCTCATTTTTCGTTTTCCTTTTTACCGCCGCATGGGGTAGAATGAAACCGGTCTAACGGATTGGATCGGGTTATGACACCATGTTACGAAAAGGCGCTGGATGCGTATATGAAGGGAATGGGATGTCCCGTCCCGCAAGGGGCGGCCGCCTACGACGTCGGCAAGGCGGCCGGGCTGAAAGTCCACTATTTCAAGCGGCGGGAACTGTTGCCTCGCGTCAGACTGGTGCTGGGTTTCCTGCGCGGCATCGAGTTCGCGTCGCTTCTCGATGTCGGAAGCGGACGCGGCGCGTTCCTCTGGCCGTTCCTTGAATCGTTCCCCGACAAGGAGGTCCACGTCATCGACATGCTGCCGCATCGCGCCGCCCTGTTCCGCGCCGTGGCGTCCGGCGGAATCTCCCGTCTCCATGCGCACGAGGGGGATGTACGCGAACTCGCCCTGCCGGACAACGCCGTGGATGTCGTGACGATGCTTGAAGTCCTGGAACACATCCCGGATGTCGAAGGCGCAATCCGTAACGCCGTCCGGATCGCCCGCCGCCATGTCGTGGTGACGATTCCGTCCGGACCGGACGACAATCCAGAACACATCCACCTGCTCACAAAGGAGAGGCTTGGCGAACTTTTCGGCGCCGCCGGATGCACCCGATTGAATTTCGGCGGCGTCCCCGGCCATACGTTCATGGTGGCATCATGTTGAAGATTCTGAAATATCCGAGAACGCCCCACATCCAGGGATCGCGTATCCAGCCGGGCGACGAAGACCTCGACCAGATCCCGTTCCGCACCATCGCCGGACGGCGGCTCGTGGTCGAAGAGAAATGCGACGGCGCGAACAGCGCGGTGTCGTTCGACACCGACGGCACGTTGCTTCTCCAAAGCCGTGGACACTACCTCACGGGCGGCCCGCGCGAACGGCATTACGACCTTCTCAAAAAATGGGCTTCCGTCCACAAAGCGCGTTTTCACGAAATCCTCGGTTCGCGTTACATTTTGTACGGCGAATGGATGTACGCCAAACATTCGATCTATTATGACGCGCTGCCGCACTACTTCCTCGAATTCGACGTGTTCGACCGCGAACGCGGAGTCTTTCTCGACACCCCCACAAGGCGGACGCTCCTGGCCCCGCTGCCCGTCGTGCCGGCACCCGTCATCGCCCGGCGGTCGTTCGCGACGCTGGACGAACTGAAGTCGCTCGTCGGCCCTTCCGCCTACATCCGTCCAGGACATATCGAGCGACTGCGGGCGTGGTGCGCGGCAAATGGATCGTGCGGCGACGCGGACGCACGTTGCGCGGAGACGGATCCCGTCACAACGATGGAAGGGTTGTACCTGAAAGTCGAAGAGGCGGGACAGGTTGTCGCCCGCATGAAGTTCGTGCGCCCGTCGTTCCTACAGGCAATCGCCGTGCCGGACGCGCACTGGCTGAACCGCCCGATCGTCCCCAACGCGCTCCGTTACCCGGTGGAGGGACTCTACGAAGCGACACTTCCGAAGGAGGCGTTGACGTGATCGCCCTCCCCTGCCCCGTCCCCTCCGCGCCGGATTGGCGGATCGATTGGAACGCGGTCTCCGCCTCGCCGTTCGGCGGAATCCTGCGGAGAATGGACGGCATCCGACAAAATCCCGTCTGGCACGGTGAAGGCGACGTGCTGATCCATACGCGGCGCGTCTGCGAGGCGTTGACGGAAGACCCGGCGTTCCGCGAGATGGGCGCACAAGACCGTGCGGAACTTTTCACCGCCGCGCTCTTGCACGATGTCGGTAAAATCGCGAAGACACGCCTAGAAAACGGCGTGTGGGTCTCGCCCGGCCACGCGGTTTCCGGCGCCCGCACGGCACGGAAATTCCTCTGGCAGACGCTGGATTTCGCGGGGACGGAAGAAAAACGCTGTTTCCGCGAAACGGTATGTTCTCTCGTGCAATTCCACTCCATACCGTTCCATTTCCTCTCTAGGCCGGAACCGGAACGGCTCCTTCCATCGCTCGCCGCCGAAGGATGCGTCATCAAGAACTTTTCACTCCGCAAGCTCGCGACGCTCGTCCGCGCCGACATTCTCGGTCGCGAAGCCGGCGACGTGAACCGCCTTCTTGACGAACTCGCGCTTTTCGTCTCGGCGGCGGAGGAATACGCCTGTCTGGACGGTCCCCCGGCGTTTGCCGACCCGTTCAGCCGGTTTGCGTGGCTGGCGGGGCGGACAAGCTTCCCGGAACAGAAACTCTACAACGATACATGGGGCAGGGTCTACCTGATGTGCGCGCTTCCCGGAACGGGAAAGGATACGTGGATACGGCGGACACACCCCGAACTGCCGGTCGTCTCGCTGGATGCGATACGTGCCGAACTCGGCGTTGCGTGGGAGGACGCGCAGGGGCCGGTCGTCGCCTTAGCCTTTGAACGGGCGCGGGAACTTCTGCGGGCGAAACGTTCATTCGTCTGGAACGCGACAAGCCTCACGCCGGATCTACGTAGACGCGAACTGCAACTGTTCCGGGATTACGGCGCATACACGGAAATCGTCGCACTGGAGACTTCGTGGCTGGAGGGACTTCGGCGCAACCGGGAACGAAAGGCGGCGGTTCCGGAAACGGTCATCGATGCGATGCTAGACCGCTTCACGCCGCCCTCCGTCCGCGAAGCGCATGAAACGACGTGGGAAACGACGGGTGAAGCGTGACGAAATTCGATGGCTATCGATGGCTGTCGGTAGCGATCGATAACGTCGCTACCTTCCCGACAACAAACCCGACGTAGCAGCCGGGAGAACCGCTCAGCACGAGGGTTTCGCCCGGTCCCGGATTCGAAAGAGCCAACGCCAACTGCAACGCGGCGTCTGCGCCGCCTGTATCGCCGAAGAGCGTTTCGAGGGCGGGACGGTCGGCCATCGTGTGAAGACGCTCGCGGACGGTTTCAACATCCGGGGCGACGGCGAACGCACGGATTTCGCCACGCGCATTTTTTTCTTTTCCCGTCAACAACGCCGCCGCCGCGACGGTCGCCTCCGTCCCCCCGCAGAGGATGGACGCTTCCGGATCGTTCCGCAGGGATAGACAGGCGAAGAGCAGCGCCAACGCCGAAGCGGCATTCCCTCCCGCGACGTTCGTATGCGCACCGGTAAGCGCCCATTCCATCGCGGCAAGGCTCGCCGGCGTATTCGAATAGGTGTGCGGGAAGAGGAAAGGCCGGACAAAGCGCGGTCCCTTCGCCTCGTAGTCCTGCCAGAAACGTTTGACGGTTTCCGCGCAGCCGCGCGACGTCCCCGTCGCCACGCCGCATCCCTCCGGGACACCGCCTTCAAGCGCCTGGGCGGCAG
>JAGAEL010000069.1 GCA_017613085.1 Kiritimatiellia bacterium | reverse complement strand
TCGCACGTGAACCCGTACACGGGCATGAGCTACCTGAAGGATCCTGTCGTCGCCGTCGTCGAGCTGAACAACGAGGAGGCGCTCTGGCGCCTCTACAGGAAGGGCGGGCTCGACAGCCGCGACGACGTGTACGGCAAGTGCATCAAGAAGCTGTGGAGCGACTGGCTCGTGAAGAAGTACGGCGCCACGGAGAAGGCGCGCAAGGCGTGGAAGCTCGCCGAGAAGCCGCTCCCGTACCTCGACAAGTTCCGCATCGAGAACGGCGACTACCCGCTCGTACACAGCAAGCGGTCGCGCGCGCCGATCGAGATGAAGCGCGACTTCTACCAGTTCGTGACCGACGTCGAGCACGACTACTGGACGGGGATGCGCGACTACCTCCAGAAAGACCTCGGCCTCGAATCGCCGGTCGCCGCCACGCAGCTCAACTACTCCACGCCGTTCCTGCAGGCGGAGATGGACTATGTGGACAACCACGCCTACTGGTGCCACCCAAGCGTGAAGACCGACTGGAATATCTGCAACAAGGCGATGGTGAACAACAACGCAAGCCGCATCACCTGGCTCGCTTCCCAGCGCGTCCTCGGCAAACCCTACACCATCAGCGAGTACAACCACCCGTACCCGAACTTCTACGGCGCGGAAGGGCAGCCCATGCTCCGCGCGTACGGCGCGCTGCACGGATGGGACGGCGTGTTCGAGTATTCCTACAACAACCGGCAGAACGCGGAGCCGGACCACAACGAGTACTTCTTCTCGATGGCGGCGCGCACCGACGTGCTTGCGCACTTCCCCGCCTGCGCGGCGATGTACCTGCGCGGCGACGTGAAGGAAAGCGCCTCGCCCTACGTCGCGAACCTCCCCTACAACGAGTACTTCGACCGCTTCGTCAACAAGGGGACGCTCGCGCAGGGAATCTTCTCCGCCACGGACGGAAAGATGCCGCAGGAACTCAGCCTCATCCGCAAGACGGCGGTGGACCTTTCCGGCAAGACGAAGGCCGCCGGCGGCGTCATGCCCGAGAAGAACCAGAAGGTGTTCGTGAGCGACACGGGCGAGCTCGTCCTCAACGGCGAAGTCGAGGGCGCAGGCTACTGGACCGTCAACACGCCGAACACGAAGGTGTTCTCCGGCTTCACGAAGGGACGGACGTTCGACCTCAGCGGCGTGAAGCTTGCAATCGGCAAGACGAAGCTCGGCTGGGCAACCGTTTCGCTTACCTCGCACGACGCGACGGGCTTCGGCGAGGGCGGGCGTCCCGCGCGCATCCTCCTCACGGCGACGGGGCTTTGCCACAACGGTGGCGCGAAGTTCACGCACGACGGCGACAGCATCCACTGCCGCGGCAAGGACTGGGGAACGGGCAAGACCGTGAACGAGGGCATCCCCGCCACGGTCACGCTGCCGTCGAAGGCGTCAGCCACGAAGTGCTGGGCGCTTGACGAGCGCGGCGAGCGCGCGACATCCGTCCCCGTCTCGGCGGACACGGAGGGACGCGCAGTCGTGAAAATCGGACCGCAGTACCGTACCGTCTGGTACGAAATCGCGTCGGAATTATAGGCGCAACGCCTTTCGCGTGGCGGTCGCGAGAGGCAGGGTTTCCGGGAGGGCAAAGACGCAACCGTTCTTCGGCTCTCCCGAAGCCTCGACATCATAAACGTGGAACTGTAATTTGAAATGTGAGAAGACGTGCGTGACGGTTCCCGCGTACCGCACGGCGGAAGGGACGAGTCCCGTCCTGGAATGGAAAACCGGACGGGCCGCCTTGGTCGTTGTTTTTCTTTTCGCCTCTTGATTCGGAAGTTCCCACAACCCGCCGAGCAATCCATCCGGCGGACGCTGCGCGAACAGGAAACGCCCCTCCCCGTCCGAGTGCCGGAACGCGAGAGAATGTCGTTCGGGGATGGTTTTCTTCGCCTTTCGTTCCGGGAATTTTTCTTCCTCGCCGGCGGCGTGGGCAAGGCACGTTCCGGCAAACGGACAGCGGGAACACGCGGGTGAACGCGGAAGGCAGACGGTTTCTCCCAATTCCATCATCGCCTGGTTGAATTCCCCCGGCTGCTCCGCACAGTCGATGAAAGGCTGGAGCCAGGCGGCCAGCCGTTCCCGCGCCGGCGCACTCCGGGTATCGCCCGCGAACCGGCGAAGCCGTGCGAGAACACGGGAGACGTTTCCATCCACGACGGGCGCGGCGACGCCCAGACAGACGCTCGCGATCGCGGCGGCTGTATACGGGCCGACACCGGGCAACGCCCGCCATCCTTCCAGTGTGCCGGGGAGGGAACGGATGGATTCGGCGGCGCGTTTCAGATTCCGCGCCCGGGTGTAATACCCGAGTCCCTCCCATGCTTTCAGGACATCCTGCATCGGTGCTGCGGCAAGCGCCCGGAACGTGGGGAAACGCGCCATAAACCGGGCGAAATATCCGTAGACTGTTTCGATCCGCGTCTGTTGCAGCATGATTTCGCTGACCCAGACGGCGTAGGGATCCGGATTGTCGCGCCAGGGCATAGCGCGTTTGTTGGCCCGGTACCAGGAAAGAAGCCGTTCAACATCCATGTTATTCTGCCGAAACGGACGACGCCATAAGCAACAACGACAACGCTTGAACGACCGTCTGCAGCCGGATATTTTCGCGGTTCCCCTCGAAAATAAACCGTTTCACGGAGGTCCCGCCGGGCGCGGCAATCCCGATGTAGACGACGCCGACCGGATCCTTTTCCGTACCGCCCCCCGGACCGGCGAATCCCGTCACGGAACAAGCGAGCGAACACCGCAAGACCCGGCGGGCGCCGTCGGCCATCGCCGCCGCGCAATCCGTGCAGACCGGTCCCTGCTCGTCCAGGATGTGTTGCGGAACCCCCAACACGTCATGTTTCACGGCGGTGGCGTAACTCACGACACCGCCACGGAAGACTTCCGAAGCTCCCGGCACGGAGGTGAGCCGGGCGGCGATCATGCCGCCCGTGCAGGACTCCGCCGTCCCCAGCGTAAGGTGTTTTTCGCGACAGAGGGAAATGAGGTCTTTCGCCAATTCCAGACAAACATCGGCCATCGCAAGCACCTAGCGTTCAAGGGTGATCCCGCGCCGCATGTAGGTCGGCTCGTCATAATCGCAACCGTTGAAAACCGTCGCCTCCGTCTTCTGGAAACGCCCTTTCCCGATCGGCCCGAAATTGAGTCCGCTCCCTTTGTTCGCGCGCGACTTGCCCCCCGTGGATTTCGTCAGGATTTGAATCTGGCTAGCGTCGAAAACGGGCGGCGCCTTCACATCCGTGACATACGAGAAGCCCATCACGACAAGTTCGATTTTTCCATCGAAAGCCGCATCCTGGACCGTTCCCATCTCCACGCGGCTGCCGGCCTTGCGCAAACCGTCCAACGCTTCCATGATACGGCCGATCTCCGCCAGGCGGAGATCCTCGCCGGCGAGGATGCCCACGAGCAATGCATTGCACGTCTTCAACTTTTCGCCGTTGCGGAACAGCTTGCACGCCACCAGGCGCTGGACCACGGCATCCGCACGATCCGCACCCGACGCGGAAGCGACGCCGAGACAGGTCTTGCCGCCGCGAATGACGAGACTGTGGAGGCGTTCGGCATCCAAGCGGATGAACCCCGGCGAGAAAAGCATCCTCCAGAACAGGGTGAGCGCCGCGACGAGCTGTTCCGAGGCGGCGGCCTGCGCGTCCGCGAGCAACGTCTCGTCCGTAGCGGAAAAGAGCGTGTCCTGGTCGATGACCAGCAGGGAATCGGCATTCTCCTCGATCAAGGAGACAGCCCGTTCGGCCGTTTCGATTCGCGGGCTTCCCTCGAAAGAAAACGGCTTGACAAGGAGGCAGAAGGTGGTAAGCCCGTTCTCGTGAAGTTTCTTGACGATCTCGCTCGTCGCGCCGCTCCCCGTCCCGCCGCCGAGGCAGGAGACAACCATGACCGTCCGGGTATCCTGCGTACGGTTCAAAATGTTCTCCCAGTCATCGCGGGCGGCCTGGCGGCCTTCGTTGAAATCGCCTCCCGCGCCATGCCCCGCGAGACGGGAACCGCCCAGCAACAGGAACGGCAGCGGGGACGCCCCCTCCTCCGCAGGGAGATCGGTCGCGGAATCCGTATCGACGCAGAGCGTGCGCATCGTCTCGCCGAACGCCTTGCGTGTTTCCCGGATCAGGCGGCACGCGCCGCCGCCGACACCCAGAAGCAAAAGTCCTGATTTTTTCGATTCGCTCATTTCTTAAACCATCCTTTCACCATCTCCATAATACCCTTCTTGCCCTTGTCCGCCTCATTCCGCAAACCGTATTGGACAAGGCCGACCGCCGTCGCAAAGGAGGCCGGCTGTTCCAAGCCTTCGACGCCCGTCACGTTCTGGAGCGTGGCAATGGTGCAGGGTATGCCGAAGACGTTCTGCGCCAGATCTTTCACCTTCTTCAAGTACGCGCCGCCGCCACAGAGCACCACGCCGCCGCCGAGATTCGGCAGTACGTCCTGCTCTCCCAGAATATCGCGCAACAAACGGAAAAGCTCGTCCATACGGGCGTTGATCACCGTGTGGAGCGATTTACGGCTGATCGACCGGGGCGCAAACCCCTTATCCACCGGAAGGTTGACACGTTCGCCGTTGCTCTCCTGGTCGACAAGGGCGCTACCCTCGCTGCGCTTGATTTCCTCGGCGTGGTTGTGCGCGATCTTGAACGCCAGCGCGATGTCGTTCGTAACATGGTCGCCCCCCAGCGCGATCGACCCCGCCGCCGCGATCACGTTTTCACGGAAAGCGACATAGTTCGTCGTCCCGCCGCCCAGGTCGATCATCACGACGCCGTTGCTTTTCTGCTGCGGCGTGAGCGTGGCAATCGCCGCGCAAATCCCGCCGAAGACGGTGTCGCTGACTTCCAACTGGCACTTGTGGACGGCGTTCATCATGTTGTCGAGACGGTTCTGGAGCGCATCGATCGCCAGAATATCCAGCTGGAGGACTTTGCAACGCATCCCGACCGGGCGGATGATGCCCGGCTGGTCGTCCACCTTGAAGGACTGGCGGATGGTATGGAGCAACACGCGGCCGTCCTCGATCTTGACGTTGTTCGCAAGCTCCGTGACATCCTGCACATCCTCCTGCGTGATGTCGGCGTCGCCGATCGAGAGGACGCCCGGATTGACCTTGCTGTGGATATGCCCGCCCGAAACCGCGACCAGCACATGCCAGACGTTGATGTTGGTGCTCTCTTCGAGCTGTTCGACGGCGCGTTTGATACAGACCTGCACCTGTTCCATGTCTACGATCTGTCCCTTGCGCACGCCGGTCGTCGGGTATGTACCCGTCCCGATGATGTTGACCTTTCCCTGCTCGCCCTGTTCGCCCGCGCACAACACGGTGCGCGACGTCCCGATTTCAAGACCTGCGACGATAAGTGATTTCGACATTCTGTTCCTCCCTCCTACTCCAGCACGACCGGCATGGCGTAAATCCGGTCCAACGTGGCATCCCATATCTGACGCCCTCGGCCGATCGCGCTTCCCATGGCTTTCGCCAGGTTGTCCAGTTTCTCCTTGAGATAAATCGCCGAATCCTCCCGCTTCACGGACGGGTCATTCATTCCCTTCCACGCGAACCTCGCCTTCCGGTAATCGGAAAACGTCAGCAACAGGTAATCCTCGTTCCGGGCGTTCACTTCATACAGATGGAGCGGGAAATCCGGCCGCTGGGCGTTGAGCACCGTCTCGATCGCGGCCATTTCCATCCCGCTCAACTGGTCGCCCGGCTTCACCTGCGCGAATTCGTCGGAGACGCGGATTTTCGGGAGCATCGCGGTGTCGGCATACCGCATGAACAGGACCCCCGTCTCGTCGGAGACCAGTCCGCGCGCGCCGGTGGAGATCTGCGCGACGGGTTCGCGTTCGACAATCGTCACGTCCAGCTTGTCCGGGAGCGTCCGCTTGATGCGCACGTCGCGGATGTTCGGGGTCTGTATCAGCTCTTCACGCTGCTTGTCGATATCCACCGAAAACTGGTTCACGCCGTTCGAAAGCCCGAAGCGTTCTAGAATCAGGTCCGGCTTGACCATCTTCCCGCTCGAAACGGTGACATCCTTGTGGACGTCGGAAATGACAAAGAGCGAGCGCGTCTTGAAATAATAATTTTTGAACAGCACCCAGCTCCCGCAGAGCAGCAGGAAGCCCCCTAGAAAGCATCCCCCCCAGATCAAGAGGAACCGGGCGGCGGGCGGAAGCTCGCGCGCCCCCGTCGTCCGGCGTCCGCCGGCCGGCCTCCTGTTCTTGTTCACGTTCTTCTTGAATAGGTTCATCTCATGCTCCGTACTTCGCGAGGGAAAGCAGTTTTTCGCAGAGTTGCGGGAACGTGTACCCCGCCCGCCTCGCCGCCTTGGGAAGGAGGCTCGTCTCGGTGAACCCCGGTATCGTGTTGATTTCCAGCACGTACGGGATGCCTTCGGGGGAGACGCGGAAGTCCACGCGGGAAACCCCACGGCAACCGGCCGCGTGGAACGCCTCCACGGCGAGTTCCTGCGCCCACGCCAGAAGCGGCTGGTCCGCTTCCGATTCCGGGAACACGTAGTTCGTCAACCCGTGCGTGTACTTCTCCGCAAAACCGTACCAACCGTCGCGAGCCTGGATCTCGATCACCGGCAACGCCTCGCCGTCCAGCACGCTCACCGTCCATTCGCGTCCGGGAATGTACCGCTCCACCAGCGCGCGTCCTTCCGGATCGGGCAGGCGGGCCAGGCGCAGGGCCTCTTCCCACTGCGCCGCCTCCGTCACCTTCGAGACGCCGACGCTCGAACCGTCCGCCGGCGGCTTGACAACCACCGGGAGCGCCAGCGTGGTCGTGTCCGTCCCGCGCTCCAGCACTTCGTAGGGCGCCGTCCGGACGCCGGACGCCTCGAGCCGCTGTTTGGTCGCGACCTTGTCCATCGTGATACGGCTCGCCGCCGCCCCCGGCCCCGTGTAGGGAATCCGGCGTTTATCAAGATCCGCCTGGACGCCGCCGTTCTCGCCGTACCCGCCGTGCAGGGCAAGGAACACCGCCTGGACACCCTCCGGAAGGGCATCCAGATTGTCCGCGTCCAGCACCACCGGGACGACTTCGTGCGTCCCCGACTGTTTCAACGCCTCGGCCACGGCGGCTCCGGACTTGAGCGAGACTTCCCGTTCGCTCGACGTACCGCCCATCAACACTGCTACTTTCATTCTTCCAATCCTCTCCGGCGGACACCCGCCTAAAACAAAAATCCCGTGATCTCCGGCTCCAGCCGGACACCTTCCCGATCCAACGCCCGGCTCCGCATCATCCGCACCAGGGCGAGAACGTCGGAGGCCGTGGCATCCTTCTCCGCCGCGATGATATTCGCGTGGAACGAGGTCACCGACGCCCCGCCGATCCGCAGCCCTTTGCAACCGGCCGCCTCCAGCACGCGCCCCGCGTGGTCCCCCGGAGGATTACGGAAAACCGAACCTTCCGTCCGCAGCCCGGCCAACGGAATCCGCCGCGCCCGGAACGCCTCGCGGCGTTGCCGCACCTCCTCCGGCTTCGCGCACGACAATCTCAGCCCGCACGAAACCGCGACCGGACACCCCCCTTCCACGGGGGCCAGCGCCCGGCAGACGCGATAACCGAAACCCCACGCATCGGCAGAGAGTATAGCGTTTTCTCCGTCCGGTTTCAAACACCGAATCCACGCCACGCATCCGCCGATTTCGCCGCCGTGCGCCCCGGCGTTCATCGCCAGCCACCCGCCGACCGTCCCCGGTACGCTGTCCAAAAACTCCAGACCGCCCCAGCCTTCCCTCTCACACCAGGCGAGCAGGGCGGAGCCGCGCATCCCGGCGGGCACACACACCACGCCGTCGCGGACTTCCGGCGCGCCGCCCGCGAGGCGGATCACGCAACCGTCGTAACCGAGGTCGCCCGCCCAGGTGTTCGCCCCCGCGCCCAGCACGCGCCACGGGACTCCCGCCTCCCGGCAAACCTTCAGCACCTCCGCCAGGACGGTTTCATCGGCGGCATCGACGAAGAACCGCGCACTCCCGCCGCAACCGAAAAACGTCTTGTCCGCAAGCGGGACATCCCTCTGCGCACCGGGAATCTCCACCTCGCCCGGCATCCCCGTGGCGGCATCGCGACGGATCCGTTCGGACATCTCGATAATGTCCCCGGCACCCGCGAGGAGGAGAATCCCGTTCTCCGGAAGATGCCGCCGCAAATAACGCCACGCCTCTTCCATGTTCTGCGCGAGGCAGAGACGCGGCACGACGGCCGCCGCACGGAAATGCGCGTAGAGGTCGGCGATGCGCCCGCCTTCAAGCGGGGCTTCCGACGCCGCATAGACAGGCAGCAGAATCAGTTCGTCCGCACCGCGAAAGGCTTCCGGGAACTGCGCGCCGAGCGCTTTCGTCCGGCTGTAACGGTGCGGCTGGAAGACGACCGTCAACTTCGCGGGGTTCCGCTCTTTCGCCATCGAGACCGCCGCTCGGAGTTCCACGGGGTGATGCGCGTAGTCCGCGATGATCTCCGTCGAACCGATCCGGGCAACCGTCTCGAACCGGCGCCCGGGCAATTCCGAGCAAGCCCCCTCCAGAAACGGGACCGCCGATTCGACGGCGTGTCCCGCCAAGACGGCGGCGGCCAGCGCACCCAGCGCGTTCAACACGTTGTGGGCGCCGCCGCAAGGAAGGCGGACACGTCCGACCGTCCGACCCTGCCACGCAACGCCGAACGCGACACCATCGACGGAAACCGAGAGATCGGTACCGCGCAGCTCCGCGCCCTCCCCCATACCGAAACGGAGCAGACGGACACCCGCAGGGACGGCGGAAACCGCTTGCAGGGAAAGGGGGCTGTCCGAACAGACGGCGACGCCCTCGCGCGTCTGACCGACGACCGAGCGGAAACAGGCGAGCAGTTCATCGGGGGTACGGAAAAAGTCGAGATGGTCGGGATCGATCGCGTTGACCACGGTGATCGCAGGATGGTAGAGCGCCAGCGTACCGTCGCTCTCGTCCGCCTCCGCGACGAGAATTTCGGAACCGGTGTGCGCGACGCCGCCGAGACTGCGCGTCGTCCCCCCGATACACCAGGAGGGATCGTCCCCTAGGGCTTGAAGAAGCCGGGCCGCGAAACAGGAGGTCGTGGTCTTGCCGTGCGCACCGCAGACGGCAACCCCGCGACGGGCGGAGAGGATCGATGCCAAAACCTCTCCGCGCATGAACACAGGCACGCCCAAGTCCTGTGCCGCCCTGCGTTCGGGCGCATCCGGATGAACCGCCGGAGTCGCGACAACCGCCGCAAGGGAAGCGTCGAGATGACCGGGGGAATGGCCGGACGCGACAGGAATCCCGCCCGCTTCCAACCACGCCTTTAGGGTTGGATCCGGTTTCCCGTCGCAACCGTCCACTTTCCAGCCCGCGTCATGGAGAAGCCGCGCGACCCCCGCCATACCGACGCCGCAGACCCCCGTGAAATGGACCCTGCCTCTATGTTCTTCAAGCCATTTGCTTTTCATACTTCCAGTTTACCAGATACCGGAAAAATTGGAAACAAATTTTCTGGAATTACGATAAATCTCTTCGGACAATCTGCCATTTTCCTTTCGTCTTGACGTTGTTTGTGCGATACTATCCCCGTTTTTTCGTTCTGTCGGCTTGCGGGATTCTGTAGACGAGGTCCGCTACCCATACCCGGAGCTGGCGTGCGAAGAGGATCTGAAAGGGATTGATGACATGACCTATCGAAACGAAATGAAGACGGTATGGATGTTCCCGTTCATGCTGGCGTTCGCGATCTGCGCAAACGCGGCGGATGTTTCCGATGTCGCAGAGCCACCGCGCCGCGATCCGGCGCAACAAAAAATCAAAGAGTGGTTCCTTGAAAACTACTACGGCCGCGCACCGGTGGGACGTCCTGCGAACATGGTATTCAAGGGGAACGACATCTTGATCGAAGACGGGAAAGTAACCATCCACCTTGACGTGACGTTACCGCCTGGAGCGTCAGCGGAAACACCCTGTCCGGTCGTGATAACCGCTGACAGGCGCTCGTGCTTCCCTACCCCCATCCCGCAGGAAAAGTTGAAGAAGATACTCGCCGTACAAGACGAGTTCCGGCGAATGGCGAAAGAACGCGGCTATGCGCTCGTTTTATGGAACGTCAACGAGGTAGCGCCAGACTGTTGGCTGCGGGATCGTTACGTGAAAATGAAACCGGAAACACTGCCTCCCCATGCATGGGGCGTGTTCGGACTCTACGGCGGCGAACCTGTCGGGCGTAAAGGCGACACGTGGGGAACGATCCGCGCCTGGGCATGGGGCGCGAGCCGCGTATTAGACTGGGTGGAGACACAACCTCAACTTGATGCGAAACGTGTAGCGGTATGCGGACACTCGCGTCTCGGCAAGACGGCGCTGGTCGCGGGCGTGACCGACGAACGTTTCAAGGTCGTCTATTCCAACGATTCCGGCGTCGGCGGTGCGCATCCGCACCGTCTTTGGAAACAGGGCGTCTGCAAGCTTTCCTTCGTGAACACATACCACCTTCATTGGCTTTGCCTGAACTCGCGTAAATTCGAGGCGAACGAGATGAAAATGCCGCACGACATGGACGAATTCCTCGCCCTTGTCGCACCCCGTTATCTGTATGTGGCGAGCGCAGACCGTGACTCCTGGGCGGGGCCAGAAGGTGAACAGGCCGCCGCGCAAGCGGCAGCTTTCGCTTGGGAAGACATGGGGTTAAAAGGTTGGGGATACCACGTCGGCGGCCATGTCAGGAAGGGCGGCCATGACTTCCTCCCCTACGATTTCAAACTCTTCCTCGACTTCTGTAAAGTCCCCTTCGCACCATCCGCCCCGTCACATTAGCCACCCTAATGTCAACATATACCCAGTAACAAGGTTTCACTCACGCCCGTCTTGCGACGGGCGACGCAGATAACGCCCGACATGGGCGCGGTGATCCTGTTTCAATTCACGCCCGTCTTGCGACGGGCGACTTCGTCTTGCATCCGCAATTCAGAAGTTTCAGGAGTTTCAATTCACGCCCGTCTTGCGACGGGCGACATCCCGTTCTCTCTGGCAATTTTGATTGCGCTCGTTTCAATTCACGCCCGTCTTGCGACGGGCGACATTATTTTTTTGTTCCCACTCGTCTTGTCTGGGAGTTTC
>JAGAEL010000068.1 GCA_017613085.1 Kiritimatiellia bacterium | reverse complement strand
CGCGCCGAACGTCACGTTCGCCGCAGGCGTCCGCTTGCCCTTAAACTCCATCTCGACGGGGTTGTCGTGGCCGGCCTCCTTAAAACCGCCGGAACTGACGGGTGAACTGACCCATTCCTTCGTGTAGGTGTAGGTGTAGGTGATGTCCGAGCTTCCGCCGACGTTCTTCTTTTCCGACTTCTTCTCGTGCTCGACCCACTGGTACATCTCGACATCCCGCTCAAGGCGTATCGCCTTGACGGAAATACCAAAGTCGTCGTCGGAGAGGACATCCTGCGTGTCGGCCTTGCCGGAGAGATGCACGAGCTTGCCATTCATCTCCGGATCGACCTTCGCGTTCGACTCCAACGAGACGCAGGCGCCTTCGCCCTCGTCGATCGCCTTCGCCGTGCTGACCGCCCTGCCCTCGTTCCAGAACAGCAGGGGGAACCCCGCGATGAACATGAGGAGTCCGCCGAGAATACCCTTGAAGGACTCTCCCAGCTTGCTTCCGTAACTCTTGTGAACCGTAACTGTCGTTGCCATGGTGTTGTCTCCTTGTTGTTCGTTATTCCACAAGCGCACGAATCCGGTCGTGCGCCTTCTTAAGAGTGTCCGGGTTGTACTTCAGCTTCTTACGGTCGTAGGTGAGCAGACCGTTGATCTCGATCTCCACGTCCGTCGTCTGCGTGTAGATGGAGCCCGCAAGCCCCTTCGCCGCGAATTCGCCGAGTTTCTCCATGAGGCCGAGGTAGGTCTTTTCCAGTCCCTCCGGGGTCTTCGTGTCCTCGATTCCGCCGTACCCCCAGTTCCCGGTCTTCTTGCCGAGGACCTTGCCCTGCTCGAACTCCGCCCAGATATGCCCTGCGACCGGATGCCCGAGTCCGCCGAACTCGCCGAGGAAGCTCACGCGGCGGTCGTTGACGGGCGGCATCGCGGGGCCGCGGTAGTAGTGGTAATCCACGACGTCGGCGATTTCGCACGCATCCGCCGGAAGGTGCTTCGTGACGGTGCGCGGCTTTCTCGGCAACGCAAGCTCGCCGCCCTCGTAGTCCTGCCAGCCGGAGGGGCCGTCCACAAGGCGCGTGGCGTCGTACTTCTTCACGAAGTCATACGTCGTGTGCGTCAAGTTCCAGTCGTGCTGGCTCCAGCCCTCGTTGTACGGCACCCACATCACGATGGAGGGCACCTTGCGGAGAAGGTCGATCATGCCCTTCAACTCTTCGCGGTAGAGCGAATACCCCTTGACCGTCTCCCACTTGTAGGGATCCATCCGGTCCGTCCGGCTGCACGGCATATCCTGAAGGACGAGAAGCCCCAGCTTGTCGCAAAGCGCGTAGTAACGGAGCGGTTCGACCTTGATGTGCTTGCGCATCGTGTTGAAGCCGCAGTTCTTCAGCGTCTGGATGTCGAACGCCATCGCCTCCTCGCCGGGCGGCGTGAGCAGGCCGTCGGGCCACCAGCCCTGGTCGAGCGTGCCCATCACGTAATACGGCTTGTTGTTGAGGAAGAAGCGGAGGTAGCCCTTCGCGTCCTTGCGCTTCTCGAACTTGCGCATACCGAAGTAGCCCTTGATCTCGTCCTTGCCGAACTTCGCCGTGAAGTCGTAGAGCTTGGGCGACTCCGGACTCCAGAGCCCGAAGCCGGAAGGCATCTTGACGGTGCAGGGTTCCCCGGGGCGGAACGTAGCCTTTACTGTCGCCAATGTGGAAATATTGCCCGTGTTGCCATTGATTCTGGGAATTGGCAACACTTCCACATTTCCACATTCGACATCGCCGTACTTGAGGCCGTCAACCTTGAAGGTGAACGTCACCTCGCCCTTGTCGATGTCGGTCGTCACGTCGTAGTCGGCGATGTACTTTTCCGGCACGGTCTCCATCCACACCGTCTGCCAGATGCCGCTCATGCGCGTGTAGAAACAGGCCCACGTCTTAAAGGACTGCTTGCCCCGGCTGTTGACGTAATCCTGGGTGGGATCCCACACCAGCACCGTAAGCGTGTTCTCGCCCTTTTTCGCATACGGGGTCAGATCGACGGTGAACGGCAGCTGCCCGCCCTCGTGCGGCGGGACCGTCACCTCGTCATGGCCGAGATAGACGATGGCACGGAAATCGACGGCTCCGAAATGGAGCAGGATCTTCTCGCCCGGCTTCGGGTCGAGATGGATCTTGCGCGTGTACCTGAGATACTGATTCGGTTCGAGGAGCTTCCCGCCGCAACCGGAGAGCGGCGCTTCCAGCGCGAACGGAACGCAAATCTTGCCGTCCCAGTTCGCCGGGCGGCCGAACGTGTTCGTGATGGAGGTGACCGCGTAATCCCACTGCCCGTTGAGATTCGTCCAGTTCCCTCGCACCATCTGCGGGCGCGGATAGTCGCGCCAAGCGTTCTCCGGCGTGACTTTCTCGCCCCATTCCGTCATCATCACCGTCTGCGCCAAAGCCGCACCCGCCGTCGCAAACATCGTCAACATCACTTTCTTCATAAAACCAAATCCCTCTCGTAAACAAACAACGCGCTTATTCTACGTGATTCCAGCCCCGTTGTCACGCGATAACGCACGAAAAGAGAGGAAAGGGGCGCATCCGCGAATCGTGCAGACACGTAACCACGGAAAACGGGGGGTACACACGGGAGGGCGCGTGTCCCCACGCGCCGCATGGGAACGGACGGGACAAAGCCCGTCCCTCCCAAAACGGACTATAAACAAACGGATTTATGGTGGCGACAACAATGATTGTCCCGCCTGTCCCGTTTGTCCCGGTTGTCCTGTTTGTCCCGTTTGTCCCGGTTGTCCTGTTTGTCCCGCCTGTCCCGTTTCTCTGCGTTGTGGTTAACCACACACGGATTTGTTCGCGGCTAACGCCGCTCACGGCAGAGACATAGGAAAAACCTATGGGATGAGGAAATCATTTCCAATTACCCGGTTCCGCCGGAATGTGGGATACTTGTCCCGTTGACAGCGAACGAAAGGAGTCACGCAATGAGCGAGAGAAAATACCACATCGAAACACTGGCCATACACGCAGGACAAAGTACACACGGGGACCCCGCGACCTATGCCCGCGCCGTCCCCGTCTACCGCACAACCGCCTACAACTTCCGTGACTCCAAGCACGGCGCCGACCTTTTCGGCCTGCGCGAACTGGGAAACATCTACGCCCGCCTGATGAACCCGACGAACGACGTCCTCGCCAAGCGCATCGCCGCGCTTGAGGGCGGCGCGGCGGCACAGACGCTCGCTTCCGGCACGGCGGCGATCTACTTCACCATCACCAACATCGCCCGTGCGGGAGACGAAATCGTCGCGGCCAGCAACCTCTACGGCGGCACGTTCAGCCAGTTCGACGCCATCCTCCCGAACGTGGGCATCAAGGTGAATTTCACCCCCGTGAACGATTTCGAGGCGGTCGAAGCCGCGATCAACGAAAAGACCCGGCTGGTCTTCATCGAGGCCGTCGGCAACCCCGCCCTCGACATCGCGGACATCGAGGGCTACGCCGCCGTCGCGCACCGCCACGGGCTGCCGCTCGTCGTGGACGCCCCGTTCACGCCGCCGCCGCTCCTCCGCGCCTTCGACCACTGGGCGGACTTCGTCATCCATTCGCTCTCGAAGTGGATCGGCGGACACGGCGCCGGCATCGGGGGCATCGTGGTGGAGAAAGGCGGGTTCGACTGGACGAACCCGAAGTTCGCCCTCTACAACGAACCGGACGCCGGGTATCACGGGCTCCGCTTCGCACACGATCTACCGGATGCGCTCAAGCCGGTCGCGTTCTCCATCCGCCTCTTGACGGTGGGCATCCGCAACCAGGGGCCGACCCTCGCGCCGGATGCCGCGTGGATCTTCCTGCAAGGCGTGGAATCGCTTCCGCTCCGCATCGCGCGTCACAGCGAGAACGCGCTCGCCGTCGCCAAGTGGCTCTCGAACCACCCGAAAGTGGCGTGGGTGAAATACCCGTCGCTCACGCAGCCGGAACTGGCGGCGAAATACCTGCCGAACGGCGCGGGCGGCGCGGTGGTCTTCGGCGTGAAGGGGGGATCGGAAGAGGCGCGCAAGGTCGCGGACGCGGCGAACGGGGACATCTTCTCCCTCCTCGCCAACGTGGGCGACGCGAAAAGCCTCATCATCCATCCCGCCTCCACGACCCATTCCCAGCTCTCCGACGAAGACCTGCGCAAGGGCGGCGTCCTGCCGGAACTCATCCGCCTCTCCATCGGGCTGGAGCATATCGACGACATCCTCGCCGCCCTGGACGAAGCGTTGTCGGTGATTTAACGGTTGGGGATTCAGAACCCAAGAAAAACTAGCGCGCCGCTTGCTTGAGCAGACGGTCGAGGGCGCGAGTGCAGGTATGGTCGGGGGAAAGCGCCGCCGCCTCGTCATAGAGGCGGCGCAACGCGGGAAGGTCGCGGCGTTGCGCCGCGTAATACCCCAGGTAGCCGAGCGAACGGAGACGCAGCAACGTCTCCGCTTTGCCGCACCGTTCCCTCGCCTCCGCGAACGCGGCTTCCGCCTTCGCTTCGTCATGCAGGTGCGCGTGGTAGAGTTCACCCAGCGCGAACCGGAGTTCCGCGCTGTCGGGATTCGCCTGGACGCCCTGCAACAGCAGCTCCTCCGCCTTTTCGGTCTTGCCCAGCATCCGTTCCAGCACGTAGGCGGCGTTTTCATAGGCGGAGGCGTTGTGCGGATCGGCGCGGCAGGCCGCCCACAGCCAGGGCAGAAGCTCGACACTTTTCGCCCCCGTCACATGGCGGTGCTCCGCGCTATGCACCCGCGCATTGACCCAGCCCACAAACCCGTCGCCGTGGTGCGCGTGGCCGTGATGATCGTGGTCGTGGTCATGGTCGTGGTCATGGTCGTGCGCCTCGTCGGGGCATCCCTGTTCATGCCGGACGCCGCCGTGGAAATACTCGTCCACCTTGGCGGCGAACCCTTCGCTCAACAACGCGCGGGCGCCGCCCAGCGCGAGATCCAGCGCACTGCCGTCGCCCGCAGAAGCCTGGGGCGCCATCGACGGCGGAAGCCCGTGCTGCACCACGCACACCGTCTGGTAGGCGGAGAGCAGGAAGGCGGCTGCAAACAACACGCATCCCGTTCCCGCGTTCACAGTTTTTTCCTCCGGAACATCGCGGCCGCCAACGCGAGGCAGGCGCCGGCGTAACAGACGGCATATCCCCAGACGGCGAGACAGACATGCCACGGGATCGGCTCCCACCCGTGAATCAACCGCTGGCGGAGATCGAAGAACTCCGTGTGCGGACCGAGGAAGTTCACCAGCCAGAGGAAATCGTTCGCGGGCGCGGGCTGCGAGGCGATCAACGCGGGAAGGCGCGCGCCGCACAACAGCATCCCCACCGCCGCAAGGCCGCACAGCGTGAGGTTCGCCGAGGCGGTCAACAGGAACGACCCCAGCAGCGAAAGCCCGCACAGCACGACCATTCCGGCGGCGTGCAAGACCAGCGCCTGCCACCAGATGGCGGGGAACCAGCCGCCTCCACGGAAGCCCGCCAACAACGCGAACGCGGCATACAGCGCGGCCAGCGCGGTCCACGTGGCGAAGACGCCGCCCAACAGTTTCCCCGTCAGGACGGTCACGCGCGAAACCGGCTTCGCCAGCAACGGATAGACCGTCCGGTGTTCAAATTCCGTCGGGAAGAGGCGGGCGGAGACGCCCAAGGCGATGACGAGCGAGAAAATCCAGATCAACAGAAGCGCAAGTTCGTTCACATACCGCTCCGCGCCGGTAAGCCCGAACGGCGCGAAGAAGAGCAGCGGGGCGAGAATCAACGCGCTCAACAGGAAGACCACGATCATGTCCTTCCGCCGCCAGAGATCCAGCAGCGAGAGTTTCACCAGCGCGCCCAACTGGCGGAAGACGGCGCGGAAGTTGCCGCCCCATGCGACGGGGGCGTCGCCGGGACGCGCACCGGGGGGCGGCGGAGGCGG
>JAGAEL010000067.1 GCA_017613085.1 Kiritimatiellia bacterium | reverse complement strand
CAACCGAACAGTCGATCGGCTGGACGGACGGAAGCCTTTCCTTCCCCGTGGTGGCGAACCCATCCGTCTCTTGGACGGTCGTCTCTTCGGCAGACTGGTTGACGTTGAATACGGTATCGGGGCAGGGGAGCGGAACGGTCTCCTATTCGGTCTCCTCGAACACGGCCTCTAGTGTTCGGTGGACCACGGTGACCGTGCAGACCAGAACGGTATCGGGGGCGACGGTCGATCTCGGCAAGGTGAAGGTCTCGCAGGACGCGAAGGGGACGAGCCGCCCGTTTGGACTCGATGCGGACGTCCGCGAGATTTCCGCCAGCGGCGGCACGTTGTCGTTCAACGTGATCGGGGCGACCGGCTGGACGGTTAAAGCTTTGAACGATGACAACACGAATACCGAGCCGAACTGGCTCTCCTTTTCGACCGTTTCCAACGAAACCACGCAAGCGATCGCGTACACCGTTCAACCGCAGAACATCAACGGCGGGGGAATCCGCAAGGCGAAGTTTACGGTGACATCCGGCGGCACGACACGCGAGATGAAGTTGTCGCAGTTGAGTCAGGCGTCCGGTTCCGACAACGCGATCGAACTGGAACGGAGCGAGGAGAAGGGCGTTTCCTTCGCCGGGGCGACGGGTACGTTGAATTTCAACGTGAAGGCTTCCTGGTGCGTCGAGCATACGGACTGGATCGCCGTCTCGCCCTCCGCCGGAGTCGGAAACGATTGCCTGACCTACACGGTCGCCTCGAATGACACCGCCGCCGTCCGTACAGGGGAAATCATCATCAAGTCGGGAAGCGTCTCGAAAAAATTCACCGTCACGCAGAATCGTTTCATCTCGGTCCCCGAAGCGTTGGACAACGATTACGGGTATATCATAACCGGTTCTTGGGAAGGGCAGACGAATGATTCGCACGATGGCCGGCACGCTGCCCGCGTGAACGGCAATTCGGCGGGACTGGATACGGTCATCACCAACGGTCCCGGTATCCTTACCTTCTGGTGGAAGGCGGACGACGGCGCCGCTTTTTCCGTGAAGCACGGAAACGGCGTGGTGCCGACCACCAACCTTGTGGCCTACACGGGAACCGGCTGGCAACTGTACAGCAATTCGTTCGATTCCGTCACAAACGTGTTCACCTGGTCATTCACGGGGAGCGGGGATCAGGTCGGTTACCTTGATCAGGTGGTCTGGACGTATACCCCTCCGCCGGTGTTGACGAGCCTCGCCGTCAACTGCGACACGCTGAGCGTGGTGGGCGAACGTAACGGAAGCGCAGAAGCCCCCTTCCCGATATTCACCTGCGATACCGTCTTCTCCGACGGCTCGGTCAAGCCGGGCGTCGAGGCGCGTTGGTTCATCCCGAAAGCAATATTGGAGGCGCATGAGGACATTAGCCTTGGTGATTCGATTCGCCTCGTCCCGGATCCGGACGGAGACGGTGTGGTCGTGGGAGACTATGCCGAGTTGGAAGTTGACGGCGGCCTTTCTTCCAATGTTGTCATCCAGGTTTGCGCGGTTTATGCAGAGGACGATATCACGCTCACGAACGCCGTTTCAATCGGTCTATTTCCCGGTGGGGCGGGGACGGAGACCGTGGTGGTCGAATTTGACCCGAATGGCGGAACGGTTTCGATTTCGAACGGGACTTACGTTGTCGGTACTCCCTACGGCGTGTTGCCCGAACCGGTTTGCGCGGGATACACCTTCAAAGGCTGGGTCACGCAGGACGGAGAGCCGGTTACGGTTGACACGACCGCGCTTGCCGCCGTCACGTTGCTTTCCGCGACATGGGAGGCGAACGGGGAGTCCGGCGGAGGCGGAGGAGAGGAACCCGGCGGTGACGGCGGGGGCGATTCCGACCCCAACGCGGCGTTCGACGGGAAAGCCGCGAACACCTATATCGGCTGGATGATGAGCGAACGGACGGTCGCGGGAGCCACGGCGACTGCCGCCGTCGCGAACGTCACCCTCAAGACGGCCAAATTGAGCAAGAAGGGGGACAGCAAGATTACCGCGAAGGTTGTCATGGCGGGAAGCAAGTTTACGCTAAAAGGGACCGGTACGGTAACAGACGGGACGTGTGCGGCAACGCTGACGGCCAAGGGAAAGGCGTCGATGACGGTCCGTATCCGTAAAAATACCTTCGAAGGAACCTTCGGCGCGGACAAGGTCGCCGGTTATCGCAATGTCTTCGCCTCGAAGTCGGACGCGCTGCAAAGCCAGCTCGGTTCCTACAAAGGGACCTGGACGGGTGTTTGTTCGGCGGATGTGACGGATGCGGCAAAGCTGCCGGAGGGATACGGCGCGCTCTCGGTCAAAGTCGCTGCGAAAGGCAAGGCGAAACTGGCGGGCTTCATGCCGGACGGCACGAAGATTTCCGTCTCCGCCCAGTTGTTGGTGGTCGATGCCGCCGCAAACTACGGTGCCTGTCTGCCGTTCTACGATCAGATGTACTCCGGTAACAAGGGCGGGCTCGGCGGTGTGCTTTGGCTCGGGAAGGACGGCACGGCAATCCTTGAAACGGGATGGGCGCTCGACTGGAAGACCGCAAAGCCGGCGAACAATACGCTGTGTTCCTTCACAGGGAACAAGCTCGTCGCAGCGACAGGGGCAAAAACCTTTGCGCTTGAAAATCCGGAAGCCGTGCCGGCCTACGGAACGGCATCCGCGTTGACGGAGTTGCTCCCGACGGCGGTTTCCTTTACCGCCTCGAAAGGCAAGTGGACGTGGCCGAAAGCGGCGAAAGTCGCGAAAGACGGCACGACGGCGGGGCTGAATCCCTCCGGCGTGAAATTGACCTACACCTCCTCGACAGGGCTGTTCAAAGGTAAGTTCACCGTCTACTACCTCGTCTCCGGTAAGCTGAAAAAAGTCAAGGCCAACGTCCAGGGCGCCGTCGTGAACGGGAACGCCTACGGCGCCGCCATTATCAACGGAACCAGCCTGCCCGTCCGGGGCGAGTGACATTCGTTTCCTGTACGGCTCTTGTCCCGTTGCCGGGTATCCTTGCCCGGCATTATTGGATGTAGACGCGCCGCCCGCGAAAACTCAGGCGCCCTTCCGAAAGAAGGCGGAGGGCTTCCGGGTAGGCTTTGTGTTCCTCCACCTGAATACGGGCGTGGAGGGTTTCCGGCGTGTCGTCATCCAGTACGGGGACGGCGTGCTGGATGATAATCGGCCCCGTGTCGGTGCCCGCGTCAACGAAATGAACGGTACAGCCGGCGACCTTCGCCCCGTATTCGAGGGCCTGTGTCCAGCCGTGAAGGCCGGGGAAGGAGGGAAGAAGCGCCGGGTGGATGTTCAGCACCCGGTTCGGGAACGCGGCAAGCAGGGGCGGTTTGACGATACGCATAAATCCTGCGAGGACAACGGTATCGCAACCGTGTTCCCGCAAAATCTGGATGCACCGCTGTTCCGCCTCCCCGTCCAGCTTGGTCTTGTACGGGGCGCAGTCCAGCCACTGGCAGGGAATATTCCGCACACGTGCGCGGTCAAGGATTTTCGCGTCCTTGACATCCGCCAGAACCACTTTGATTTCCGCCCGCAACATTCCCGCGTCAATCGCATCCAGGATAGACTGCATGTTGCTGCCCGCGCCGGAACCCAAAACACCCAACCGTAAAACTTCTGCCGCCATGACATTCCCCCGTGAAAAGAGGCCTTCAGTATACACCACCCGCGCCGCCAAGACAAGCCCGCAGTCAAAATCCCAGAAATGTCGCGGATACGCCCGCGTCTACGAACGTTTTTCGGAATACCTTGACAAAACCCCTAAAAACGGACAAAATATCCCCACTTTTATGTGCGAAACCGGCGAAGCCGTTTCCCATACGTTCTTGCGGAGTGTTGCACAGCCTGGTAGTGCGCCAGCTTTGGGAGCTGGATGTCGTGGGTTCAAATCCCTCCACTCCGACCAAATTTTGCGGCGGAAAACGCGGGAAATCATATCTTCCACAAAAAGGGTGGGATTTTAATTTGTTGAAGAGTTGCCTGGTTTCCACGCCTCGCTGCGGTACTTTGCGATGAGGGCGGCGATCTTGGCGGCGTTGTGGATGCGCCAGTGCATCCCCGCCTGCTTGCAGCGCCTCGCGACGTCCCCGTCCGTGACGGCGTAGGAGAACGAGCCCCCGATGGGGACGGGGACGCCCTTCCCCGTGACGCGCTCGTACTCGCAGAAGCTCGGCACCCTGAGCTGCCTCGAGCCCGCCTCGCCCCCGTTCTTCCCCCTGTCCCCCCGCCGTGTCGGCCCCCACGCAGGGGGCGTTCGTCCTGTCGGCCATCCCTGCGAGCGTCCGCGCGACCTTCCGCGTCCCTCCCCATGAAAAATCCTACTTGTATTTCTCCATAGATATGATACAATACGCTCGTTATTTATGAGTACATTAGAATCAAACATGATGGTGAAGTTCTATGCTGACGGCCTAAAGGTCGTCGGTATGGTTACTTTTTGCCCCGCCCGAAAAATAATTATCGGGCATCGCGCTGTAGCGCGAACGGCATCCCGTAAACCATTGACGCGATGGCATCGTCGCGCCGTATACCCTTTTTGTGTTCAACTACCCACCAAGGAGGTTCTAAACAAATGATGAAGAAGACAAGCAAACTTGCGGCGCTGCTTCTGCTGCCGCTTGCGGCAATGAATGTCGCCGTGGCCGCGAACTTTCCGGTCGGGACGCACCTCATCAAGGGGACGCTGAAGGACTGGCAGAACAAGGTGCTGACCTCGTCCGCTGCCGTGACCATCCAGGCCGTCGCGACGAACGGAACGGTCATCGCCTCCACGAAAGTGGCAGACCCCTCGGCGGACGGCTACAACTTCCTGCTGCAGATTCCGCTCTCCACGACGGCCACCGATTCCACAGCCGCCGTCGGCGACACGCTCAACTGCGTGCTCGTGCAGGATTCGGGGCTTTCCTTCGCGGCCACTCCGCTCGCCGTGGGCGACGCGAATGCTGTGTCGAATGTTTTCCTCGCGTTCGTCAACATGAAGGGCTATTCAAAGGACGGGCAGGGGACGGTGAGCGTCCCCGTGGAATACGTCGATACGATCGCCGCGTGGATGGAGGCGTACGAGATCGAGGGCGACTACGATCCCTTTGCCGACTACGATGGTGACGGCGCGTCGAACTACGCCGAATACTGCGCGGGCACGAATCCCTTCGACGAGACGGACAAGCTCGCGATTACCGCCTACTCCACGCCTCAATCCGCCACCCATGCGATCAGCTTCGAGTATGTCGGCGGCCATGTCTATGGCGTCGCCACCACGCGCTCGCTCACGAATCCACAATGGGCGACACAGCCCGTCAAGAAATCCGCGACGGACGCCGAACATGAGCAGGTGATGCCGTCCGCAGACGAGGAGGACGTGGGCATTGCGACCATCTACGTCGTGCCTGCGGAAGGCGCGACCAGCCAGTTCTTCAAGGTGGAGGCGAAGTAGAAGGAATCGTAGAGATCTAGAATCTTAGAACGCTAGAATTCTAGAAAACTCGAAGCCTAGAAAGGAACAATCGATGAAAAGCAAATCTTTTTCAATCTTCTGCCTGATATGTGGCCTTTCCGCCTTGCTGTTGCCGGTAGTGGCGAGCGCCGCGCACATCTCCGAGACGATGACGATTGCGAAGGGGTGGAATGCGATCTACCTTGAATCGACGCCGACAAACCCCGTGTGCGAAGAATTCTTCGCTGGCGCTCCCGTCGCGCGTGTCGCGTCGTACCATTCGGATGCCTACTCCTCCACGCGCCAGCTCGCGGACGACGGGACGGAGATCGCCCAGAAGCCGCTCTCCTACCACGTGTGGGTCCCCGGCGACGAGGAGGCCTCGACGATGACCGCGCTCGTGGGCGGCAACGTCTATATGATCTATGCAACCAACGCCTGGTCGAAGACGTTCCTCGGCGTTCCCGCCTCGCCGCAGCAGACGTGGCGCGCCACGTCGGGCGACGCCGGTTTCATGAATCTCGTGGGCGTCTCCGCGAGGGCGGATGTCTCCGTGACCGCAAAGGCGTATTTCGGCGAGGGCCCCTTTGGCTCCGCGTCGGGAGCCGCCTACCAGATCGGCGGGACCAAGACGGCTGCGCCGTCATTCCTTCCGATGACGATAGGCGCCAAGTCGAAAGTGCAGGGAGGCAAGGCTTACGCCCTTCCGGCGACGAAGGACGCCGACTGGCCGGGCGTGATCGGATTCTCCGGCGCATCGTCCGTCGCCTTCGGCTCCGGCGACTTCGCGAGCGTAACGCTCAAGAACTTCGGAACGACGAACCACGCCCTCCGCGTGACACTCGTCGCTTCGGCGGACGAACAGGAGCATTTCCCGTTCTTCCTGAAGCGCGCGGTGAAGGACGAGCACGGCGACGAATCGTGGACTGACGTGACGGAAAACACCTCCTGGGAGGTCTCGCTTGCGGCGGACGCCCTCGGCACGCAGAAGTTCGCCATCGAACGTTCGGAGATGACGGCGGGCGACACCTACGCCGCCGTGATGCAGATCGAGGACCTGGGCGGAACGCAGATGCGCGTGCGGATTCCCGTGACGATCGACGAGAAGTCGGCGGACGAGGCGGCGTTCCCGGTTGGGCTTTGGGCGGGCTTCATCCAGATGGAGGCGGTCTCGTCGCTCACGAACCAGATGCCGTCCGCGGCGGCCGGGACGCTCAAGATGAACATCCTCGTCCATGTCGCCGAGGACGGCACGGCGCGGCTTCTCCAGCGCGTCGCGGTCGGCGTCGATTCGAACAAGAAGATGCGCCTCTTCAGGGATCTTTCCCCGGCGAGGGAGGTGTGTGACAACCCGCGTCGCCTTTCGACGGTGATGATGAGCGTCGATACTCCGATTGTCGAGGCCTCGTCCCACACGAATTTCGGCGAGCGACTCCAGTTCGAGTGGACTGTCGACGCCAATGCGAGCGACAACCCGTTCCGCCATGCCTGGCATCCGGACCACGACGGCCTGACGGCGGACTATTCCGCCGAGGTCGTCTCCGGCGACGACCTCGCGAACTACGCGAACCCCGTGAAGCCCGAGCTCTGGAGCATTGGCAACGGGCTTCTGCTGTCGTGGCACAAGTATAACGACCCGAACGAGGATGTCGATTTCGAGCACAATCCCGACGAGACCACGGCAGGCTACGCGACCTGGTCCGTCGGCGGACTCCTCTCCACCGGACAGATCAACTCGATCGGCGTCTTCTACCTGAAGCGCATCGCCGAAGTCGGGGAGATCGAATAGTTGAAAACCGCAATCGGCGGCAATCGAATGCAATCGACAGCAATCGGAAAAAGGAATCGAAACATGAAGAAATCATTTCTCTTTGCAATGACGGCGGCTATCATCGCCGCGACGGCGCAGGCCGCCGTGCCGGAGATGCTCACCTACCGGGGACAGCTTTCGCGCACGGGCGGGTTCTCCAGTGAAGGCGAGAACCTTGCGCTCACCTTCAAGCTCTACGACAGCGAAGACCCGGCAACCGTGCTCTGGGGCCGGTCGGTCATCGTGGCGGTGGACAAGGACGGCGTCTTCTACGCGGAGCTCAAGGACGACAACGGCGCGGCGGTGCAGGGCGCGGCTCACACGGCGCTCGTCGATGCGGTCGCCGCCGCGAAGGGCGCGGTCCAAGTCGGTCTCACGCCCCCCGGTGCCGGCGAGATCACGCCGCGCCAGACGCTCACCACGGGTGTCCGCGCCGCGCGCGCCGCGCGGACGAAGGCCGTCGACGTGTTCTACGCGGAGAATCTCGTGATGGCGCAGCAGGCGGCCATCGACGAACTGGTTGTTGACTCGGTCACCGTGACCAACGGCGCCGCGCTGCTCCCGCCCGTCTGCTATCTCGCCCCCGTCCCCCAGCAGTCGATCGGCGGCGGCAAGGGCAAGGTCACGATCAAGGGCCTTTCGCCCGCGCGCGCGGCCTCCCCGAACGCGCCGGCCGCGAGCGGCTGTTACACGACCGGCTCCGCCTCGTGCGACATGGCTCTCACCTACGAAAACAACGAAGGCGCGTTCTCGGTGCTGCTGCCCAAGGGGTGCAAGGTCGAAGGT
>JAGAEL010000066.1 GCA_017613085.1 Kiritimatiellia bacterium | reverse complement strand
GGAATTTCAATAAAGTTATAGGCACTTTTAGCTTGCGATTTTGACTTGAAAAGTGTGAAATAGAGGGCGTTCGTTTTCGTAAGACGTTAGGAGGTAATGAATTATGCGTTGGTCGCAGTTGCTGATCACCACGTTGCGGGACAACCCGCAGGATGCCGAGATCGACAGTCACAAGCTTCTCGTCCGTTCCGGACTTGTCCGCAAGCTTTCGGGCGGACTCTACACGTTCATGCCGCTTGGGAACCGCGCCTTGCAAAAGGTCATGGGGATCATCCGCGAGGAGATGAATCGCGCCGGCGCCCGTGAAATCCTGATGCCCGCGCTCCAGCCCAGCGAACTCTGGGAACGTTCCGGACGCCTCGCCACGATGGGTCCGGGGATGTTCCGCCTAAAGGACAGGCAGGGACGTTTGATGGCGCTCGGTCCGACGCACGAAGAGGTCGTCACCGAACTGATCTCCTCCGAGATCAATTCCTACCGCCAGCTTCCCTGTACCGTCTACCAGATCCAGACGAAGTTCCGCGATGAAATCCGCCCGCGTTTCGGTTTGATGCGCGCCAAGGAGTTCATTATGAAGGACGCCTACAGTTTCGACGTCTCGTTCGATGCCGCAGACAAGTCATACCTCGCCATGTACGAAGCCTACAAGCGCATCTTCAAGCGTTGCGGGCTCGCCGCCTACCCCGTTGAAGCCGACACCGGCGACATCGGCGGCAAGTGGTCGCACGAGTTCATGGTGCTGGCCGATTCGGGGGAAGACGGGATCGCCTCCTGCCCCGCTTGCGGATACGCCGCCAATCTCGAACGCGCCGAACGCAAGGTCGCCGAACCGGAACCGGTCGCGGAATGTCCCGCCGTCGAAGAAACCGCGACGCCCGGCGTCCATACGATCGACGACCTAGTGCGCTTCCTGAAATGCAAACCGAAGCAGCTTATCAAGACGCTCGTCTACCTCGTGGACGGCAAGCCGGTCGCCGTCATGGTGCCGGGAGACCGCGATGTCAACGAGCCGAAACTTCGCCGCATCCTCAACGCCAAGAAGGTGGAGCTTGCCGACGACGCGACAGTCGTGAAGGTGACAGGCGCGCCGGTCGGGTTCGCCGGCCCCGTCGGGCTCGCCGTCCCCGTGCCGCTCTACGCCGACCAGTCGCTCCAAGGCGCGTCCGACCGGATCGCCGGGGCGAACAAGGCGGATACGCACTTGTTGCACGTCGATCTGGCACGCGATGCGAAGGTGGAGGCGTTCCTGGATGTCGTCACGGTCTGCAGCCACGACCTCTGCCCGCACTGCGGTACGCCGATTGCGATCAAGCGCGGCATCGAAGTCGGCCACGTCTTCAAACTCGGCACGAAGTACACCGAGGCGTTCGGCGCGAAGTACCTGGACGAGAAGGGCGAGGCTCAACTGATGGTGATGGGATGCTACGGCATCGGCGTCACCCGTACGCTCCAGGCGGTCATCGAACAGAGCCACGATGCGAACGGCATCATCTGGCCGGTCTCCGTCGCCCCCGCGCAGGTCGCGTTGCTGCTGCTCGACCCGAAAGATCCTGCGGCCACGGAAGTCGCCGTCAAGCTGGAACAGGAACTGGAGGCGCGCGGCATCGACACGGTGCTGGACGACCGCGAGGAACGTCCTGGCGTGAAGTTCAAGGACGCGGACTTGATCGGTTTCCCGCTGCGTGTCGTCGTGGGCACGAAAGGACTCGCGAAAGGCGGCGTGGAAATCAAAGAGCGGACGTCCGGCGAAACAAAGATCGAACCGGTCGAATCGGCCGTCGCCGCAATCGAGGCGACGCTCGCCGGACTTCGCCAGAAACTCCTGCCCTAACACGAGGAACCATCATGAAGACACGTCAGACAAACGGTACGGCCGAAACCTCGAAGACCTACACGAAAAAAGATCTGGTCATAAAAATCGCCGAGGAAACCGGCCTGCCGCAGCTTGCGGCGGGTGAGCTTGTCCAGCAGGTATTGGACGGGATCTGCGCGGCTCTGGCCGATGGATACCGCGTCGAATTCCGCGATTTCGGCGTCTTCCGCCGCATCAAACGGAAACCCCGCATCGGGCGCAACCCGAAAAATCCGGCGGGCGAGGTCAAGATCCCCAGTTGCGAGACGATCCGATTCAAGCCGGGCAGGATCATGCGCTGCATCTGCGGCAAGGAGAAGTGAGAAGATGGCGGAAATTTCCTTTGAACCGCCCCGCGGGATGCGGGACTTTTATCCGGAAGACATGGTGTTGCGCGAGCGGATTTTCAACGCCTGGCGCACGGCGGCGCGCCGCCACGGGTTCCAGCCGTACGACGCCTGCGTCGTCGAAAGCCTCGACTTGCTCGAACGGAAGAGCGGAGAAGAAGTCTCCGCCCAAATCTACTGCTTCGAAGACAAGTCTGGACGGCGGCTCGCCTTGCGCCCGGAGATGACGCCGACGCTGGCCAGGATGATCGCGGCCAGACAAGGAAGCCTCAACTTCCCCGTGAAGTGGACGGCGGTCGCGCAGTGTTTCCGCTACGAGCGCATGACGCGCGGCCGGAAACGCGAGCATTACCAGTGGAACATGGACATCGTCGGAGAGGAAAGCTGTTCCGCCGAAATCGAAGTCATGGCCGCCGCCGTCGAAGCGCTCCGCCTGATGGGAATGCCCGACGGCGCCTACCGGATCCGCGTCAACAACCGCGCGCTGCTCTCCGAGCTGCTGGAAAAGTCGGGCATCCCCGCCGCGCAGCACGCGGCCGTCTTCCTCGCGCTCGACAAGCGGGGCAAGATCCCCGACGAAGAAATCGCCGCGCTCCTGAAAGAGGAAGGGCTTGACGACACCGCGGTCGCCAAAACGTTCGAACTCCTCGCCGTCCAGTCGCTCGACCAGGCGGCCGGGCTCGCCGGAGCGGATTCTCCCGCCGTGGCGCGTCTGCGCGAACTCTTCGCGCTCGCCGCCGTCTACGGGATCCAGGACGCGCTGGTGTTCGACATCGGCGTCATCCGGGGGCTCGCCTACTACACCGGCATCGTTTTCGAGGCGTTCGACACGGCGGGCAAGTTCCGCGCGATTTTCGGGGGAGGCCGTTACGACAACCTGCTCACGACCATCGGAGGGAAGCCGACGCCCGCCGTCGGGCTGGGGTTCGGCGACGTCGTGGTCGGCGAAGTTCTGAAAGACCTTCTCGGTGAAGAGGTCACTTCGACGAAAGGCGGCGTGTTGATCGGGTATATGTTCCCGGAACAGCGCGAGGCCGCGATGCGCCTCGCCGCGCGTCTCCGCGCCGAGGGCGACGATGTAGACCTGATGCTCCACAAGGCGAAGCCGAAGCAGTTCTTCGCGCGCGCCGGCGCGGGCAATGCGGCAGACGCGATCTTCATCGGTCCGGACGATGTCGAGAAAGGCGTCGTGCGCCGCAAGCACTTGGAAGACCGTAGCGAAACCGAATGTAACCTGTAGGAGGGACGGTATGGCGGACATCGGGACAACGTATCTCGGACTGAAACTGAAGAACCCGCTCGTGGCGGCATCCTGCACGCTGACCGAACACGACGACTCCATCCTCAAGCTGGAGGATGCCGGGATCGGAGCGGTCGTGTTGCGGTCGATGTTTGAAGAGGAGATCACGGCCGGCGTGTCGGGAATGTACAGCGAACTCGCCTACACGGAAACCGCGTTCGCGATGGAGTACCTGCGGGCGGATCTGCCCGCGCTGCTCGGACCGGAGGCGTACCTCAACCGACTCGCCGCCATCAAGAAGCGCGTCCGCATCCCTCTCATCGCAAGCTGCAACTGCCTGAAGAAAACGCAGTGGGTTTCCTACGCGCAGAAAATCGAACAGGCGGGCGCGGACGCGCTTGAACTGAACCTCTACCGGATGCCGCTGGACGCGACGGAAAAATCCGCGAACGTGGAGGAGCGGGATCTCGATACCGTCCGTACGGTGGCGGAGTCCGTGAAGATCCCGGTCGCGGTGAAACTCAGCCCCTACTACACCGCCCTGATCCCGTTCGCGTTCGCCCTTCAGCAGGCAGGGGTAAAGGGACTCGTCCTTTTCAACCGTTTTCTCCAGACGGACATCGATATCGACCGGCAGAGATTCTTCTACAGGCCGGACTTCACGACACCCGACGCATTGCCCCTGCAATTGCGTTGGACGGCCGTGCTGCGCAACATCCTGCGGACAGACCTCGCGGTCAGCGGCGGCATCCATTCGGGACGCGAACTGATCAAATCGCTGCTCGTCGGCGCGAATGTCGGGTATATCTGTTCCGCACTCTATCAGAACCAAGACCACAAGGCGCTCATCTCCGGAATCCTGGCGACACTCACCGAATGGATGGAGACGAAAGCATACGCAGACCTTGGCGCTTTCCGTGGAAAATTACGCGAGACCGACCTCACCGACGGCGAGGGCTTCGAGCGGAACCAGTACACCAAACGCGGGAACGGGGAAGAGATTCCGGGCGACGGATATCTACCCCGTCAAGGAATCTAAGACACCTAGAAAACCGGACATGGGAAGTTCAAGCGGCATTGCGTCACCGACAATCGGGGAACAACTGGAGGAATGTTTTTCCGTCATCGCGGAGACACCCGGCGAGGTGGTCGCGGCGTGTTGCGTTCCGGCGGATTTCTCCGCTTTTGAAGGGCATTTCCCCGGACGTCCCATCCTCCCGGCGTTTTGTATCGTCCGGCTCTGCCTCGCGATTGCCGGACGCGGACGCTCATCCCGTCCGTATCTGCGCACCGTCACCCGGTCGCGTTTTCTCGCCCCGATTGAACCGGGAGTCCCGTTCACGGCGCGCGTTTCGAAAACGCCCGTTCCTGGAGGCGGATGGAAGTGCCGCGCTTTGCTGACATCGGGGGACGCGACGGCGGCCGATGTACAGTTCACGTTTGACCAAGAAGAGGAAGGTTGCGATGCAGCGCCACAAGCTTGAACATTTTCCGAGACGCGAAGGCGACCCCGCGCCGCTCCGTTTCACCGTCCGGCGGAAGGCTGCCTATAGCGATGTCGATCCGATGGGGTACGTCTGGTTCGGACGTTATCCGCTTTACATGGAGGCTGCGGGCGACGCCTTGAACCAGGCGGCGGGGCTCTCCCACACGGCTCTCTCCGCCGCAGGTGTACTCAACCCCGTCGCCCAGCTGAGCGTCAACTACATCCGTCCGATCTTGCTGGACATGGAAGCCGAGGTCACGGCGACGCTCGTCTGGACGGAGGCGGCCAAGCTTCAATACGAATTCGCCATCCGTTCGGAAGCGGGCCTCCACGCGGTCGCATGGGCGGTAAACGTCTTCGTCGAAGCCTCCTCGAATCAGGTTTTCCTCGCGCCTCCCCCCTTGGTCGAATCGTTCCGTGCGAAATGGCGGGAAGGAGGATTCGCGTGTCTGCAAGTTTAGAGCGGATCGCGATTGTCGACGGCGACATCTTGACCTCGTTCGGACGAGGCGTCGCCCGTTGTTTTGACGGCCTTCTCAAAGGTCGCCGCGCCCTTTCGCACGACGATGCCCTTGTCGGCGCGACCGATGCCGGATGGCTCGGCCGCGTCCCCGGAATCAGCGAAACGGAGACGCGCTTCGACGCGCTTCTCGATGCCCTCGCCCCGAACCTCCTCGTCCCTGAAACGGGTATCCGTCTTCTCCTCGCCTCCACACTCGGCAACGCGCCTTCAACGGACGCCCCCAACCGTCCCGGCTTCAACCTGCCCGGTGTCGACGTCTTCTCCGCCGCGTGCGCCTCCTCCTCCGCCGCACTCTGCTTGGCCGCAGATCTACTTGCGACAGGACGCGAGACGGCCGTCCGCATCGTCGCGGCAGACGCCCTTTCGGAGTTCGTCTATTCCGGGTTCGCTTCGCTGGGAGCGCTCGACACGGAGCAATCCCGACCGTTCGATGCCTCGCGCGCGGGATTGAATCTCGGCGAGGCGGCAGGATGGATACTGTTGATGAAGGAGTCGCGCGCACGTGACGAAGGGCGTACCCCGCTTGGCTACCTCGTCGGCTGGGGACAGCGGAACGACGCGCACCACCTCACCGCCCCGCACCGCGAGGCGCGCGGGTTGATCGCCTCGATTCAAGCCGCCCGCGAACAGGCGACGGTACGTGGCGTGACGCGCCCCGTTGTCGCCTATTGCGCACACGGCACGGGGACGCTGTACAACGATGCCATGGAAATGAAGGCCGCTAAAGCCTGTTTCGCCCCGCCCGTTCCCCTCTGGTCGGTGAAAGGCGCAATCGGCCATACGCTCGGAGCCTCGGGGCTTGTCGAAGCCTGGCTCGCGCTCCACGCCTTGAAACAGGGAACCGCCCCGGCGACGGTCGGTTGCACGACACCGGAACTCCCGGACGCGGGCGTGACACTCCGAAACACGCCCATCGCGTCAAACGGTTTGGCGCTCACCACAAACTCGGGGTTCGGCGGGATCAACGCCGCGCTTCTACTGCAGGGGGACGACGAATGAAGAAGTTGCTCCTCCTTTCCGCGTACAGCCTTGCCTTCCTCTTCACCGGATGCCGGAATCCCCTCCCCGTCCGCCCGTCAAACGCCCCGCGCGACGCAAAATCGGTCCTGCAACAGCTGGCCGACGACTACATCCGCCGAAGCGGGAATACCTGTATCGTCGCCGGGGCGCTTTTCCCCGACGGGCGCGAAGTAGTCGTCCACGCCGGCCGGGCCGATCCTGAAAACGCCACCATCCCGTTAGGCGAAGACACGCTTTTCGCCATCGCCTCCATCACCAAAAACATTGTCGCCATCGCCGCGCTTGAAGCGGCGAAAGCAGGACGTGTCGATCTGGACGCCTCCGTCTTGACGTATGCGGAAGAACCGCTTCCCGAAATCTACCGGCGCGTCACCCTCCGCGATCTTCTCTACCACCGTTCCGGCCTTCCAAGGGAATCGCTGGGATTCCTTGACGTTCCGGAGATCCTGGACTGCTGGTTTTTCGGCGGGGATATTTACAAGGACGCGAGTTCCCGTGCCGGGCTGTACCGGACGTTGC
The DNA here is from genome assembly GCA_017613085.1 of Kiritimatiellia bacterium. Lineage (GTDB taxonomy): Bacteria > Verrucomicrobiota > Kiritimatiellia > RFP12 > UBA1067 > RGIG8368. Next base: position 8,700 of record JAGAEL010000066.1, on the reverse strand, counting down.
GGGGGACGCGCTGTGTCAGGGCCGTCAAACGGGCGAAACCGGAATACAGCAACATCGGGTTCGGACTGTTGGGCATCTTACTTGAAAACGCGACAGGGGAAGACATTCCTTCCCTCGTCAAACGCTACGTAACGCAACCGTTCGGCATGAAAGATACGACATTCGTACCGCAAGGGACGCAACGCGACCGTCTCGCCGCGCCGACTGCGGGCGACGTGCCGAAACTAGTCCGGCGCGGGCATCGTGTTCCCGTCCACCAGCTAGGGGACGGGCTTCGTGCCACGGGCGGACTCTATTCGACCGCCCGCGACCTCCTCTGCTTCATCCGCCATTTTCTATTGGAGAAACAGATGCTGCAACAATTCCGCCAGCAAATCCACGAAAAACAGGACGGGAATCTGCATTTCAACCACGTCCTCAACATCACGCCGAAAGGGCACCGGATGTTGTACCGCTGGGGAATGTTCTACGGGTACGCCTCTTTCGTCGGAACGGATGTGGAAACAGGCATCACCGTTGTCCTACTGCGAAGCGGAACCGACTGGCCGGACAAACTGGGCGCGATTTTCCTCGAAACCCTCAACGATTTAGAGAGCCGTGATTAGTGGCGAACACGAGAACTTCCATTACCTTTTAATCCGCGTCTTGCCTAATCCATCACAGCCCCACGATGTGGAGCGTCTTGCCGTTGAAAACCTCGTCGCGGGTGTAGAGTTTTTCGTCCCACGGCTTCTCCCCTCCGGTGTCGAACACCGCCATCCAGCCCTCGGAAAGCCCCAGGGTCTCCAGATACCCCGCGAGCTGGGCGTAGGATTTCCCGCCCGCGAAGTTCTTCGCCGTCTTCACCTCCACGGCGTAGCGGCGGCCGCGATACTCCACGCACAGGTCGAGACGCTTCGATCCAAGCGCCATTTCGCGCTCGATGCGCCCCCCGCCGTTGATGACGCGCTGCAGGAAGGCCATCAGAACGAGGTGCGGCGTCGCCTCGCCATACTCGTATGCCCGGCGGTCGGCCCCGCTGTTCTCGCGCCAGAAGGCCTGGAACGCCGACATGAGTCCCGGCATGTCGAGCCCGTCGGGCGTCGCCCACGGCGTATGCGGGACGGACTGCATCATCCTCGTCTGTTCGTCGCGCGAAAGGTAACGCCCGATGATCTCCGAATACATCTGGTTCGCAGGGACAAGTACTCCATTCACCTCGCGCAGAAGGCCGAGGTCCTGGACAAAACGGTAGTCTTCCCCGTTCACGGACGTGCCGTCGAGTTGTTCGCCCAAAATAATGGGTTCCATGATGCGCCGGACGCGCGGCTCGCGCAACCGCTCCATGAGCGAATCCACATGCGTATCGCGGCGGCGGATGATCGTCTCCTTCGCCGTCTCGACGTCGGCGGCGGTGACGGGTTCGCCATAGCGGAAACCGTGGATTTCTTCGACGCACTCGCGGGCGATCGCGTTCACGAGCCACGGCTGCCCGCAGGTGAAACGAATCACGGCGTCGACCGCGTCCGGCTCGAAAACCTGACCTGTCTCCGCCGTATGCTGCGCGTAGAGCGCGCGTACCTCGTCTCCGGTGAAGTTTCGGATCAGCACATCCGTTGAGATGATGTTGAACGGGCTGATCTGTCCGAGCGATTCGCCGTCAGGGCGGATCTGCGCCTTGTAGTCGCGCACGTCCAGCATCCCGACGAGGGCGATGGATGCAGGGAAAGGAATATCCTTGCGGTTGACGTACCCGTCGCGCAGCTGGCGCAGGAAGGATATCAGGACATCGCCGACAAGGCAGTCCGCCTCGTCGAAGAACACGACAACGGGCTTGGACACGATTTCGCAGATGTCCGTCAGCACGGTGCGAACCGCAAGCAGGATCTGTCCGGCATCGACAGGCGCGGGAGGCAGTTTCGCTTCACGGGGGAAAGAAAGAGTCCGTCTGGCATTGTTGACGATGATTTCCCTCATCACCTTGTTCGCAAGCTGCACGTCCTTCACATTCTGCAACGACTCCAGCGTACAGTAGATGGCGAACATGTCGCCCTTCTCGTTGATTTCCCGCGCAAGCGCCTTGAGCGCGGTCGTCTTGCCCGTCTGGCGCGGAGCATGTATGACGAAATACTGCCCGCGCCTGACGAGCCTACGAATTTCGGGCAATCGGTCAAGTGCCGGGAGCATGTAATGCTCGTCGGGGAAGCACGGTCCCGCGATGTTGAAATACCGTTCCATCATTTTCCTCCAATCGTTAAACGGCAGGCCCATGCTTTTACACCGGCGGCGACGGCGGCCGCGAAACGTTTTTGACGGGCCTCGTTGAAAATCGCCTCTTCCCCTTCGGGGCAGTTGATGAAATCGAATTCGAGCAGACAGGAAGGGACCGCCGGATTGCGGCAGACCGCGAGGCTTTTCTCCTGCACACCCCGGTCGGGAATCGCCGCCACGGGACCGATCTGTTTCTGGATGTACCCTGCAAGGACACGTCCCCGCTCGTTCCACGCGAATGTCGCCACAGACCGCGCCTTCGAGGGGTCTGAACTGAACGCGGTCGCATTGTGGTGAATAGAGACGAACGCGGCGGCCCGTTTGTCGTAGGCGAGCTTAGCCCGTTCGTAAAGCCCGACAAACTCGTCCTTCGTGCGGGTCATGCACACCTTGAACCCTTCCGCACGCAACGCCTGGGCGACGAGTTTCGCCTGGGATAGGTTCGCCTCTTTCTCGGTTTTGCGTCGCGGGCCGAACGCCCCCGTGTCCTGGCCGCCGTGCCCCGGATCGACAACGATCAGCAGATCGCGTGGTCGCTTACCCGGAGCGGGGCGCGCCGGGTAGGCCGCGCCGAGATCCGGCAGGACGTTCGACACCTTCGCGCCCTTTTTAGCGGATGTCAACGCAGAACGCAGGATGTACTGGTTCGCGTTCCCGAAACGGGCGCGGACGTTCTCCCCGTCAAACCCGTTTGAGCGGAACGTGAATCCGGGCTTGGGGAATCCGACGGTATCGCCGTCGTTGGGAAGCGAACGGGTGCGCGTCTCGAACAATTTGCCTTTGACCGTGTAGACCGGCCAGGAGGCGCGCGCGGTGATCGTCCCGCCCGGCGCGTCCGGCAGACCGTCCGACCAGAACAGCACGGGCACGCATTCCGCTCCGTCCTTGAACTGGATGGATGCCTCGTAGCGTCCGGGCTTCGTCGCGGAAGGGGCGAGCGCGATCGTGCGTTCCCCGACCATGGCGAAAACCTTGCGTCCGGCGGGCGCGTCGCAGGCAAGGAGGAAGGATTCCCCCGGCAGGATACCGACCGCATGAAGCGGGGAGACCGGCGTGATACGGTTTGGACGCGGCCGGGGTTCCGATTTGACGAGAAAGGAATGGTCCAGCCGCGTCGCCCCCGACTCAAACCGGAGAACCGCCTTCCCCGCTTCCCGCAACGGATACATAAACAGGAACCCGCCGGTACGGTAAACCTTCACCGGCTTGCCGTCGCACGTCACCGGCGCATCCGCCGGCGTGACCGAGCCGATCACGTAGGTCTGGGATCCGACGGGGAGCGAGGATCCGGCGGGCGGATAGACGACATCAAGGCGCGGCGCCGCGAAAGCCGAAGCGACAGCGGACACGGCGAAAAAGAACGTTATACGACACATGGGGTTCCCTTCTTCCGAGGTCTTCGAGGGGACTAGCGGGCGAGCCAACCGCCGTCCACGGGCAGAACGACGCCGTTCACGTAATCGGAGGCATGGGAGGCAAGGAACACGGCGGCTCCCGCCATGTCCTGCGGCGTCCCCCAGCGGCCGGCGGGGATCCGTTCGAGAATCTGGCGGCTGCGCGTCTCATCGGCGCGCAGGGCGGCGGTGTTGTCCGTGGCGATGTAACCGGGCGCGATCGCGTTGACATTCACGCCCCTACCCGCCCATTCGTTGGCGAACGCCTTGCAGAGCTGGCCTACGCCGCCCTTGCTGGCGGCATAGCCGGGAACGGTGATCCCGCCCTGGAAAGTCAACAGGGACGCGGTGAAGATAACCTTGCCCCAGCCGCGTTCCAGCATCTTCTTCCCCAGTTCGCGCGTGATCACGAACGGTGCGTTCAGATTCACGTCGATCACCTTGTCCCAGAATTCATCCGGATGTTCCGCCGCCGGCTTGCGGAGAATCGTGCCCGCGTTGTTGAACAGGATATCGATCACGGGATGCTCCGCCTGGACTTTCTCCAAGAACGCATAGACGGCGGACCGGTCGGCAAAGTCGCAGGCGTAGGCGGAGAACGTCCCGCCGACATCCGCAACGCGACGGGCGGTCTCGCTGCCGCTCGTTTCAAGCGACGCGCTCACGCCGATCACCTCCGCGCCCGCCTCTGCGAGCGCGACGGCGATCCCCGCGCCGATCCCCCGTTTCGCACCGGTGACAAGCGCGACCTTCCCTTCCAACGAAAACGCTTCGAGATTCACAGCAAACCTCCGCGATCAGCCGACGTCCACGAGACCGAGCGGCTTGGCCGTCTTCCAGATCCCTTTCGTGAAATCCGGCACGTCGATAGAAGCGCCGCGTTTACGGGCGGACTTCTCGGTCAATTCCACGAGCGAACTCCAGAGCGCGGTGTCGTACACGCTGATGTCGAGCGGAAGCCCCTTCTGCAGGCAATAGCAGAGACGGAGCAGGAGCAGGTAGTCCATGCCGCCGTGGCCGCCGGAGCGTTTGGCCGCCTCGCCGTTCTTCTTCCAGAGCGGATGGGTGTACTTCTCCTTGAGGGCGGCGAGGGCGTCGTCCTTCAGCCAGCTATGGCCGTTGGGTTCGAGCGCGACACGCAGCGGGTAATCGCACAGGATACCCTTGGTGCCCTGGATCAGGTTGATCCGGCTGTAGGGGCGGGCATTGGAGGTGTCGTGCTGGACCATGATGGTGCGGCCGCGCACGGTGCGGATAACCGTGGTGTTCATGTCGCCCAGCGCATACTTGGCCGTCGCTTCGGGGCTGTCCTTGCCGAACCGCGTGCGGGCGTAATCGGTGAGACCGAACTCGCCGGAACTGATACTGGAGAGGTAATCGAAACGGTCGCCGCGATTGATGTCCATGTACTGGCAGACCGGGCCGAGACCATGCGTCGGATACGGGTTGCCGTCGTGTTCCTGGTTGAACTTCAGACGCCACTTCCCCTGATAACCGCCCTTGTCCTCCTCGTCGAACTGCATCTTGCGCAAATCATGCAGATAAGCCGCCTCGCCGTGGAAAAGCGTACCGAGGACGCCGTTGCGGCAGAGGGAGAGCGCGAACAGCTCGTTCTCGCCGTAGCAGCAGTTTTCAAGCATCATGCAGTGGCGGCGGGTCTTCGCGCAGGTTTCGACGAGATCCCAGCACTCGTCCTCCGTCACGGCGGAGGGCACCTCGCTCACGGCGTGTTTCCCCGCGCGCATCGCATAGAGCGACATCGGCGCATGGAGCTTCCAGGGCGTGGTGATGTGAACCAGATCGACCTCGGAAGAATCGCAGAGTCCCTTCCACGCCTCCTCCGTCCCGGCATACACTTTCGGCTCCGGGTATCCTTTCTTCTTCAGCCAGTCGCGCTGACGTTCCGCGCGCCGCGCGATCAAATCGGAGACGGCGACGACTTCCACCCCCGGCAACCTTGCGTATTTTTGCAGGGCGCCGGGCCCGCGCATCCCGACGCCGATCACGCCGACACGGACTTTTGCAAGCGGCTCGCAACGAAGCTCCGTCAAATCATCGACCGCGCCTTGGGCGAAACCGGGGCGGATCATACCGCCGATCCCCGCCAACGCCATACCCTTCAAAAACGAACGCCTTTCCAACTGCATCCTCATGGACATACTCCCTTTCCCTAAAACAAACAACCCCTGTATGATACCAGAGAGGGAAACAAGAGGTCAAGCGACGAATGTGGGAGGGACGCGCTTCGTCGCGTCCTTCAACTGTGCAAGCGTGACTTTCGCATAGAACCACCCCGCCTCGTCCAAATGGCGTAAACGACGGAGGCGACTCACGGGTTCGCGCCGTAGAAGTACATTCCGCCGTATGTCCAGTTCGGCTTCGGCATTTCGGGTATGTTCTGCCGGTCCATCGTCACCATGACGTAGCGGTACGGGTAGCCCTCCGGCATTTCCGCAAAGGCCGTGAAGATGCGCCCGTTGGAACATTCGGCGTCGTACGGCTCGAAGTCGCACTTCCATTCGCCGACGTATGCAAGCGACGGGTATTCATACACGGGACGCATACGCTTGACGTTCGCCGTCATCACAAACTTGCGTCCGCCGAAGTCCATGATCTGGCAGCCGGTCGAGTCGTACGCGCCGGGTCCGGCGATCTTCACGTAGGGGCCGTCCCAGCGGTCCGACTCCCAGAGGTGCGCCCTCAGCCCCTTGCCTTTCACAAAGGACGAGGTCGCAAGGCGCCATTTGTTCGTCGCCGCGTCGTACGTGAAATACGGGTCTTCGCTGATCCCCGTGCCGACCTTCAGCAGACGCGCCTTCATCACGGTGATCCCGTGCAGCGGGTTCTTGACGCTCTCCATCACGAGAAGGCCGTTGCCCTTCCGCTCGCCAAGCTTGTTGTTCGCGGTAGACCAGCCGCATCCGACCGCCTTCCACGTCCCGTCCGAATCGCGGAAGAGGTGGTTCACGGCATCGTTCCTGAGAAGCGGATCGTCGTCGCCGTAGCTCGTCAGGAGTATGCCCTCCATGCGGAAGTCGAACGTCGCGGGGTCGATGCTCGCGACGGACTTGGTGTACTTGTGCCCCGCGCGGGCGGAGAACGTGCAGAAGATGCGTCCGTTCTCGAAATACGGCCTGCATCCCGGCCCGTCGGTGACGATCCGGAAATCCGCCTGTCCCACGCCGACGGTGAGCGAGACGCTTGCGCGCTCCATGACGCCCGTTCCGCCGGGCGGCAGGGCGAAACCGGCCGCGCACTTCAGCGTCCCGGCGAAGTCCCGCCGCCGGATGTCGTTTTCCGGCGATTCGTCCAGCGTCGCCGCGCCGAGGAAGCGCACGTCGCCGTCCTTGCGCATGGCCAGAAGGACTGTCGGCCCCGCGACGACGGCAGAAAGGCGGAACGGGGGCTTCGGCACGGGCTTCGCGTTGAAGAGCCTTGCGTCGAGCGCAAGCCCCGCGCGCGTTTCGGAGAACGCCACCGGCTTCCCCGGCTCGGCGCGGACGCGCAGGCGCATCGACCCGTCGCGGGATGCAATGTCCATCAGCGCCGCCGCTCCCGGCGAAAGGCGGCCGACGTCCTGCGAGAAATGGACGCCCGGATAGAACGCCCCCACGAACACCGTTCCCTCCGCCGGCGCATCCGCCGGCGCGGAGAACGCGACCGCCCCATTCCCGTATTTCGCCGTCGGCGCGGACGTGCAGTACGGCATGAACGGATGCTGCACGCCCGGACGCACGACCGCCCCCGGAACGAGCTCGCTGATCACAAGCTCGTTGTCGAGCATGTACCGGCGCGACGCGATGAGCTTGAACTCAAGGTCGCACGGATTCACCGCCGCCTCGCACATTCCCGCCACAAACGCAGCGCAGAACATGACCTGTTTGCGGAGCAGAACCCCACGCCTCTTCGGCAATTTCGATTGACGTACCATTAGAACTTTCCCAATTGTGCAACTCAGAGACGGCGTTCTTCAGGGCGGAAGAAATCCAGCACAACCTTCGCCTCGCCACTTTCGACACCGTGCGGGTGGTGTCCGTATTCCGGATGTTCCAGCACCGTGGCATTGCCGCCCGCTGCCTTGAACTTCGCAAGAAACGCCTTCGAGTTTGCGGAAGGCTTCACGGCGATGTCGGAAGTGCCGTAAACAAGTAAGACTCGTATGCCCGCCTTCGCGATTCCGCCCGCGCAGTTTACAGGCATACGCGGATCGTCGCGCCAGCAGGGAGGGACGCGCTTTGTCGCGTCCTCCCACGGTCCCAGCCCGACCTTTGCGGGCGGCGTGTAGCCGTCGAACGTCAAGAGCGCGTTGTCGAAGTAGATCTTAGCCACGTTCGCCGGTTTCGCCGCCGCGTACTGCGCCGCCATGAATCCGCCCCAGCTGATGCCGATCAGGTTCGCCTTCGGCGCGAAGCCGAGTTCCTTCACGAGGAACGACTGGAACTCCGCCGCCGCCGCGACGCCCGCTTCGTCCATGCGCGTGTCGAAGAGGTCGATGTACGCATAGTGGAAACCACGCTTCAGGAGTTCCACCGCCTGCATGCGCTCGACATTGTAATCGGGCCAGAGCATGTTCCATATCCAGGCGGCATCCTTGCGCGGCGCGATGGACGGCTCGACGACCCATGCCTTGCGTCCGTTGAATTCAAACTGCGTGCGGCGGTAGCCGTGCCACATATCCTGCCGCTCGATTTTGCGCTTCTTCGCGATCTTCGCGCGCAGCGACTCGCCCTTCAGCTCCGCATCCATCTGCGCGTTGACGTGCTTGATGATGTCAATCTCCTCCGGGTCGTAGGGCCGGAGCGACGGACGGTAGAGATCGTGGAACCACTTGGTCATCTGGAAGCCGCGATAGCCCTTCTCGACCTGCTTCCACATGCCTTCCCACGGCTCGTAGGTCTGGTACTTGCCCGCGACAAAGCCCCAGCACGTGCAACCGATCCTCTCCTGCGCGAAGTACGGATAGCAGTCCTGCACGTCGCAGCCGCGTATGCGCGCAAGCCACTCGGTGTTGATCAGCGGACGCCCGAACCTCTTCTTCAGATCCTTCACGAACTTG
>JAGAEL010000065.1 GCA_017613085.1 Kiritimatiellia bacterium | reverse complement strand
TGCCTTGCTCTGCTCCGCTCGCTTCATGCTTGCCTTTCCCTGCTTGCTTGAGGATTCGGAGAATCATTGCAGCCCTGCGGAACAACAGAGGCGGAAGCCGTAGTTGATGTAGCTGCTCGACGGGAGGCTGCGGCTGCGGTACGCGGAACGGCAGTACTGAGCGCCGTTGCACCAACTACCGCCGCGTCGCACACGGTAAGAACCCGAGGCAGCGCCAGCGGGGTCGGTCTGCGCCTCTGTCGCATAGTTACCAAACCAATCAAGACACCACTCCCACACGTTACCGTGCATATCGTAGAGTCCCCAAGCGTTCGGTGCGTAGGAGCCGACCTTTGTGTGTGGCGAATACCCGCCCTTGCCGTCTGATCGATTATTGCTATACCGTCCGACTTCCGCCATCTCTGCGCACTGAGTGGGATCAGACAAATCCTTACCGTTGTTGAGTGCCGCCGTCGTCCCGGCACGACAGGCGTACTCCCATTGCGCCTCTGTTGGAAGGTCAAAAGTCAACGCCGTCCTTGCACGCAATTTTCCAAAGAAGGAATCGGCATCGACCTGATTGTGAGACGGCCAGTTGGCACCAAGGCTTGAACCTCTCAAACCATTGTACGAGACGCGCTCCACCGGACGGGTATCGCCCTTGTAACTTGAAGGATTTGACCCCATGATAAGCGTGTACTGTTTCTGCGTCACCTCAAACAAACCCATGTAGAACGGTTTGGTGATGGTCACGGAGTGCTGTGTCTCGTTTGATTGCCGCCCCAGTTCTGTCTCGGGACTACCCATCGTGAACGTACCGGGCAAGATAATCCGCAACCACAATTCCGTCGTGCGGCAGATATCGTTCGTGAGGTCGGGTCCGATCGTCGAGAAACGGACGGGATAATTAAACGCGTCCGCGCCACGGGAGAGGTCGATCACGATGAAGGGGGCGCCCCCTCGGATCGCCGTCATCTTCACAGAGAATTTAGGTGTGTGGTAATTTGGCATATCGTTTGCCGCGTTCCACGTCATGCGGTGCGTGCCCGCCTTTACCGCGCCGTTCGCGCCCTCGCCCGTAAGCGTGCGTATCTGGAGGCGTGCGCCCGTGTCGTCATCGGTTCCTTCGGGAAACACGTACACGTCCGCAGTTGCGTCGTCGCACACCACGGTATAGTCGATGTCCACAAGGCCGTTCCACGGGTAACGCTGGACGGCTTTCACGCCCGTCACGCTCACCGCCGCGTATGCGGACGGAACAAAGCCCGTCCCCAGAATTGCCGCCGTCGCGGCAGCCATCATCATTCGTTTCATGCCCATCTTTTCGCTCCTTTGTTTGGCCGCTCCGCAATCGGAACGAAAAGAAAACCTCCCTTTCGTATCTTCTGAGAGGCTGTGAGATTGCCCTGATGGAAATACGAAGAGAGGAAGTGCGCTACGCACTTTCTCTGCAAGGTATCGCCCATCAGGAAACTCTCACATTTCTCAGAACGACTGCTTTGCAGCGTTTTGCAAATCCGAAGTCCGGGGGATAATCGAGATGTCGGCTCACACGAAGTAGCTTGACGCTCCCGATCCGTTCCCGAACGATGTCCTGCCTCCGGGACGTTCCGCCGTTCACACGGTTTCCCGTCCGAAGACGGGTTTATTCTGCCCAATTCCCCGTTTCCCTGTCAATTGAAATTTGACGCGGTGTAAAAGGGAATGGGGACAACCTTGCCGATTCCGGCGAACCGGGAGGCACGCACACCAGTAGATATAGACCACAAATCCACGCAAGTCTTCACAAATCGGAGGATCGGTCGCGACGGGGCGCGACCCTCCCGAAACGAAAGGATTAGCCGTGTAGAACGTGTAGTTGTGGTTAAAAACAAACGGATTTTGTGTCGATTTGTGGTTTATTTTACCGGTTGTACGATTCGTGGATGCGCCCTACGCTCGACCGGACTCGATAGGCCCCGTCATTTCCCGTCCATTTTCCAAAGGTGCCAACCTTTGTCAAAGCCGCACTCTTTGCCACCGCAGTGCAGTTCCCCGTTCTTCACGGAATAACGGGTCCGCGATTGCCATACCACTTTGTTCATATTACCTTCGATCGTGTAAAGCTGGTCGCCTTTGCGGAACACGACGGCAAAGTAATGCGACCCGGTATGGATGGTGTCGCCGGACTGGATCTCCGCAGGATTGGTGAACACCTCCCCCCGTTTGAGTCCCGTCCCGAACATATACTTGCCGAAATCCGACGCCATGCCGGCACATTCGTAACAGCCTTCATGCGTCAAGAGCGCGGGATGCATCTTCCCCCATTCCCGCCCCTGCCGATAGGCGTATTCCGCAAGCAGCTCATTCGCGCGCTTGTTGTATTCCGCCGGCGTCTTCACCGGCGGGGCCTCGCGGGCAAGGACGATCTGGTAGCCGGTGTCCTCCCCGGCCGCCTTGCGCGAACAGACCGTGTACAGCAACTTGTAGGTGTCCCTGCCGATCGTCACCGTCCCGAGTGAATCACACCGCGTCCCCTCTTCGATCATACACGCGATATCGACAATCCGTTTGCCGCAGAAGAAATACGCAAGGTGCTGGCACCCCGTCTCGTATTCCTCCACCTTCCATTTCACCTTGCCGAAGACATCGTCCACCTTGAACCAGCGCTTGACGTATTCCTTCGGCTCTTCGACCGTTTCGCCATCCTTGCCCTTGGTTTTATTTTTCTCCTTCGTAGACCGGTTCGCTTTCGGCACGGACATTTCAACCGCCTTCCCGTCCTTGCTTACCGCCGTGATCGCGAACGGTTCCTCCCCGAACGTCACCGCCTTCGTCCGGTCCAGCGAAAGGCGCGTGTCCGAATAACAGGGGAAAATCCGCGTACTCACCGTCGCCGGCAAGGGCGAAAACGCGGCGGGAAGTTGCAACTCCATGAGTTTCAGGAGTTCTTTCGGAAGCACCGCGTCCGCAAAGGCGGACACGGCCACCAAAACGGCAAGGGCAACGATGCGTATTCTCATTTTGACACCGCGAGGATAAAACCGCCTTCGGCGGGGACCTCAACCGGCTTCGTGAAGTCCGGTGCGCCCCCCGCCTTCTGGAATGGGTCGATCCCCGGCAGAGACCACGCCACCTTCGTCCCGTCGAATCCGAGTTTCACCGCATCGAACGCGAATGTCGCCGTGCGGGGTTGCCGCGCGAAATTGGCGACCACCAGCACCGTGTGCGTCTTGCCTTTCCAGACACTCGCCTTGACATCGGCCTCACCGGTGACGCGGACGGGACAGGCGTCGTCCCACCAGCCCAAAAGTTCCGCGTCGCCGAGCTTCACCTCGTCAAAGAACTTCCACAGCCCGACGGGGCCGCCGCCCCAGCCGGCACGGTCGGTCATGCCGAAGAGCAGCCCCCTGAACGGATTGCCCCGTCCGAGCATCTCGCCCGCGATGCCGAACGCGATGCCCGATCGCTCGATCAACCAGAAGTCCGGCGGCGTGTTGTTGGAGAATCCCTCTCCGCGCCAGAGGAGGTCGAAGTAGGGATAGAGGTCGATGAACGCGAGGTTCGTGTTGCCGCTCCCTGCGCGGCGGTCGTGGTGGTTCCAGCTGTGGTTGTCCACGAGCCGCCGCTTGCCGTCGCGGTCGAGGATGCGCCGCGCGCGCTGCATCGATTCGCCCGTGAGCGCGGTGTCGTCGATGTAGAGTCCGTCGATGCCGTAGTCGCGCACGAGGTAGTTCAAGCCCTCAAGGTAGAAGTTGTCCCAGCGCGTGTCGGGCGTCGTGATCACGGCGAGGTCGAGACGGGGCGGGTACGCCTGTGGGAAGCGAACATTCTCGCGCCAAGCGGGCAGAATGTCCATGCCGACGTGTTCGCGCAGCCACGGGTGCGGGCCGCCCCGGTTGGTGCAGGGCCAGCCCGGCACGGACGCATCACGTTTCAGCAACGCCTCGCCGTCGAGCGACTTGAGCGCGAAGAACTCCGGCAGGTTCTGCGTCAGTTCGCGCGTCGTGTAGTACACCTTCAGGAGCAACCCGGCCTCGTGGGCGTCCTTCACCGCCTTCTTGAGGTACGGGCCGCTGTCGTCGTTGTACGGATAGTTGATGTACGGGTTCCAGATCGTGTTGTGGTGGAGGTTCACCACCGTCGCGCCCATCTCGCGTATCTTCTTGGTGTCGAGCTCGGAGCGCCGCTGGCCGAGGTGGAAGTACTTGTCGCCGAGATGCGTCTTCATGTCGAGCTTGTGGAACGGGGTGATGTAGAGGTCGAAGTTCCACTCCGCCCCCACAGGCGCGTCGAAGCCCGCCGCCCGGACGGTCGCCACCCCGTTGGTTTTCCCCAGCGTCATCACCCCTCCGCCGGAAGCCCAGCTTTCGGGCATACGCAGTTTCTGCCAGGCATAGTAGGCGTTGATGAGCGGGCGACGGTAGTTCGCGCCCTTGAACCGCACGGCGATCCCCCCGTTGACGCTGCCCATCCACACCGCGTCGCGGTTCAGTGCCGCGTCCCACTTCTGCTCGATCTTCCCCTCCTCGAAGAAGCCGCCGTTGCGTCCGAATCCTTCCCGGAAACGCGCCACCTCTGACGGCATCGCGAGTTCAAACGCGGCGGCCCCGACCTTCGCCCCTTCGTAGCGGACGCGGAACCTGCACGCCCCCGTAAAGTCGATACGCCCTTCGACAATCCGCTTCGCACCGCCGCCGATGTCGGTCTCCGCCTTCCAAGCCGCGTGCGTGCGGGTGATTTCGGTAAAGGCGAATGTCGGGAGGGACGGGCTTTGTCCCGTCCGGGACCGCGACGAAGCGCGACCCTCCCCAAACCTCACCGGACGCGCAAGGAGCTTCATCCCCTTCTCCACGATGCGCGTGTTGGAACCGTTGAAATGCGAGACGATCTGCGCGGGCAGACCGTCCTCGCCAAGCACCAGTTCCCGTCCGAGAATCTTCACCGTGCGCGATGCCGCATCGACCGAGACGGGGACGTACGGCTTCGTCACCGTGTCCTCGCGCCCGATATCGGAATTGAGCCATTTGAGGCGGGCAAGCCGCCAGGCGTCGGAAACGCCGCCGTCTTCCAAAACATCCCCCTTCACCGCAATCTCAAACGGGAGGGACGCGCCCTGGCGCGTCTTGACGTCCTCCACGCGAACCGCTCCCTTGACCGTCCGCCCCGCCGCGTCCTTCGGGATATCGACCATGACCCAGATCGGCTTCACGCCGTTCGCCGCCACGGCGCACGTTTCAGGCGTGATACGCGACACCTTCAATTCCGCCGCCACATCCCATTTGAGCGAACGCGGCGTTTCGGACACCACGCACACCTGGAACGGATAAGCCTCGCCGGGCTGCGCCTCGCCGCAGAAAACCTGCGCGGAACGGGAATCCTTCGCAAACCAATGCGCCGGAACGATGTTGTTGCGCACGGCGTATTTGCGGTCTTCGCCGAAAAGATGGAACGGCGCGGGATGCGCCTTGCGGAATGTCGCGAGCGCCGCTGGTTCGACGGCCGTCTCCATGAGCGATATGGCAGCATCCACCGGCATCGAGCCGCCACGGGTGACTTCAGGAATGTTGTCATCGGCGGATCCGATCTCAGAAAGGACGAGCCAATCGACGTTGTACCCGATTGAAACGCGCCCCGTAGGCAACACCGAATAGGCGGGCTGCGCGATAACGGGCACGAGCGTGTCGAAATTCGCGCCCACCCTGTCCATGCCGTGTTCCGTGCAGTACCGGGCGTACAGCACACGCCCGACCACATCGTTCCCCTTCTGCACGAGACGCAGCTTCACGCATTTCGTCAAGCGGCAGTCGAAAACCTGGCACTGCACCTCAAGGGCGTGTCCTCCGTCAATACGGCGGGCATGGCAGACGCTCCCCTCCCCGACGCTCATGGCGCGCGATCCGTCGGCACGGACGCGCTGCGCCTTGTTGAACCAACACCGGGAAAGACGGTGGTTCGCCAGCGACACCCCCTTGAAAAGGACGATGTCGTTCGTCTCCGTCATCAGCCGCCCATCCTTCGTCGCATCCCAGACCACCTGTCCGCCGAAGAGCGAACACGCCGCCATCGCGACACCCATCAAAAACATCCGTCTCATCGTTTGATCTCCCTTTTGTGTTTACACGCCCCCGATTTTAACGCAAACCCACGGAAAATAGAATCAAAAAGATGGCAAACCTGTCGTTTGATGGTGCAGAAAAGTGTGAAAATCTGTCGTTTGATGGTGCAGAAAAGTGTAAAAAAGGATTGTTTAACGGTGTAGAAAAGTGTATCATGCACGGCATGGGAACTCACATGAAACAACAAAACGGTTTGATTGCAACGGCGATTCTCGCATCGACGGCGTTTGCCGCCGGCGCGGCGACGGACAACGGTATCTCGGTTGAATGTGGACACGGGCGGATGCAGATCTGCTATGACGGGGCCACGGTAACAAGCTGGCGTCCTGCGGCACTGGTTTCGGGGAAAGACGTGTTCTTCATGCCGCGAACAACCCCGTGGGGGAAAGAGGTACACGGCGGTGTGCCGATTTGCTGGCCTTGGATCGGACGGCGAGAGGGAATGCCGAAACACGGACTTGTCCGATACATGAAATGGCGGTTTGTGAGACGAATCGACCAGAATGGCGCGGAATTTGAAACCGCCTCCACACCGGAGACGATGAAGATATGGCCGCATCCGTTCACGCTCCGCGCCACCTTTTTTCTCGCGGACACGGACAGCTTGGAGATCGTTGTGACGGAGACGAACACCGGTACCCGGCCGTATGAATCCGCCTTTGGCGTCCATCCGTATTTCGCGATGGGCGACGCCTGTAACAAGGTCGCGCTCGACGGGAACGTGTTGCCGAAGCCGTGGGTGATAAAAGACCTTGCCGCAGACGGAAAGCCACACAGGCTTGACGATCTCGAATGGAAACGGTCTGTCACCGTTTCGGCCTCGGACAACGACGCCTGGTTCGTCTGGAATCCGGGCACGGAGCGCACGCCTCTCTGCGAGACGCTTGACCCGGACGAGTGGCTGCGCTTTTATTGCCTGGAACCGGTTATGAAAACGCCGCTTACGCTCGCCCCCGGTACAAGCCGGATGCATCGGGTTCAAATCAAGTTCGCCGCTACGGAATCCCGCCTTGCAACGGCAGGAGGAGCACCGTCCGCCGCGAAGCCAGCGGTTTCCACCGAGCCGATCTTCGCAAAATACCGCCTTGATGCAAAGTCGAACCTCTATCCGGTCGGCGGCAAGGCAAACGTGGAGGCATACGTCGCAGACAAGCACGGCAAACTGACCACGAACGGTCTCGTCGATGTATGGGTTGACGACGGCTGGACGAATGTCGTCTGGCGGCGCACCGTCAACCTCGCGGAGGAACCGCGCATCAAGATGTCGTTCACGCGCGCCACGCCCGGTTCGCTCCGCATTTACATGAAAGGCAGGGACATCCCCGTCCGTCAAAGAATGGAACGGATGATTTTCGGCGTGAACGAGATCAAGCCGCTCACGCCCTGCCCCGACGACTTCGAAGCCTATTGGCGTGGCGAGCAGGCCCGCCTTGAACGCGAAGTCCCGATCGCGGTGGAGAAGGTTCCCGCGCCGAAACTCGGCACGAAAGACCACAAGGCATACTACGTCAGTTTCGCGACGTTCAACGGTGGACGGATTTACGGATTGCTGCTCGTGCCGAACGGGGATGGCCGGTTTCCGGCCATGGTGAACGTGCCGGGCGCGGGACCCGGAACGAACACGATATTCCCCTCCAAGCAGCAATTGGTGCGCAAGGGCTGGATTACGCTGCTCATGAACATACACGGCATTCCGCTCACCGGCACCGACGCCGAGTACCATGCCCGATACAAAAAGTGGTTCGCCGACTATGCAGGAAAAGTCGGCGAGCCGCGTTACCAGTACGTCGGTTACGCCGAAAGCCGAGAGGCGCCCTTCTACCACCGCAACATCCTCGGCATGACCCGTGCGCTCGACTGGCTGGCGAAGGAACCGTATGCGGATGCCTCCCGCTTTGTTTATTACGGATGCAGCCAGGGCGGCGGATTCGGATTGTACCTCACCGCGCTCTGGGGGCGCTTCGCGAAGTCGCTGATCCTCTGCCCCAACAAGTGCGATATGCTCGCGTACCGCGAAGGCCGCCAGCCCGGCAGCTCGCACATTATGAACCAGAAGCCGGAGAACCGCGAACGTGCGGAGAAGAATGCCGTATACCACGACAACTGCAACTTCGCCGCAATGATCCACACGCCCGTCCGCATGGTCTACGGGACAGCGGACGACAACTGCCAGACGATCGGCGGCATCGCCGCGTTCAACCGTATCGCTTCCAAGGACAAGCAGCTGCGACTTCTTCCCGGTAAAGGGCACGGCTGGATGCCGGCCGGTTTCGACAAATGGCTCTTCGATCTATAACTCTGAGGGAAACAGGTATGCCAAGGATGAGAACGAGGATGTTTGGTTGCGCGGTGCTTTCCATCGCATTCATGTTCATGGGATCGGGGGCTTTCGCCGACGAAGCGAAGTCCTGCCGACTGGTCTTCTCCGGCTACGAGGGCAAGGAGGCTCTTGCCGACTTCCCCGCGCTCGTCAAACTGCCCGACGGTCTTGTCGGGTTCGACTACGCCGATTCCACGGCGGACGGGAGCGACCTCGCGTTCTTCGGCGCGGACGGAACACGCCTTGCCCATGAAATCGACACGTGGGATCCCGACGGGACATCCTACGTGTGGGTGTGCGTGCCCGAATTGACGAAAACGACCGCCATCACGGCCAAATGGGGCGTGTCCAGCGCGAAGACGTGTACGTCTTCGCCGCATAGCGTCTGGAACGACGGCTATCTCGCCGTGTGGCACTTCTCGAAGTTCAAGAAGGGCGTGACGCTCGACTCCAAGAACAGTCTCGCCGCCGAGCTGCGCGGAAAGGACGTGCGCAAGTTCATCCACGCCGACGGACTTGTGGGCAAATCCTACTTCTCCTCCTCGCAGACGACAACCTCCGGACCGTACCTCTCGGTGGCGAAGGACGACCGCTGGACCGCCTACGGCAAGGCGGGCAAGCTCACGGTCTCGTTCCTTCTGAACAGCGCCATCCCTCACGACAAGAGCGACTGGGGGCGCATCGTCTCCACAAAACCGTTCAAGGGACACCCCAAGGGATTTGAAGTCGTTGCGGAAGGGGGCAGCGCAATCTGGCTGTGCGGACAGTTCAAGACGAATCTGGAGTACAACGTCACCAAGAATTACGGCAACGACCTCTATTCGTTCCGCGACGGCTGGGCGTACGTGACGGTCGTTTACGACGGCGCGGCGCAGGAGGCGTCCATCTACTACAACGGACGCCTCGGCTCGCGGGAGCGCAATCCCGCGTTCGCGCCGACGGTCTCGGAGTGGCCGCTCGCGATCGGGCACTACGGCGACGCACTCCGTCTCGAACCGCAGGGGCACGAGTGCTTCTTCTGCGGCTACATCGACGAGGTGCGCCTTTCCAAGTCCGCGTTTTCGCCGGACCGCATCCGTGCCGACTACCTCACGCTCACGCGCCCCACGCAGTTCGCCGTGGCGGAGGGCGGAGAGGCGCAGAGGATTCTCACACGCCGTCTCGCCGAGGGCGACACGCCGCCGGAAATCCCCGATGTCGGTTCATGGCGCGGCGCAAACATCGTTTCGATGTTCCTTGCGCCGTGGAGCGACGCCGATCCGTTCATCCGTACGCTGTCCGTCGAGGAACGCGAGTTCGCACTCCTTGAAAAGTGCGGCCTCAACTTCGCGCGCCTCCCCATCGACTACCGCTTCGTCCTGTCAGCGGACGACTGGGAGCATTGGCTGGAAGACGGCCTCGCCAAGGTCGATGCAGCGGTCGAGTACGGGCGCCGGCACCACATCCACGTGATGCTCTGTCTCTACCGCGCGCCGGGATTCAGCATCTACCATCTTGAAGCCTTCAAGCGGCCGATGTCGTTGAACGCCGATCCCCGTGCGCTGGCCGCGTTCAAGCGCATCTGGCGCGAGTTCGCCCGCCGCTACAAGGGTATCCCCAACTCCGAGCTGTCGTTCAACCCCGTGAACGAGCCGATCCAGTTCTCAACCGAACAGTTCATCAAGGTATTCGGCGAGACGATCGACGAAATCCGCAAGGAGGATCCCAACCGTCTGGTGATGCTGGACGGCAACGGATGCGGGAGGATCCCGGTGGCGCATTTCTTCAACGTGCCGTTCACGGGGCAGTGCTTCCGGGGGTACGAACCGGGCGGGTTCACCCACTACGGCGTGCGCGGCCATTTCGCCGCCGTCAAGCCGTACTGGCCCAAGGACGGGAACGACGCGGCGATGCAGTGGGTGCCGAATGGCCAGGCGAAGAACAACGCCAAGCTGGACTCCATTCCAAAGGGCTATCCGGTGATGATCGGAGAGTTCGGCTGCTTTGCCGAAACGGATTATGAATCGACGTTGAAGTTCATGGAGAACTATTTTAACAGCTGGCGCGCGCGTGGTTACGGGTGGGCGATCTGGGACTACGACAGCCCGTTCGGATTCGTCGAATCCGGCCGTCCCGACGCGGAATACAGTGAGGTCATGGGCCGCAAAGTCGATAAAAAGATGATCGAATTGATCAGGCGGAAGTGACATTCGCCCTTTGTGTTGTCCCTTGTTGTCGTTTTCACATTTCGGACGCGACGGGGAAATTGTCTCACGCGGAGGAAAGAACGGGAGGGACGGGCTTTGTCCCGTCCATTCCCATGCGGCGCGTGGGGACACGCGCCCTCCCGTGCGTGATGGCCCCCGCGTTTTCCGTTCTTGTCGCTTTTACATGATTTGCGGATTCGGCAGGGTAATTTTGTGAATTGCCATGCCGTTGGAAAAGGTGTAGACTAGAGGGCAAAAGAAAGGTTTTCAGAGAATGAAGCGATGTCTTAGCCTGTCTGTTTTCTTCTGTGCGGTGGCCGTCTTTTCGGCTGCGGCGGATGAGGTGATTTGGGATGACCGTCCGGCATCCAACGAAGTTCCCGGCGCACAGCGCGTTGACACGACGTGGACTTCGAAATACGTCGAGCAGTCTTGGGAACGGGCGTGGTATCCGCTTGGGAACGGGCGGCTCGGGTGCATGGTGGATGGCGGAGTCCGCCCCCTAAAGGTTCAATTCAATGTGGACTCGCTCTGGACGGGCGGCGAGAACATTTCTTCCGTGACCTCCGACAAGGATGCTGCCGCGAATTACAAGAAGATGGGCGAGTATCAGAATTTCGGTTGGCTCGAACTCTCCCTAAAGGGGCTTCCCGATGACGTGAAAGCGACCGGATACCGGCGTGAACTCGATCTTGCGAAGGCGGTCTACACCGACTCTTTCTCCCTGGCCGGGAAGGAGGTCAAACGCCGGATCTTCGCAAGTGCGCCGCAGGATGCGATTTTTATCTGCGTGGACGCGCCGTTCGGCGGCATCGAAGTGAAGCTTGCCGGTGCGCACGGCGAGGCGGTGTCGAACGGCGACCGCGCCGCAGAGTTCTCCGGGAAACTTTCAAACGGGCTTGAATACGCGGCGCGCGCCGATGTGTTCCGGGATGAAGGCGGCCGTTCCAGCGTAATCGTCCTCCGCGCCGTGACGGGAACACGTTCCCTCGCTCCGGCACGGGATTGCGAGAAGGCTACGGGGGACGGCGGGATCGACCGTATCCTCGCCCGCCACATCGCCGATTACAAGTCGTTTTACGACCGTATGACGTTCGACCTCGGTGAAGGCGACAAGACCGTACCGACACGGGTCCGGCTCGAACGTGTGAAGAAAGGGGCGAAAGACGTCGCGCTGATCGCGTTACAGTTCAACTTCGGGCGGTATCTCCTTATCTCCAGTTCACGTCCCGGAACGTTGCCCGCGAACCTGCAGGGCATCTGGAACCGGTCGAACCACCCGGCCTGGCATTGCGACTACCACACGAACATCAACATCCAGATGAACTACTGGGGTGCGGATTCAGCGAACCTCTCCGACTGCTTTACGCCGTTTTCCGATTGGATGCTCAAGACGATGCCGGTCGCGGCGGCCGGAACCCGCGCCGCGTTTCCGGGATCGAAGGGGTACGCCTACCGCACGAGCGCGAACCATGTGGGCGGCGGCGGCTGGCGTTGGAACTTCGCCGGCGCGCCGTGGATGGCCGCGCAATGTTACGACCACTGGCTTTTCACCCGCGACATGAATTACCTCCGCGACGTCTGCTGGCCGGTGATGAAAGGCGCGGCGGAGTTCATGATTTCCACCCAGCTGAAAACGCGCGCGGACGGGACGGTCGTCGTGAAGAACGGCTGGAGCCCGGAACACGGCCCGCGCGAAGACGGTGTCGCCCACGACCAGCAGATTATGCGCGAGCTCTTCCGCAGCATCCTCGCCGCCGCGAAGACGCTGGGAATCGACGATGATTTCACGAAGGAGGTCGCGAGGCTGGAACCCAAACTGCTCGGCGACAAGATCGGCAGCTGGGGGCAGTTGCAGGAATGGGAGACCGACCGCGACAAGAAGGGCGACCAGCACCGCCACACGAGCCACCTCTACGCGGTGTATCCCGGCTCAACGATTTCGCGCAAGGCGACCCCTGCCCTGGCGACCGCCGCGAAAGTGGCACTGGAGGGGCGCGCGCTCACCGGCGACGCCCGCCGCAGCTGGACCTGGCCCTGGCGTGCCGCGTTGTGGGCGCGTCTCGGCAACGGAGACAAGGCGGGGGAGATGTTGAACTCGCTTCTCCGTTACAACACGCACGACAACCTCTTCGCGACGCACCCCCCGTTCCAGATCGACGGGAACCTCGGCATGGTCGGCGCGGTCTGCGAAGTTTTGCTGGAACGGTCCATTCCGTCCGACTGGAAACACGGAACGGTAAAGGGACTACGGACCCGCGAGGGCAAGACCATCGATTTCAGCTGGTAATCAGGAGAAGGAAAAAATGACACAAAAAGAAAACGTGGCTTTCTGTGAAAAAGAAATCGTGCCGCACGGGATGCGGTTGATTTTCGCCCTGCTCGTGGCGTGTTTCGCGCTATGGGGCGTGTTGAACAACATGACGGACAACCTCGTCCCGGCGTTCCAGAAAATCTTCCGCACCAGCCAGTCCACGGCAGGCTATGTCCAAGTCTCGTTCTACGGGGCTTATTCGGTGATTGCGATTTTCGCGTCGTTGCTGATCCAGAAAAAGGGGTACAGGATGGGGGTTCTCGCAGGACTTGGCGTCTACGTCGTCGGGGCGCTGCTCTACGTGCCCGCCTGTATCCTGCAGAGTTTCTGGACGTACATCGCGGGGATTTTCATTGTCGCGGGCGGGTGCGCGGTGCTGGAGACGACCTGCAACCCGTACGTCCTCGCGCTCGGAGACGAATCGACAGCGGTGCGGCGCCTCAACTTCGCGCAGATGTTCAATCCGCTCGGATCGCTTGCGGGAATCCTCCTCGCGCAGCAGCTCATCCTGGCGAACCTCCATCCCGCGACGGCGGAGGAACGTGCGGCGATGGATCCCTGCATGCTTGAAAAAATCGTCCACAACGAACTTTTCTGGGTGTGCGTCCCCTACGTGGGACTCTGTGCCATCTGCGTCATCATCTGGATTTTCTTCTTCTGTTCCAAGCGTTCAAGCGTGGACGAGGTTCATTCCGAAGAGACGGACTTCGCGGCGATTTTCGGGATTCTCGCCAGATCGCCGAAATGGTATCTCGGCGTCATCGCCCAGGTCTTTTACGTGGGTGTCCAGATTGCGGCGTGGACATGGATGAACGTCTACTGCCAGAAGGAGCTGGGCGTGACGGCGAAAGACGGCGCGACCTACTACCTCATCGCCATCTGCACGTTCATCGTCTGCCGCTGGATCGCGACCTTCGTGATGAAGTACCTCGACCCCGCCAAACTGATGGCGATTTTCGCGGCGTGTGCCGTCGCCTGTTCGTTCGGTGTCATGTATCTGCCGACGAAGGTGCTGTTCACGGTCTGCGGACTCGCGTTTTCCTGGAACGTCATCTGCCTGATCCTCATGAGCGGGTTCATGTCCCTCATGTTCCCGACGATCTACGGCATCGCGCTCGGCGGAATCGACAAACGGGCGTATAAGATCGGCGCGGCGGGACTCATCATGGCGATTGTCGGAGGGGCGCTCCTGACCCCGTGGATGGCGCAGATTATCGGCGACAAGGATTCGTTCTGGTGCAGACTCGTCCCGATGTTCAACGCGGACTGGGACGCGAACCTCAAGTTGACGCAGATGTCGCTTCGCGCCAGTTTCATCGTACCCGCGATCTGTTTCGCGGTCGTGCTTGTCTACGCGGTTCTTTTCCGCGGTACACCTCGAAAGGAGAACGAGAATGCTTAAAGGAATTTCACCGGCGTTGTCGCCGGATCTGCTGAAGCTCCTCGCCGAAATGGGCCACGGCGACGAGATCGTCTTTTCCGACGCCCACTTCCCCGCGCACACGTTCGGTGCGCGGGTGTTGCGGGCGGACGGGGTTTCGTGCGCGACGTTGTTGAAGGGGGTCGCGCCGCTGTTCGAGCTGGACGCCTACGCAACGCCGGTCGTCATGATGGCCCCCGTGCCGGGCGACGAGCTTGACCCGGAGGTCGAACGCCGTTACCGCGACGCGCTCGGCTACGCAGAGACCATCGAGCGGATGGAACGCTATGCGTTCTACGAGCGAGCCAAGAAGGCGTATGCGGTGGTCTTGACCGGCGAGACCGCCAAATACGGCAACATCATTCTCAAGAAGGGCGTCACCCCGGTGGCGTAAGTTTTCTCATCCAGAACAAAGGAGTCAAAAATGGCACAGACGGTATTCACAATGAACGGATTCCCGAAAGTCGGTATTCGCCCGATTATCGACGGCAGACGGCGCGGCGTGCGCGAGTCTCTGGAAGTCCAGACCATGAACATGGCGAAGACGGCCGCGAGGCTTATCTCCGAAAACCTTTCCTATCCGGACGGAACGCCCGTGCAGTGCGTAATCGCCGACACGACGATCGGCGGCCGCTACGAAGCCGCGCAGTGCGCGAACAAGTTCCGTGACAACAACGTCGGTGTCTCGCTCAGCGTCACGCCCTGCTGGTGCTACGGCACGGAGACGATGGACATCGACCCGACCATCCCGAAAGCCGTCTGGGGCTTCAACGGGACGGAACGGCCCGGCGCGGTCTACCTTGCCTGTATGCTCGCCGGTTACGCGCAGCGCGGCATGCCCGCCTACGGCATCTACGGACACGAGGTGCAGGACCGCACCGACACCTCCGTGCCCGCCGACGTCAAGGAGAAGATTCTCCGCTTCGTCAAGGCAGGCCTCGCCGTCGCCATGATGAAGGGAAAGAGCTACCTTTCCGTCGGTTCGTCCGCGATGGGTATCGCGGGGTCGTTCGTGGACATCGACTTCTTCCAGGACTACCTCGGCATGGCGCCGGAGAACATGGACGAATGTGAAATCGAACGGCGTATCGCCGAGGGCATCTACGACAAGGACGAGTACGAAAAGGCGCTTGCCTGGACGAAGAAGTGGTGCAAGGAGGGAAAGGACTACAATCCCAAGGCCATTCAGAAGACCCGCTCCCAGAAGGACGCCGACTGGGAATACATCGTCAAAATGGCGATGATCGTGCGCGACATGATGGCCGGCAACCCCAAACTCGCCGAAATGGGATTCGGCGAAGAAGCCGTCGGGCGCAACGCGATCGCGGGCGGCTTTCAGGGGCAGCGGCAGTGGACCGACCACTGGCCGAACGGCGATTTCATGGAGGTGATGTGCAACACCTCGTTCGACTGGAACGGCCCGAAGATGCCGCAGATCGTGGCGACCGAGAACGACTCGCTCAACGGCGTGTGCATGCTCTTGATGTGGCTGCTCACGAACAAAGCCTCGATGTTCGCGGACGTGCGTACCTACTGGTCCTCCGACGCGGTGAAACGTGCGACGGGCAAGGGGTTGACGGGAATCGCGAAAAACGGGATCATCCATCTGCTCAACTCCGGAAGCTGCTGCCTCGACGCGGCGGGCGAGATGACGGTGAAGGGCAAGCGGTGCTTCAAAAACTGGTGGGAGGTTACCGAAAAGGACATGGCCGCGACGCTGAAGGCGACGAAATGGGTGCCCGCCGGTGTCGAATACTTCCGGGGCGGCGGCTTCTCCAGTTCCTTCCTCACGCCAAAAGGACTTCCGCTCACGATGACGCGTATCTCCATCGTCAAAGGCCAGGGTCCCGTCCTCCAGATCGCGGAAGGCTGGTCGGTCACGCTCGATCCGAAGCAGCAGGAAACATTGATGCTCCGCACCAATCCTGAATGGCCCTGCACCTGGTTCGTGCCGCGCCTTACCGGTAAGGGCGTGTTCAAGGAC
Organism: Kiritimatiellia bacterium; assembly: GCA_017613085.1. Classification (GTDB taxonomy): domain Bacteria; phylum Verrucomicrobiota; class Kiritimatiellia; order RFP12; family UBA1067; genus RGIG8368. The sequence goes on along the minus strand of JAGAEL010000065.1, from coordinate 4,142 downwards.
GTCTACTCGGTGATGAACGCCTGGGCCGCCAACCACGGCGCGATCGCCTACGGCCACATCGGAGCCGACCTCATCACACTCGCCTCGATGCTCCGCATCCCGGTCGCGATGCACAACGTGCCGGAAGAGCAGGTCTACCAGCCGCACTGCTGGGGACTCTTCGGTGCATCGGACGATCCGACAGGCGCGGACTTCCGTGCGTGCAAGAACTTCGGTCCACTGTACGCCACAAACCGTTAACGCGATTTGGGGAAGACACGGATTTTCCCTGCCTATACATCATTCCGTTCTATCGGAAAACAGCGACGGACGAGCAGAAGCTCGTCCGTCGCCGTTTACTTTCAGGCGGGATCAGGAAATTCAAAGTCGAGCTGCCCGGAAACCGTCAACTTGCGCGCGGGCAACGCCGGGTTGGAGGTATCGTAGACGCAGAATTTAATATTCGGGAAACGGGAGGAGAGTTCCGACTGGATGTAGTCGACAATCGCCTTCACGTTCCCTATATCGTCGTCCGAGAACCCGACGCTGATCGAACGTTTCAACGCGGCGGCCCCCGTCTCCTCAAGGATCCGCACCACGTGGTCGATGAAATTCTTGAAGGCGAACTGCTTGGCCTCTTCCGGACGCGACGCATTGCCTTCCGCCTCCATCCGGCGCTTGAAGGCGGGATTCGTCACCGCGCAGTAGAGGTTCTTCCCCAAGTAGTATTCAATCTGCCGTTCGTCGGAATCCCGTTCGGTGTAGTGGTCAAAACAAGCCCGATACCCGCGAAGGTTCGCGACCATTTCGCGCCGTTCTTCCGGCGTCAAGACGACGTCGATGAAGAGCCGGACCGCCTTCTTCAACGAAACCTCCTCGTGACCGCGCGCGGTGACAATCGCAAAAAGGCGGCCTTCGCGAAGGGTTTCGCGAAGTGCGTCGAAACTCGGTCCCGGGGCCGCCTCGCCGTGCATCACCTTTTCGAGCGCGGCGCGCGTATCGCTTAAAAACTGGCTCTCGCTCTCCCCCGCGTGATCCCGGAATTCGGTGAAAGCCCTTTCCCAGACCCCGCCGGGGGGACGCCAGTTCTCCGTATCCTTGCGCAAGATGGTGAATGCGGCGGTCGAAACCTTGTGGAGACGCCAACTTCCGTCCGGCTGGCGGTTCTCGAAATGGATGCGCGTCGCCATGTGGAGGATGTTGTCATCCCAGTCGAAGATGTAATACTTAAAGTCGCGGGTCGCGACCTTGAGATTGACCGTCGCTTCGTCCATACCCTGCCTAGATGGCGCCCTTGCTGGAAGGGAGTCCCTTTTCACGCGGATCGAGTTCCACCGCAGCCCGGAACGCACGTGCGAACGCCTTGAAAAGTCCCTCACAGACGTGGTGCGCCTCGTCTCCGTAAATCTGGCGCAGATGGAGGTTCAAGCGGGCCTCGACGGAAAACGCGCGGAAAAACTCTTCCAGCAACTTTACCTCGAAATCGCGGATCTTTGCGTGTTTCATCGGAGAGAGAAACACGAGGAAGGGACGCCCGCCAAGATCCAGTGCCGCCGAACAGAGGGTTTCATCCATAGGCAGCTCAAAGAACCCATACCGGCGAATTCCCCGTCGGTCGCCCAGCGCGGCGTCCACGGCCTTCCCCAGCACAAGCCCGACATCCTCAACCGTATGGTGATAATCCACCGCCAGGTCGCCTTTCGCCTCCACCTCCAAATCTACCAAGGCGTGTTTGGAAAACAATGTCAACATGTGGTCGAAAAAGCCGATTCCCGTTGAGACCGTCGACTTCCCCTCCCCGTCCAGATTCAGACGGATCGAGACCTGCGTCTCCTTCGTGACCCGATTTTCCACTGCCGTTCGCATACTCAATCCTCCTCATTTCCCCTACAAAACACGTAAGGTCGTCGCTCATTTGCCCGCCATTCTACCACAAGGAACAGGGAACGCGCAACCCGCGAACGGTGGAATTTCAAGGATTTCATTTGTCCCGGATCCCTTGGGTGTGGTATAGTGGACGGCGCGTTTTAAAAAGGGAGGCGAGACGAAGGATGAAAAAGGCATACTGGACGCTTTGGGGCGCGATTGTTGTTTTTGCGGCGGGTTGCGCGACGACCAAGACAGCCGTGACGGATCACGCGGGTAAACCGGACACGAAACCTGTGAAGACAGGCGTCTACGTGAGCAAGGGGCTCAGCGGCGGCGGGGCGATCGAATGGATACGCCTGGTGCATGATTCCCCCGAACTGGAACTCACGCTCCTGGATTCGGAGGCCATCCGCGCCGGCGCGCTCGACAAACTGGACATGCTGGTCATGCCCGGCGGAAGTTCGCCCAGCATCAAGCGCGACCTCGGAACCAACGGCGCCGCCCGGATCAAGGCGTTCCTCCGCAACGGGGGCGGCTACATCGGCACCTGCGCCGGTTGCTGCCTGATGATGGAGGAGGCGCCCGATCCCTCGCGCGGCTTGAACGTCATGCCGTTCTACCGTTCCGGCTCGAAGGGGCGCTTCCTGATGCCCGTCGGCGTGAACGCAAAGGGCGCGGAGGCCCTCGGCGTGAAAAAAGGCACCTATTGGCTGCAATACAGCCACGGCCCGATCCTTGAACCGAGCACGAATTCAATCCCGGACGCGAATTTCGAAGTCTGGGGAACCAACCTCTCGGACTCCGGGAAATTCGGCTCGAAACTCGAAATGTACGGACGCGCCGCGCTGGTGGGCGGAACCTACGGAAAGGGGCGCGTGGTCGTGACCTCCTGCCACCCCGAATATCTGGAGGCGACACGCGTCCTTCTCCAGGGGGCGTTCCGGCACATCACGGGACGCGACGTCACCTTCCCCGTGCGCCCGCGCCGCGCCAAGGCGTACAACGTCGCCCTCCTCGCCGAGGCGTTCATCGGGATCGACGTGGGCAAGGTCGTCACCGCCCTGTCGGACGACGAGTCGATCGATTTTTCGGCGATCAACGAAGAGGACATCCGGCGCGGTCTTCTTGACCACGTGGACGCGCTGATTCTGCCGGACAGCCGGTACGACGCCATCCAGGGATCGACCCGCGAGATCGTAAAGCGGTTCGCCGCCCGCGGGGGATACATCCTCGGCTGGGGCAGGGGTCCCGCGAGGATGCGCGAACTCTGCGAAGTCTGTCCGTCCTCCCAAGAGGCTGTCGAACGTTTGAAGAAACGGGCCCGTTAGGGATTGTCCGTGGTCTTAGCCTGTGTACGCAGCAGGAGGGCGCATCCGCGAATCGTGCAAACACGTAACCACGGAAAACAGGCGAAACGGGGGGGACGTCACACGGGAGGGCGCGTGTCCCCACGCGCCGCACGACAGCCGACACCCGACAGCCGACACTCGGTCGCGATGAAGCGCGCCCCTCCCGATCTTTCCTCCGCGTGAGATTTAGATGGGATGCTACTGAAAATTTTCCATGACGTCGCGGAAGTCAATGTCGTTTCGAAGGTCGAGCAGCGGGCGGGCTTTCTGGATTTCGCCGAGCAGCCGTTTGTAATCGGGATCATCCGTACCCTTGAAAATGCCTTTCGCAATCCCTTCCTTGAGCCAAGGGTTGCGTTCCGGGTGGTCGTAGCGCACGTAGAACTGATAGGGGAACTTCACGCCTTTCCGCTTTTCGATGTCCGCTTTCACGTCAAGGATCGATTTCGGTAACACGCGGCGGCAACCGCGCAATTCGTTCTGGCGGCTCTGCGACGTGCCATAGTACGGCACGTTGAGGTCGATCCACAGGTGGATGCGCAGACGCTCGTCGTCCGTGAGGCACACACGCGGTTTGCCATCCTTTCCGGGATGGCCGGACGCGACGATCTGCGAGAGTTTACTTGCGGGACTACCCCACCTTTTCGGCGTAATCCAGAGGATGTTCTCCTCCTGCCCGTTGTACGTGGGAATCCATGAGGTGTACGGATTCTTCCCAAAGTTCTTCCTGTAGGGCACGTCACGGCCGCTTTCCGCGCTGGTACCCTTGCGGGCGAGGTTCTCGTAGGCGACATTGAAGTAGTCGGTCCGGTCGCCTGTGAGTTCCGGTTCCGGCGCCCCGTCGGCCCCACTGTGGCACTTCACGCAGTGGCGGGTCAGAACGGGTTGGACGGTACGGGCGAAGCTGAAACCGTTGTCGCTACCCCACGTCGGCGGGACGAGGCG
>JAGAEL010000064.1 GCA_017613085.1 Kiritimatiellia bacterium | reverse complement strand
CGCCAACGGGATGCCGCACAAGTTCGACCCGGCGCACCATGCATGGATGCTCGACATTCCGCTGACGATTTACATCTGCGAGGGCGAGGGCGACGACCCCGAGGCTGAGATAAAGGACTGGTTCAGGACAATCAACATCGCGGGCAAGCCGCTCAACGACCAGGAGCTCCTGAACGCGACGTATTCCGGGCCGTTCGTCACGGCGGCCAAGGCAGTGTTCAGCAACTCGTCGAACGCGAACATGCAGAAGTGGAAAGCCTTTGTGGCGGGGGACGAGAAGCGACAGGCGATTCTTGCAAAGGCGCTGGAGTGGGTGTCGAGGGGGAACGTCAGGGACTACCTGAAAGACCATCGCTACAGTTCCGACATCACCGAACTGACGCGGTATTTCGAGAGCGTCATCGCATGGATAGACGGCGTGTTCAAGGAGACGAGGAGCGAGATGTGCGGGCTTGAATGGGGGCGTCTCTACGAAACGTATCATGCGAAGCCGTACGATCCCGACAAGGTCTGGGAGCGTGTCGAATCTCTGTTTGCCGATGCAGACGACGGCAAGATACAGAACAGGCGCAACATTTTCGAGTACGTCCTTGGCGGAGAGTCTGACAAGAAACTGCTGAAGGTGAGGATGTTCAGCGTCGAGATTGCACGGAAGGTGTACAGGAGGCAGACCGAAGAGGCGAAGACGCGAGGCGTCTCGAACTGTCCCGACTGCGCGCTGGCACACGCCACGAACGCGACGCGCATCTTCGCCTTCAACGAAATGGAGGCGGATCACGTTACGGCCTGGACGAAGGGCGGCGACACGACGGAGACGAATTGCCAGATGCTCTGCAAGCACCACAACCGTGTCAAGGGCAACAGCTGACGCCGGGAAACATCCGTAAGAAGGTACGAAAAGGCTTGCTTCCGTGCCGTGTTGTGTCTAGACTGAACGCCGTTTACGGAGAGGGCGGCGGAGAACGGGAACCGCCCCGGCTTCTCTTCGTACACAGGGAGTTTGAAATGAGACGCAGAGAATTTTTGTCGTGTGCCGCAGGTGCGGCCCTTTCGTCAACCGGCCTGACTTCGCTCGCCGCCGCGCCGCGTTTCCGGAAACCCGGCGAGAAGTTGAATATCGGCGTGATCGGCTGCGGTGGACGCGGTTGGACGGACTGGACGGCCATGTTCGCGGCGGGCGAGAATATCGTCGCGCTCTGCGACACGGAACGGGGACAGATGGAGAGGGCGAAAGCGCACATGGCGAAGTCGCGGCCGTTCTCCGGCCTCTGTTTCAGCGACTGGCGCGAAATGCTGGCGAAGTGCGAGAATCTGGACGCGGTCGTGGTCGCCACCCCCGATCACACCCACGCGCCCGCCGCGATCGCCGCGATGAAGAAGGGATGCCACGCCTACGTGGAAAAACCGCTCGTCCGCACCATCTGGGAAGCGCGTAGGTTCGCCGAAGTCGCCAAGGCGGCCGGCGTCGTCACCCAGCTCGGCAATCAGGGAAGTTCCGACAGCGGATTCCGCCGGAATGTCGAGGTCTTGCTCGGCGGTGTGATCGGGAACGGACTGGAGGTACACATCTGGACCGACCGGCCGATCTGGCCGCAGGGTATCGAGCGGCCCGCCGGTTCGGATCCCGTGCCTTCGACGTTGAACTGGGACGCCTGGATCGGTTCCGCGCCGATGCGCCCCTTTAAGAAAGGCGTCTATACGCCGTTCAAATGGCGCGCCTTCTACGACTTTGGCACGGGGGCGTTCGGCGACATGGCCTGCCACACGATGAACGTCGCCTGTCGCGGTCTGCGTTTCGGCGCCGTCGAGTCCGCCGAGTGTATCCGCATCGAAGGCCTGGCGAAGGACACGTATCCGAAAAAGAGCATCGTAAAACTCCGCTACGCACCCCGCTTCGGGATGCCCGCCACAGACCTCTACTGGTACGACGGGAATCTCAAACCCGACGCGAAGATCATGCCGCAGGTCATCGCGACGCTCGGCGAGGTTCCGAAGAGCGGTTGCCTGATCATCGGCGACGAAGGTACGATGATCGTCACGCACGACAACGGTCTCACCGCCTACTTCGCGAAGAAGGGGGAAGAGAAGTTGAACTCCGTGCAGAAGCATCCCGCCGCCAAGGCGGTTGCGCAGAGCCTTCCCCGGCTCGCCACGAAAGGGAAGGACGCCTGGCGCTGGAGCGCGCACCAGATCGAATTCATCAAGGCCTGCAAGGGCGAGTGCAAGGCGTTCTCCGATACAGACCACTCGATCCCGATGATGGAGGGGATGCTTGTCGGCTGCATCGCGCAGCGTGTGCCGGGCAAGCTGGTCTGGAACTCCGCCGCCTGCCGTTTCGAAGGGAACGCCGAGGCCGACCGTTACATCAAACCCTTCCAGCGCGACGGTTGGAAGATCGACTGAACGGTATGGACAACCGAAAAAGCTGAGACAAGATGAAACCTTTGCTGATTGTGATTTCCGCCCCTTCCGGCGCCGGCAAGACGACGCTGTGCGATCTGCTTCTGCAGGCTTACCCGGAGATTGAGTATTCCGTCTCTTGTACCACGCGTATGCCCCGTTCCGGCGAAGAGGACGGCGAGGACTACCACTTTATCCCGGAGGAGCAGTTCGCACGGCTCGTGAAAGAGGGCCGGTTCCTTGAACACGCGACCGTTCACGGACATTCCTACGGGACGTTGCGGGACCCGATCGTCGATGCCCTGAAGCAGGGGCAGAGCGTGTTGCTGGATATCGACGTCCAGGGGGCGGCGAAGGTTCGCGAAAGCATCGCCAAGCTTCCGCCGGACGACCTGTTGCGCCAGGGGTACGTGGATATCTTTATCAACCCGCCCTCCATAGATGAACTGCGTGTACGGCTGGAAAAACGCGGAACGGATTCGCCGGAAGTGATCGAAAAGCGCATGCAGAACGCGGAGGAGGAACTTTCGCGTTCCGGCGAATACATGTACCAGTTGACCAATGACGATCTCCGTACCTGTTTCAAACGCCTCTGCGACGTGATCAACGTCAAAGGCGGGATTATTTAATCCGGAACAGGTGTTTTTTGAGTGTTTTCAAACGGGACGGAAGGATTTCGGCTTTCGATTTTTTCTAAAAAATTGCAAGAGTCTTGGAAAATCCACCGTCTTAGAGAGAATGATAAGATGTAACGCACGATGTCCGCGTTACAGAAAGGTTCTGGTGACAATGATGAAGAAAACGGTTTGGTTCTCCCTCGTCTTGATGACGGCATCTTTCGTATGCGCCCCTGCGATGGCGCGTCCCTACCACGGTTGGTACGGCCCTCATCACCACTGGCATCATCGCTGGTATGACGGCGGACTCGGTTTCGCGGCCGGGGTGATCGGTGCGGGGATTGTAGCCGGAACCGTCGAGGCGATTGCCGGTCCCCGGTACTATCCGGCGCCGGTCGTCGTGCAGCAGCCGGTCGTGCAGCAGCCCGTCGTGGTTCAACAGCCGGTCATACAGCAGCCGGTCGTCGTCCAGCAGCCGATTGTCCAGCAGCCCGTGGTCGTGCAGCAGCAGTCGATGCCGGTCGCCCAGCCCCCCGTCGTGCAGCAGACGGTGACCACGACGACCACGACCACTACGCCGCCGCAGCGCGTCTGGGTGGAAGGCCATTGGCAGGTCCAGCAGGATGCCTACGGCAATCCGGTCCGCCGCACGTGGGTGGACGGATACTGGCAGCAGGTTCAATAAGTCCCCGACGTAGCGGAACGCGGACATCGTGAAGACAGGGCGCCCTCGACAAGGGCGCCCTGTTTGTTTACAGCCTATCGAAATTTTATGATTTTCATCCCTATACGGGCTGGATGTTTTCGTGTATACTAGAGACACTTTCAATTTGCATTCGACATCCATGCAGAAGAGGTCGGGCCGGGAACGGCTCGCGGGAGGAGAAATGCCGGGTCGGTTGATATTGTTTCTTTGCGGCCTAGCCGCCTGTCTTCGGGCGGCGATGTTGCCGGATGTGCCGGAAGAGGCGGTGCTGGAGCTGGGGACGACTTCAGGGACGCCTCAGCCGGGTGGTTTTGTCTTTATCGAGGGACGGTACATTCCGCCGCCCTACACGGTGGTCCGCAAGGGTAACGGTATTTTTGTGAACCGCATCCAGGTCGCCCAGCCGATCCCCTGGTCGAGGGTCGAAGGGGGGGAGTCCGCGCCCCAGCCCCAGCCGCAGCCGAAGGCGGATGCGGACGGGGATTTCGAAGAGGTCTCCGAAGAACCTGCCGTCGCTCCGCCTCCCGCGCCCGCCCCTGTCCCCGCTCCCGTCCCCGTCCCGGCGGCGACGCCCGCGCCCGCCCGTTCGCCGAGCATTGACGACCTGTTCGCCGATGACGAGGAGGAGGTGAAACCGCCGCCCGCCAGGCCGGTCGCACCCGTGGTGCAGACGCTTCCGAAAAAGAAAGAAAAGCCTGCGGATGCCGCGCCGTTACCCCCCCTCTCCAAGGAGCGTCTGAAGGAAAACCTGGACAAGCTCCGCCTCCGTTATGAGACGGCCCTGAGCCGCAAGGAAATCCTGTTCTTCAGTTACGGGCATACCAGCATCTCCGGGAACAGCGGCGCGGCCCGGACGCTCATCGGCGTGCTGCCGACCGCCTTGCGCGCGTCGACTTCCCCGGACGACCTGTTGATGCGGCTTCGGGCGGGGGGCGTCTATTTCCTCGATCTGGCGACGGCGCGGATGCTCTACCGGAACAAGCTTACATTCCCGCAACTCCAGCTGCGGCTTGAGAAGATCAAGAAGGAAGAGGAGCTTGAGGCGAAGGAGCGGCAACGCCGCGCGCGCGAGACGCGGGGGTATTGATGGATACGGACGAAGTGTTGGACGAGATCGTCGGCGTGATGGCATCCCTTAAAGACCCCGTCGAGCTGCGCAGCTTCCTGGAGGATTTGTTCACGCCGAGCGAATTGTGCGACCTCGCGTTGCGCTGGCGTCTTGTCGAACGGTTGGCGGCCGGCGAATCGCAGCGGAAGATCGCGGGCGAACTGGGCATCAGCCTCTGCAAGATCACGCGGGGGTCGAGGATTTTGAAGCAAAACGGTATCGTCAGCCGCGAATTGGCGAAACGGAAAGGAAAGAGGGAATCGGAATGAAGGTGATTGCAGACGGGATCCACACGCAGATGGCGAACGCCTCCTGGATCCGCAAAATGTTTGAGAAGGGCCTGGAGCTGAAAAAGGTATACGGCGCGGATAAGGTGTTCGACTTCAGCCTGGGCAATCCGGACATTCCGCCGCCGGCGTGCATCCGCGAGGTCGTACACGGACTGGCGGACCTGGCCGCCGAACCCCTCGGACTTGGCTACTGCCCGAACGCCGGGCTTCCCGCGTTCCGCGAGGCGCTGGCGGGGATGCTTGCGAAACAGCAGGCCGCCCCCGTGGAGGCGGGGAACATCGTGGTGACCGTCGGTGCGGCGGGGGCGTTGACGGCCTTCTTCCGCGCCGTGCTGGAGCCGGGCGACGAAGTGCTCTGTCCCGCGCCGTATTTCGTCGAGTACGGTTCCTACTGCGGACATTTCGGCGGGGTGTTGAAGACCGTCCCGTCGTTGCCGCCGGACTTCCAGCCGGATGTCGCCGGTATCGAGCGGGCGGTCACGGACAAGACGCGCGTCATCCTCATCAACACGCCCAACAACCCGGCGGGCTGTGTCTACACGCAGGAGACGCTGGAGAAGCTGGCCGCGCTGGTCGAGCGCGTGAACGCCGGGCGCGAACGTCCCGTGTACCTGTTGAGCGACGAGCCGTATCGGTTCCTGACGTACGACGGCGTGACCGTCCCGCCGATCCTGCCGCTCACGAAGTTCGCCGTCGTGCTGGGGTCTTTCTCGAAGAACCTTTCGCTGGCGGGCGAGCGCATCGGGTTCGTCTGCACGAATCCCGCGCTCCCGGATGTGGAGCTGCTGGTCGCGGCGGTCATTATGACCAACCGGACGCTGGGTTTCGTGAATGCGCCCGTCCTCGGGCAGCGCATCGCGATGGCGTTGATCCATGAAGGCGTGGATCTGTCCGTCTACGACCGCCGCCGCCGCGCGATGGCGGAGGTGCTCACAGACGCGGGTATCCGTTTCGCGATGCCGAAAGGCGCGTTCTACTTCTTCCCGGAGGCGCCGGGCGGGAACGACCAGGCGTTTGTGGACGCGCTGCTCGCCCAGAACATCCTCGCCGTCCCCGGCCTCGGGTTCGGCTACGCCGGCCACATCCGCCTGAGTTTCAGCGTGGACGAACGGATTATCCGTGGTTCGGCGGAAGGATTCAAGAAAGCCGCCGCCGCGCTCCGGTAGGCGGCGGAACGGAGGGAGTGAACATGAAACGTCCAGCTTCGATGATTCTGGTTTGCGCGGTTTTTGCGGTCGCGACGGCCTCCGCGCAAATGCGGTCGCATCCGGCCCGGCATGAAGCGCCGAACCTTGTGCGGAACGGGAACTTCGACGATTCCGAAGACCCGCTCAACCACTGGATCTACGTCTTCGACCACAACAAGCACTACATGAAGAACCACACGCATGTTTCCGTCGAAAAAGACCGGTTTTCGACGCGGGCGCGCGTGTTGAAGCTCGACGCGAGCGACCACAACGTCTGCGTCAACCAGGGGGTCATGGTGTACACGGCGCCGATCCGGTACAACCCGCGCAAGTCGTACAAGATTTCGCTCTCCGCGCGTTCCGAAGGCGTGAGGGGCGGGAAGGGGCCGACCTGCCGCGTCTACCCCATCGCCTACCGCTGGCATCCGCGCGCGGTGAAGAGCGACCATCCCGCGTTCAGCGACCTGCGCGAGGACGTCCGTTTCCAGCCGATCTATTTCGACGGCAAGACGAAGACCGGGCCGTTCTCGATGGTGCCGTCGAAGTGGACGCGCGCCTCCTGCGTGATTCCCGACCCCAACCGCACGGAAATGCAGCAACACCACCTTGAAAACTGCCAGTGGCTGATGTTGAAGATCGTCGCGCTGGATGAGCATACGGACGGTTACCTCTACATCTCCGATGTCAAAATCCAGGAGGTGGGGGATGCGAACGAGGTGACCGTCCGCGCCGGATCGCAGACCAAGAGTTTCACGCACGGCCAGACCTGGGGAGGTTCCCGGAGGGAGATGGACAGCCCGAAAAAGCTGACCCCGGTCGGCGGCCCGCATCCCGTCAGGCAGGGCGGCAAAAAGTAGGCACCGTTGCGCAATAAGGAATCCGCATGTTGGTAGAAGAGAGTCAAACGAAACCGGTTATCCTGAGTCGGCAGGAACATTGCATTTCCCGGAAAAACATCGACCGGACCGCGCTGAAGGTGCTGTACGGTCTCGCGGACGCGGGCTTCAAGGCGTATCTCGTGGGGGGAGGTGTCCGCGACCTGCTGCTCGGACGCGAGCCGAAGGATTTCGATGTCGGAACCGACGCCACGCCGTCGGAGGTGAAACGGGTTTTCCGGAGGAACTGTTTCCTCATCGGGCATCGTTTCCGCCTTGCGCACGTCAATTTCGGCGGGACGATTATCGAGACCAGCACGTTCCGCGCCACGCCGCAACCGCAGCCCGGTCAGACGGGGGATGACATGATGCAGTGGGACGACAATACCTTCGGCACGCCGGAGGAAGATGCCAACCGCCGCGATTTCACCGTCAACGGCCTCTTCTACGATATTTCGACCTTCTCGGTGATCGATTACGTCGGGGGATTGCAGGATCTCAAGAAAAAACTGATCCGCTCCATCGGCGATCCCTTCGTCCGTTTCCAGGAAGACCCCGTCCGGATGATGCGTGCCGTGAAGTTCGCCTCCCGTCTGGGGTTTGAAATCGAGGAACAGGCCCAGCAGGCCATCCTGAAGCACCATGCGGACATCCTGAAGGCGTCCCCCCCGCGTGTCCACGAGGAGGTGTTCCGCCTCTTCTCCTACGGTTCTTCCTGCAAGGCGTTCAAGTTGATGTGGCGGCTTGGACTCGCCGGCGACCTGATGCCTTCCCTTGCCGCGTTTATCGGGGAAAGCGGGGGCGAGGAATCGCCCGTCTGGAACTATCTCGCCGCGCTCGACGCCGACATCGAATCCGCCGACGTCCCGAACGGCGTCCGCGCCGCCTGTCTCTACTACGCCTACTACAAATGGCGCCGCGATCAGGAGATCGCCGCCGCGGAGGCGGCGGAGTCGGAGGGACGGCAGGAACGCCAGGAGGCGGGGCACCGTCCGCGGCGGCACCCCGGCCGGTTTTCGGCTGGACGGCTCGCCCACGAAGTGATGCTGATCCCCGCCCGGACGATCCACCTGACCAAGGCGACCGTCCAGACTGCGGTGATGATGCTCACCTCGCTGAACCGGTTCAAGGATTCGCCGAATTCGGCGGCTGGAAAACGGTTTATCGCGCACCGCGATTTCGTCGACGCCCTCGCGTTCCGGCGGATCGTTCTCGCGGCGGAAGGGGAGCCGCAGGATTCGCTTGTCCCCTGGATGAACGCCTACAAACGGATGGCGAGGGAAGAAGGTTTTTACGATGACTGAAACCTCCGCGTCTCTGGACGCGGGGCACACGGCGGGAGTTGTACACGATGAAACGGACGAAGATTCAGAATCTGTTGAAAAACGGCGTTCCCGGTACGCGCGTGACGGCTGCGGGCTGGGTCCGGACGCGCCGCGATGCGAAGGGTTTCTCCTTTCTGGAATTGAACGACGGCTCCTGTCTGGCGAACCTCCAGGTTATCGCGGATGCGACGTTGCCGGGGTTCGACGAGACCGTCCTGCGCCTCTATCCGGGGGCTTCGGCTGTGGTGGAAGGGGTGTTGGCGGCTTCGCAGGGAAAAGGGCAGAGCGTGGAACTCCGCGCCGAATCCGTGCGCGTTCTCGGTTTGAGCGATCCGCTGGCGTACCCGCTCGGCAAGCAGCGGATCGGTTTCGAGCGGTTGCGCGAACTTCCGCACCTGCGGGCCCGCACGAATTCCTTCGGCGCGGTTGCCCGTGTGCGTTCCGCGCTGGCTGCCGCCGTACACCGCTTTTTCCGGGAACGGGGGTTCGTCTACGTCCACACGCCGTTGATCACGGCGAGCGACTGCGAGGGCGCGGGCGAGATGTTCCAGGTTTCCGTGCCGGGGAATCCCGATTTCTTCGGCGCGCGCGCCGCGTTGACCGTCAGCGGGCAGCTGGAGGGTGAAGCCTACGCCTGCGCACTCGGCGACATCTACACGTTCGGCCCCACGTTCCGCGCCGAAAATTCCAACACCCGCCGCCACCTTTCCGAATTCTGGATGATCGAGCCGGAAATGGCGTTCGCCGATCTCGACGACGACGCGGAACTGGCGGAGGCGTTCCTGCGCGCGCTGTTTGCCTGTGTCCTTGAAGAGTGCGGCGAGGATTTGGCGTTTTTCGAGAAGCGTGTCCTCCCCGGCGTCACCGCCCGCCTTGAACGGCTGGCGTCCACTCCGTTCACCCGCGTGAGTTACACGGAGGCGATCGAGCGGATGGAGAAATCGTCGCACCCGTTTGAGTTCAAACCGTCGTGGGGGATCGACCTGCAGTCGGAACACGAACGGTTCCTGACGGAGGAGGTTTTCAACGGGCCGGTCATCGTCACCGATTACCCGAAAGAGATCAAGGCGTTCTATATGCGCCGGAACGACGACGGCAAGACGGTTGCCGCGATGGACGTGCTGTTGCCGGAGGTCGGCGAGATCATCGGCGGCAGCCAGCGCGAAGAGCGGCTTGACGTGTTGGAGGGAATCCTGCGTTCGGCGGGCCTGAAGCCGGAGTCGTATGCCGACTATCTGGACCTCCGCCGGTTCGGAAGCGTACCGCACGCAGGGTTCGGGCTCGGGTTCGACCGCCTTGTCCAGATCTGTACGGGGATGCACAACATCCGCGACGTCATCCCGTATCCGCGCGCGCCGGGGTGCATCCGCTAGGGATTTTTCAAGGCAGAGATGAAACCGATTTCAAAGAACAACTGTGACTTCCCGTCCCTGCGCCAGTCGGGGTGCCTCTACGTGGACAAGACGGCGTGGCTGTACCGCCTGGCCACGGACCCGGAGGCGTACTATTTCTTCCTCGCGCGCCCGCGCCGCTTCGGGAAGTCGCTG
>JAGAEL010000063.1 GCA_017613085.1 Kiritimatiellia bacterium | reverse complement strand
CGTCTGCCGTCTCCTTCCAGCCGCGACGGGGAAATGATCTCACGCGGAGGCGCGGAGACAGCGCCGCTCGTTCAGACATTTTGGACGACGACGCGGAGGGAACGGGGGCGGATGCGGATTTCGACCGGCGTCGTCCCCACGATGTCGCCGTCTGCCTGGACGGGAAGCGGTTCGCGGGAACGGATGGTTACGGACACCTTGGCGCGGCGTTCGTGCAGGATGCCGTTCTCCCTGTCCGGCGAAAGCCGTTTCTTCAGGTAGAGGAGCGGATACTCCGCAGGCGTTTTCAAACAGCAGACGGCCAGGTCGAGAATCCCGTCGTCCATCCGGATGTCCGGCCCGTTCGGATACAGCCCCCGCGCCAGCGACCCGCAGTTGGAGACCAGCACGTCCGTCGCCTCGAAGGTCTCCTCCCCGCCGCCGTCCACCGAGATGGCGACCGGTTGCGGGCGGGACTGGATAGCGTTCAACACGGCCGCGCCGGCGTAGGCGGAACGCCCGAAAAGCGTCTTTCCTCGGCGCGAGGTCATCGCGACGGTTTCCGCGTTGACGCCCACCCCCGCGTTCAACAGGAAGAGGCGGCCGTTCGCCGTCATCGTGTCGAGCGGACGGACGGGGGCGTTCCGGTCGATGGCGACCGCCACCGCGTCACGGAGGTTCAGGGGGATGCCCAGCTCGCGGGCGACCAGGTTCCCTGTTCCGGCGGGGACGACCGCCAGTTCCGCCTCCACCCCCTCCAGCGCCTGGGCGACGGCGGCGACCGTGCCGTCGCCCCCCGCCGCGACGACCCGCAGACTGCGATCCGCGCCGCAGGGTTCCGCCAACACGCCGCGCGTGAACACCGTGATGTCCTCGCCGGGCGGAACCGCGCGTACCTCGGCCCAGGCGGGAATCAACGCGCGCAGACGGGCGCCGTTTTCGGGCAGGGCGGGCGAAAGGATGAACAGGACGCGGGGTTCGGCGGCGGCCATGCGGGCGACGG
Source organism: Kiritimatiellia bacterium (assembly GCA_017613085.1). Taxonomy (GTDB): domain Bacteria; phylum Verrucomicrobiota; class Kiritimatiellia; order RFP12; family UBA1067; genus RGIG8368. The sequence goes on along the minus strand of JAGAEL010000063.1, from coordinate 5,802 downwards.
CGTCGCAGACGAGGTCGATGTCGGGCGAATCGGAGAGCGTCTTCAGGAACTCGCGCCGGAACGCCAGCACGCCGCGTTTCGCGGCAATCGCGCGGGAGGTCGCGTAGTGAAGCCCGGAAGCCAGCCATGCGAGCTGGACCAACACGAAATCCGAGAGCGAACGGATCAGCGAATAGCCGACCGAGCCGCCCGAACAGACGGCCTTGACCACCTCCGGGGAAGGCGGCGCATGGACAGGAAGTCCCCAGACAATCTCCGGATCGCGTTCCAGTCCGCCGTCGCGCACGGCGTCCTCCAGGATACGGAAGATGTCGAGTTTGTCGGCGTCGCGCACAAGGTGGCAGACGCGCAAGGCGAACCCCTGTCCGGCGGAGGCGCGTTCCGGGACGTCTTTCCGGTTGTGACAGGCGACGGCATCGACGATCAACGCCCGTTCGGCGGAGGGGAGCGTGTCGAGCCAGCCCAGTTCACGGATGACTTCAACGCCGCGTTCGGCGTGGTTCACGGATTTCGCATCCTCGAACGTCCCGAAATCGCGGAGCTGGGTAAAGCGGCCGACATCGTGGAGAAGGGCGGCGGCTTCCCCGATGAGACGTTCTGCGGCGGGCCAGCGTTCCCCTTCCATAATCTCTTCCGCCGCTTCGACGACGCGCCGGGTATGGACGAGTTTCAGACGGATCATCTCCGCCCGCGCCCCTTCGCAGTGGAACGTGGAGACGTAGGCGTTATACCGTTCCGTGAGCGTCTTCAGAAAAGAAGAGGTCATCGCAAACCCTCCTTTACTGCCCCTTTTTCCCCGGTTGGATGTTCGCCTTGCGCGGTTTCGCCGTTCTCTTCGGCGACGGCTTGGCAGTCGGTTTTACGACCGGCTTGGCGGTCGGCTTCGGGGTTCCCGGCAGGGAGGAGGCCGGATTTTTTTTCTTGGCGGCCGTGGTCTTGCGCACCTGGCGGTCGTACTGGGCCGGCAGGAGGATGCGCTTGACCTCCTCGAACGTGGGGCCGAGGTCGATCTTGTTGCTGGCGAAACCGAGCGAACCGTCAAAGACGTGTACGACTTTTAGGCGCTCCAGGTCTTTGATGAACCGCATGAACTTCGAGCCGCCGCTCTTCAGGTTCTGGATGATTTCGACCTTCGCCTTGCCCTGCGTGACCGCCTCGCTGATCATCCCGGTCGAATCCGCCGTGACAAAGAGGCGGTCGCAGAGGGAGACGAAGGCGGGAATCGGGTTGAACGTGTCGCGGCTGTAGAGGAGCTTGTACTGGAACGGGTAGCTGTCCACCAGCTCCTCGATCTCCTTCGGGGTGCGCCGGGAAGTCGTCACCCAATGCTCGTAGGCGCCGGTCAGCTCGAAGAGGCGGTCCAGCTGGTGTTTCATCGCGGAAACCTCCATCGAGGCATGGGGGTTCGGGCCGCCGATGATGACGCCGACGGCGGGGTTCCGCTGCTTGTGGCGCTGTTCGAACGCCTTCACGCAATCGCGGTAGTACTCCTGCGTGGTCGGCGAAAGGTTGACCGGCATGGAGACGACGTTCGGGCGTTTCGGCGGGTTGTCGAACGCGGGCGCCAGGATGCAGTCGAAGTTCAGGCGGAACCCCTTCGGATAGAGAATCGCGCAGACGGGCACCTTGAGGCGGTTCGCCAGCACCTTGCCGGGATAGAAGGCTGTCGAGCCGGTGCAGACCACGGCATCGTACATGTTCTTGCGCGGTTTCGCGTCCACCGTGAACAGCGACTCCGTCAAAACCCCGACACGGTCCGCCGCGTACGCCAGAACTTTCTTAAACGGCGCCGGATAGGCCACGTGAACCAGGTCGTAACGCCGTCCGAGCGCGTTGCAGAACGCCTTGGATTGATTTTCGTGTCCGGCCTTTCCGTCCGTGACAATCAACAATTTCCTTCCCCACATGGTTTACCTCTGTACTCTTTCGGACGGATGGCCGGCTGCGGCGGGTACGCCCAGGGCGCGGAGTTCCGCCAGGACATGGCGGCGCGCCTCCGCCCAGGCCGCAGGTTCGGCGCCCGGCGGGATCGCCGGGGCGACGAACGGTTCGCCGCAAGCGGAACAACACGCGCCCTCGCGCAACGGCGCACCGCAGGAAGGGCAGGCCGTCTCCAGCACCTCTCCGCAATACCTGCAGCGGGAGCCGGCCTGCAACGCGGGCCAGAACAGCACGCGCCCGGCAACGTCGTACGGAATGTTGCCGGGACACCCCGCGTCGGGGCAGAACCCCAACCCGGCGGGGATGGAGGGAGACGGCGCGAGCGGCGCGCCTTTCTCCGGGGCCGGACTCAGCGTCACGCCCAGAAGCCCGGCGATCTTTTCGACCGTCTCTTCCGCGACCTTGTCCGTCCGGCCGGACTCCAGCATACTGATGGCCGACTGCTTGCACCCGACCTGTTGCGCCACGAAACTCTGCGTCAACCCTTTGGCGCGACGGGCTTCGGCAAGCCGCCTGCAATCCGTCAATGTGATGAAATACTTGTGCATACGAAACGTGTACTAGTATGCCACCAACACCCCCACGTTGACAAGCCTAATATATCAACAGGTTTTGAATCGTGTTAACTCGCTATTTGACAGGTAATTAGGAGTTATTTACAGGGTTATTATCACCTGTTTATAACTTTTATCAACAGAAATGTGATAAACTGTTGATAATTTTCGGTTGGGGCGGGAACGGCCGAAAGCTGCCGTCGGCTGTCGAAAAAAACGCGCCGCAAGGGGATTCCTTGCGGCGCGGCAAAAGGGGGAGGCGGCTTACTTCTTCGCCGGCTCCGGCTTCTTTTCAGGGGCGGGGGCGGCAGGCTTCGCAGCAGCAGCCGGTTTCGCCGTTTCCGCCTTGGTCTGCGGCGCGGGCTTCGCGGACTCCGCCTTCGCAGGAGCGGGAGCCGCCGGTTTCGCGGCCTCGGCCTTCGGCGCGGCATCCGCTTTGGCGGCGGGCTTCACCTCGGGAACGGCGGGCTTCTTGGAGATTTCCTCCGCCATCTGGAAGAGGGAACGCGAGACGCGCGGCTCGTAACGGGCGATGACGTCCTGAAGGTTGGCGATGGCCAGCTCGTCGTTTGTCTTACCGGTGACCTTCGCCTTCAGGTTCTCCAGGAACTTGGACGCCTCGTCCTTCTTCCCCGAAAGGCAGAGGACGCGGGCTTCCCCGAACTGCGCCTGACGGATCAGGAAACTTTCCGGGTAGTCCTTCTGGAAAGCGCGGAAAGCCGCCAACGCCTCGTCGTAGCGCTCAAGCCCTTCAAGGGCACAGGCGCGCCCGACGCGGGCGATATCGGCGAACCCTTCCTGCGCGGACTCCTTGGAAAGATAGGCGTCGTAAGCCCCCAAAGAGGCTTCGTACTTGCCGGCGTCGAAATACGCCTTGGCGAGGCGGAGGCGGATCGCCTGGCCGGCCTTCATGTTGCCGTACTTGTTGACGGCGGCCTCCAGGTCTTCGACGGACTGCGCCTGCAGCAACTCCTGATTCGCCATCGCGATTTTGCCGGCACGGTACTGCCGGAAACCGAAGACGGCGACGCAGACGATGACCACACAGGCCGCCACAACCAGGAAATGCGTTCCATTCGCCTTCCACCAGTCATACAGCGGCAGAAGCTCTTCCGGCAGGTTCTCCGGCACGGGAACGACGCGCGGGGTGTCCTTTTTCTCTTCTTTCATGGAAAACTTTCGTTACTTTTTGTTCACCCCACCGCAACCGCACTTGTTGGCACCATCCGGTGTGTAGTGCATGTAGAGCGGAATCAGCGGGTAGTCGTTACCCATCCCCGTGAACCCGATCAACCCGAAGGTCGTGTTGTATCCGGTGTTGTCGCCGGAGCGCTGCGTGTTGCTCGTGAACAGGGCGCAGCCGGAAAGGATGGAAGCCATCGCGACGGCGGCCAAAACAGTCATCATCTTGCTCATTTTGTTTCCTCTACTTGGGTTAACCGAAAGTACGTCCGTTATTATCGTCTAAGCAAGGGCTCTCGTCAAGCGAGAAACGCGAAAGAAAAAGCGGTGGTGTTTCTTGCTGCCATTGTCCGGCAACCAATCCCATCCCGGTTGCCGTCAATCTTGTTGCAACAACCACTGGTACGCGGCCGCCTTGGACGTAAAGGGTTTCCCCGTGATCGTCTCGTAGGTTTCTCGCGCCTGTGCGGCGGCAGCCCGGTTATTTCCCGAAAGTACCCGCAAAAGCGACTCCACCGCCAATTTCTCATCGATACCGGCGTATTCGAGTGCCACATCGTCCAATGCCTCCTTGTCGGTGAGACGCTCCATGGCGGATTCGATCAGCCTGACCTTCTCACCCTCGTCCGTCACCTCCTGAATGGCGGAGTCCCATTGCCCCAGCGCATCGTTTGCCACCTCGGCATCCGCGTCCGCGAGGAATTCCGTAAGCTGCCTGATGGCCTGTTTGCCGAACCAGCCCAGAGACCAGACCATGAAGACCCGGACTTCGGGGTCCGGCGAGTCCCGCGCCCGTTCGAACAGGCTCAACGTCTCTTGCAGGTCATCTGCGTCGTATGCAGCCTCGATTTTGGCAAGAAGCCGCCGCCCGGCGGGGGACAATTCAGGCGTATCCCCTACCGTCCGACGTAGCGTCGCAACCGGCATCTTATGTTTTGTGGCTGCGGATACCTTGGGATTACGGGATGGTTTTCGGTGCTCGATGTCCGACGAGACCTGAATGTGTGCGGATTCGTCTCCGTAGCGGTTGCGCAAACAAAAGCAGACGGCGGCCGTGACCAGCACGGCCGCCATCCACAGGAAACATCTCCCTTTCTTTGCCTTCATGTCAGTTGGCGTAAATCAGGGCAGGTGCGGTGTGCGACTTGTTGATGTTGATGGAACAGTCGGCAAAGCTGCCCACGAACACCCCGTTCACCGTAACCTTCTTCTTCCCCTTTGTCGTAGTGGCGTAAAAAGACCCCTTGAGCAACCCCGTTTTCGGCGCATACGTCAACTTCATCTTACTTGCCGCATCGTTCACGGCTGTCCACTTGTTCGCCGAGAACGCGAGTTCGCAAGTCGTGTAATAGCCGGGGAACGCGGCGTATTGGACGGCTCCGCCCGCGATAGACGAAGGGATCATCGAGAGCGCACTGTCGGGGATGAACCACCGGAATCTGGAGGTGGAGGGTTTGGACACACGCGATGCCTCGTCAAACACGAGAAGCGACAGCAGGTTCTTCTTGCCCCCCTTGTTGTTCCAGACGCCGTACAAGGCGTTCACGGGACGGCATGTGTCCGTCGAGAGCAGAACCGCGCCGTAACTTCCCCGCTTCATGTTGATCGGCGCGTAGACTGGCACGTATGTCCCCCGGTCGTCGGCTTCCAGGTAAACGGTGGCCGAAACCTTGCCAAGGTCGGGAAGGACGCCGACAAGCTTCGTCTTGCCTTTCAAGCCGACTTGGATGGAGGTTCCGATGTAGCCGTTGCCCGCAGCCGTGCTACCGGAGACCGGGCGTGAGAGCATGGAGAGGGCATAATTACGTTTCGCCGCGTTGATTTTGCTCTTGTAGGCTCCGCCGCCTTTCAGATCCATGGCGAAGTTCCGTGCGCAGTCAAAGAAGAGACCGCTCACGGTGCCATAGACATTTTCGTGGCTAAGCCTCATGTGCATGACTTTCCCGCTACCGCTCAAGGTCGCCGTTGCCCAGCTTCCGTTCCAACCGGTCGTCGCGCCTTTCAGTTTGACGGGGGCGGATCCCTGTAGTGAGACGGTCGCCTGGAGACGGCTGGAACTGTTTTTCATCGCCATCGCCTTGATTTCCACTGTTCCGACGATCCAGTTGTCCTCGTCGAAAATGTG
>JAGAEL010000062.1 GCA_017613085.1 Kiritimatiellia bacterium | reverse complement strand
GCCTCCCTCTCGCTGCGCAAGCCGTCGGGCGCGCCGGCCTTCACCGGACTCCGCAGCCTGACCCGCGCGCCGCGCGCGTTCGCCTGTTACGAGGCGGCGTTCGCCCTGCCCGACCGCTATGTGAACCCGTTCGACCCCGCGTGTATCGACGCGGGCGCGCGGATCACCGGCCCGACCGGCCGCGTCGATACCGTGACGGCGTTTTACTACCAGCCCTGCTACCGTCTCCGCGACGAGCTGGCCGCGCCCGTCGAGCCGGACGGCGCACCGGAATGGCGCATCCGCTACTGCCCCCGACTGCCCGGCGACTACGCGGTCACGCTCTACGCGAAAGACCGGCTCGGCGAAACCGTCTGGACCAACGCCCTGCGCTTCACGGCGGCGGAGGCCAGGCCGGAAGACGCGCGCGGATTCGTCCGCGTCTCGAAGAAGGATTCGCGGTACTTCTCGTTTGACGACGGCACCCCTTACTACCCGCTCGGGCACAACGTGCGTTCCCCCACCGATTCCCGCATGGACGACAAGTACCCCTGGCGGTTCCGGTTCAATGAAGGCACCGTCGTCTACGAGCGTTACTTCGCACGGATGCGCGAAAACGGGGAAAACTGGGCCGAGGTCTGGATGAGCGACTGGTCGCTCGGTCTCGAATGGGCGGAGGGGATCGGCGGCTACCACGGCGCGGGCGATTACCACCTGCGCAACGCCTGGGAGCTGGACCGCGTGCTGGAGCTGGCCGCCGCGAACAACATCCGCGTGAACCTTGTGCTAAACTACCACGGCCGCGTCAGTTCGTGGTGCGACCCGCAGTGGCATCTGCACCCTTACAACAAGGCGACGCCGGGCGGCTGGCTGACCCACGCGATCGACTTCTTCGACGACCCGCGCGCCATCGAAATGCAGAAGCGGTTCATGCGTTACACCCAGGCGCGCTGGGGGTGGGATCCGACGATCTGCAGTTACGAGCTGTGCAGCGAAATCAACCTCGCCGGCGACGAGCATAGCCAGCGCACCAACTTCAAGACGAACGTCGTCGAATGGTGCTGTTCGATGACGGACTACCTTCATGCCATCGACCCCAACCGTCACATGGTCACCACGCACGTCTCCATCGACCACCGGACGCTCAACCCCGAAATCTGCACCTATTCGAACATGGACTTCAACGCCGTCGACGCCTACCACTTCAGTACGCCGGAACGGATTGCCTCCCTACTCGCCGAAACGGCGGACAAAGGGAACAGTTTCCAGCGGCCGATCCTCGTGACGGAATTCGGCGGCAGCCCGATGGCGGCCGGCCTCGCCCACATCCTCGCCGAACAACACATCGGGTTATGGGCGGGCGTCTGCCTTCCGCTTGCGGGAACGCCGATGTTCTGGTGGTGGCAGGTCATCGACGAGAACAACCTCTATCCGCGCTACGCCGCGTTGAACCGTTTCACCGCGGGAATCGATTTCCAAGACCCCGCCGCCAAGCGCGTCGCCCCCGTGCTGACGGGGGAGGACGCAAAGGGATTCCTCGCGCTCGGCACCGCCTCGCCGGACGCCGCGCGCGGCTACGTCTATCCGCCGAATGCCCGCGACGCGCAACCTCCCGCGCTGGCGAAGAAGGTGGAGGTGACCTTTTCTGCGATGGCGCCCGGTGTCCACCGCATTGAATTTTTTGAAACCGCGAAAGGCGGAATCATCCGGAAGCTCGATCTGCGCGTGGGCGCGGACGGGAAACTCACGTTCCCGCTCCCCAGGTTCCATCCGGACTGCGCGTTCCGCAGCCGGCTCATCACGAAATAAGGGGAGGTGGCGAAGGTGACGTTTTTTATCCATACCTACGGTTGCCAGATGAACGTGCGCGACTCCGAAGCGGTCTCCGCACTGCTCGTCGCGGCCGGCTATGATCCGGCGGAAAAGGAAGACGACGCCGACCTGGTCATCGTCAATTCCTGTAGCGTCCGCGAGAAGGCGGAGGACAAGGCCATCGGCAAACTCGGCCTCCTATGCGCCACGAAGCGGGAGCGCCCCGGCCGCATCGTCGGCCTGATGGGGTGCATGGCGCAACGGCTCGGACGCGACATCTTCGTGAACGTGCCGAAACTGGATTTTTCCGTCGGGACGCGGCGCAACGGGGCGATCCCCTCGCTCGTCGCGCGCGTGTCGGCTGGAGAACGGGGGATCGCGGAACTTTCCTCGCCCGACGAGATCCCGGATGCGCCGGAAGCCCACGCCGATCTCGGCTTTTCGGCGTATGTGACGATTCTGCTGGGATGCAACCGGCGCTGCGCCTACTGCATCGTGCCGGATGTGCGCGGACGCGAGTACAGCCGCCCGGCGCGGGAGATCGTCGCCGAGATCGACGCGCTCGCCAGGCGCGGCGTCCGCGAAGTGACCCTTCTGGGGCAGAGCGTGATGAACTACGGGCGTATGAACCCCGTCTGGTTCGACGGCGACGCGCCGAGTACGCACGGCTTCACGGAACCGTTCGCACGGCTGTTGGAGGCGGTGGACGCAATCCCCGGCATCCTGCGGGTGCGTTTCACCTCCGGCCATCCGTCGGGTGTGACGGATGAACTCGTCTGCGCCATGTCGACGCTTCCACACGTCTGCCATCATCTCCACCTCCCGGTACAGTCCGGATCCGATCCCGTCCTGAAACGGATGCGGCGCGGGTACACGCGGGAAGGTTACTTGGAGGCGTGTGCGAAACTCCGTGCCGCCATGCCGGACTTTGTCCTGACGACCGATGTGATCGTGGGGTTCCCCGGCGAATCGGAAGCGGACTTTGAAGAGACGCGGTCGCTGATGGACGCGGCGGACTTCGGGAACGCCTTCATCTTCAAATACTCGCCGCGTCCGGGGACGCCCTCCGCCGCCTGGGAGGACGATGTGGGCGACGAAGAAAAATGCCGCCGCGACCACGTGCTGCTCGCGGATCAAGACCGTCGCGGACAGGCGCAAAACGAACGCCTTGTGGGGAGTGTCCAGCACGTGCTGGCGGAAGGGCGCAGCCTGCGCAACGCCTCGCGCTGGTCGGGACGGAGCGACGGGAACAAGATTGTGGTTTTCGAGCCGCGCCCCGGAATCCGGGAGGGAACAATCGTCCCGGTGCGCATCACACGCGCCGCCCCGCAGACACTCTACGGCGAACTCTGCCCGTAAACAGCGTTCGTCCGCATGAGATAAAAGACGGGCTTTGTCCCGTCCGTTCCCATACGGCGCGTGGGGACACGCGCCCTCCCGCACGACAGGCGACAGGCGACATCCGACAGCCACCACGCGGACGCGACGGGGCGCGTCCCTCCCGCTATTTCACCTGTTTTCCGTGGTTACGTGTTTGTGCGATTCACGGATACGCCCGCACGGGGATTGAAAATCGGTTTGCCATGGTAATGGGAGGTATGGTAAACTGGCGGGGTTTTCAGATTCTAGAGGGGATACGATGAAAAAGACCATATTGCTTGTCGGCGCGGCGGTTGCCGCGTTTGTCTCGTTCGCGGGGGAGTTGAAACCGTTGTCGCCTGTTAACGGCGAGTCGGTCCGCCTGTTGCCGACCGAACAGAAAAAGGTCATGGCGTTGCCGACGTACGCCGAACGTCTCGACTGGTTGAAGAAGGATTACGCCGCCCGCAAGGCGAAACACCTGAGGTCGGGTCGTTGGCAGATCGCCAAGCCGCTCACGCTCCGGTGGACGACGCCGCTGGAGGTCAAAGGGCCGTTCCGGATCCTGTTCGGTACGAAACCCGACCTTTCGGACGCCAAGCCGTATTCCACCAAAGGAACGCAAACGAAGAAAGACACGGACGCGAAGATCCGTGAATTCGTCTTCGACATTCCCTTCGCGAACCCGGAGCTGGGCGTCACGTATTACTGGCGCGTCTGCGCCAACGTGCGTTGCCCGTTCCACAAAAGCCACGGTTTCAAACCGTGTTCCTGCAAGAACCGTCCCGGTGTGCTGCTTTCCCCGATCGCGTCGTTCGTGACGGATCCGCAGCCGCCGCGCTGGATCGCCATCGAAGGGCGCACCCGCAACATCCGCGACCTCGGCGGATGGAAGACGCTGGACGGTCACCGCGTCAAACAGGGACGCGCCTTCCGAGGCCAGGGGTTGAACGACAACAGCCCGACCGGTGAACACAAGGGGAGGAACCGCCTCATGGTGGAGGATGTCGATTTCTTCCGGAACACGCTGAAGATCAAGACGGATTTCGACCTCCGCTCGTCGCGGGAAACCGCAGACCTCAAACAGTCGCCGCTGGGCGAAGGGGTGCAGTTCATCCGGCGTTCCTCTCCGGCGTATCAGGAGATTTTCCGTCCGCAGGGGATGAAGATCATGGCGGAAAATTTCCGGGTCTTTTGCGACGAGAAGAACTACCCGATCTACTTCCACTGCATCGGCGGCGCAGACCGCACGGGGTCCCTCGCCTACGTCCTCAACGGAATCCTCGGCGTTCCTCGGCACGAGCTGGAGATCGATTGGGAATCGACCTTCTATCCGAAACTTCCGGAAATGTCCTCCTCCTATACGGGCGAGAAAAGCTGGCGGCGCGAACAACATTTCAACAACGGGTTCGCGAAGTACGGCGACAAGGACACCCCGTGGAACAAGCGGATCGAGCTGTACCTGCTGGCCTGCGGCGTCAAGCCGGAGGAGATCGCGAAGTTCCGTTCCCTCATGCTAGAGAAAGAATAAGGCGCATCCGCGATTTTGGTTCATACCCTTTGTGGCTAGTGTTGTGACACGTTGACATTTTTATTAACCATGGACGGACACGGACGGGCTTCGCTAACGCTCGCCTTGATTCCGAATGGCGCAAGCGTAAGCGCGGCGCGTCTGTGTCGGTCTGTGGTTCTAGCCACAAAGGCCACAAAGGGTGGGACGCGACCGGGGGGGATT
>JAGAEL010000061.1 GCA_017613085.1 Kiritimatiellia bacterium | reverse complement strand
TGGTTGAGGTAGATTTCGTCGCCCTCCCAGACGTAGCCCTCCGGCATGCAGGCCATCGCGGCATGGGTCCGGTCGATGTGGGAGAACGGCACCGGCTGCTGTTTCCGGTAGTGGCGTTCGAACGCCCCGCCGAGGAGTTTGCGGAACCGTTCGCTGCCGCGTTCGCACGCGCTGGAGGAGTGGGTGGCGACAAGCCCGCCGCCGTTCTCCACGAACGAGTAGAACGCCTCGCGCTGCGCGTCCGTCACGAAGAGTTCATGGTTGCAGTTGCACAGCAGGATCAGCTTGAGCGACTTCATGGCGTCGGACGTGAAGAACGACGGATTTTCCGTGACGAGGCATTTCAGCCCGTTTGCCGTGAAGAAACGGCTCACCTCCTCCGCGCCCTGTTCGGTGGAGTGGTGGTGGTACGCGCGCCCGCCGCCGTCGCCGGCGGTGCCGGGTTTGACGTAATTCCAGCGCGTGTAGACGAGTACGTCGACGGGATCGAACGAGGCGGCCCGCACCGCGAACGCGGCGGACAACCCGGCCGCGAGAAGAAGGATTTTGGTGTGCATGGTTTTCCTGATGTAAGGTCGTGAACGCCGCCCAGTATACCCGACACCGCCAATCCGGGACAATGGAAAAATGACGACAAACGATCGACAAGAGACAATCGGTCGCATCCGCGAATCGTGTTGTCCCTTGTTGTCTTTTTTATCTCGCGCGGAGAAAAGGGAGGGTCGCGCCCCGTCGCGACCGGGTGTCGTACGGGAGGGCGCGTGTCCCCACGCGCCGCACGAAAATCAGGCCTGCGGGCGGGGAAATTGTCGCGGAACGAGTTTTCCCGCCACAGGCCTATCCGGACTCTCTCTCTGCCGGATGCTCATCTTGAGCATCCTGATATACGAACAAATACGGCAAATCTGACAAGGGAGATTTCTCCGGGGTCGTTTCGGACGGGCAGGAGCGCGTCGCGCCCCGCTGGTTACTGCCGGAAGAGGGCGAGGAGGTCGTTGCGGGTCAGGCGGGGGTCTCCCGTGCCTTCCAGAAGGGATTCGGCGAGTTCCTTCTTGCGGGCGTGCAGTTCCAGGACGCGCTCTTCAATCGTGTCGTGCGTGACGAGGCGGTAAACCGTGACCGGGTGCTGCTGGCCGATGCGGTGCGCGCGGTCGGCGGCCTGGTTTTCCACCGCCGGGTTCCACCAGGGATCGACCAGCACCACGTAGTTCGCCGCCGTGAGGTTCAGGCCCAGCCCGCCCGCTTTGAGCGAAATCAGGAAGAAGTCGCCCTCTCCCTGCTGGAATGCGTCGACGCTCTTCACGCGCGCCGCCGGCGGCGTCTTGCCGTCCAGATACTGGTACGTCCAGCCCTTCGCCTCCATCCGCCCCTTGATGTGTTGCAGGACGTCTACGAACTGGCTGAAGACCAGTGTCCGGTGCTGGTTGTCGTGCAGTTCGGACAACAGTTCGTCCAGCGCCTCCATCTTCGCGCTGGAGGTGACCGCCGGCAGCACGAGTTCCGGGAGGCAGCAGTAGCGGCGCAGGCGCATGAGCTGGGCGAGGATCCCGATGCGGTCGCTTTCGTCGGACTGTTCGAGTTCCTGCAACGCGGCGACGCGGCAGGCTTCGTAGCCGGTGCGCTCCTCTTTCGGCAGATCGACGCGCAGCGTGATCTCGGTCTTCTCCGGCAGGTCGTCCAGCACGTCGCGCTTGAGGCGGCGGAGAATCAACGGCTTGATCAGCTTTTTCAGGGCGGGAAGCGGCCGGCCCTCTTCCGTGAACGTCCGCACGAAGGCGTCGTGCGAGAGCAGGAGTCCGGGGTTCAGGAAGTCGAAAAGGCTCCACAGTTCGTCCAGGTTGTTTTCGACCGGGGTGCCGGTCGCGGCGACGCGGAACGTCGCCTTGAGCGCCTTGACGCCGCGCGCGCGCTTGGAGGCCGCGTTCTTGATGGACTGCGCCTCGTCCAGCACCAGCCCGTTCCAGCGGACGGCGGAGAAGGTCGCCAGCCGGTGCTGCAACAGGCCGTAGCTCGCGACGACGACCATTCCCGCGCCGGGTTTTTCGATGTAGGCGTCGTCCGCGCGCGCCAGCACGGGACGGAGGCGCGGGGCGAAACGGCGGAGTTCCGAGATCCAGTTGTCGCAGACCGAGGCCGGCGCGACGACGAGCGAGGGCCCGCCGGCGGCGCGCGCCTGGAGGAGGGTGATGGTCTGGAGCGTCTTGCCGAGGCCCATGTCGTCGGCGAGGCAGCAGCCGATGCCGGCGGCGGCGAGCCGCCACATCCAGCGGAAGCCCTCGTCCTGGTACGGGCGGAGGGTGGCGCGGATGGACTCCGGCACACGGGGGTTCGCGGCGAACGCCTCGCGGACGCGGGCGAGGCGTTTGGCGAGTTCGCCGGGCAGCGCCATGCCCTCGCTTTCGCGGAACGCCTTGTCGAGCATCGGCAGCGCGGCGGGATTGACGCGCAGGGTCTCGCCCTTCATCTCGCCGGCGGCGTTGAGCGCTTCGAGCCGCCGCGAGAGTTCCTTCGAGAGGCGGAGGTAGGCGTTCTCGCCCATGCGCACGAACGATCCCTTGCGTCCCGTGCGCAGGGCGGAGAGGAGGGCGGAGAGGCGCATGACCTCGCCGCTGTCGAGGCGGATGTCGCCCTTGACGCCGAGCCAGAACTCCGCGCCGCCCGCATCGTCCAGCCGCGCCGAGGCGACGTTTTGCAGGTCGATCCGGCGGATGGACTGGGGCATCCATTCCACGGGCACGGATGCGTCCTGCGCGTGGAGCGTTTCGAGGACGTTGAGCGCGTTCTCCAGGTCGTCGACCGTCCAGGTGTCTTCGCCGTCCTTGAACTCGGAGAACGGTTCCATCGCCTTGCGCACGGGGTCGGCGGCGGCGGCCTCCGCCGCGAAATCGCGGTCTGCCAGCACGGGCGGGACGAGCGACGGGAGGGTGACGGATTTCGTTCCGTGTCCGGGGACGCACCAGACCTCGGCCTTGGGGTGGATCCGGTTGCGCAGCAAGACGTGGAGGATGTCGTCCTTGTCGAGCTGGAGGCGGACGGCGGGGGCGACGGCGGCGGGGATGTGGCCGAAGGTCGCTTCGTCGCCTGCGGCGGAGATGGCGCCGCGCATCCGGATCGCGCCGGCGGCGGCGGTCAGGAGGTCGGACGCCTCCTTCGCCGCGTAGGCGGGAAGGGTCAGCGAGGGTTCCCGGAGAAGTTCCTCCTTGGTTGCGTTCTTCCGGAGGACGGCGTAAAGGCTGGCCACCGTCTCCGAAATGCGCAGGACGCGCACCGTGCCGGGTTCGGCCAGGCAGAAACATTCCTCCCGCCCGCCGAGGCCGTACGTTTTCAGCGCGAGGGGGATGCTCAGGCGGAGGTCGCCCTCCGGCGTGTACTCGGTTTGCAGCGGGAGATCCTCGAACGTGATGTTCACGGGGATGTTCACGAGCCCTTGCGGCGGTTTGGGGGCCGTGGCCGGCAGAAAACGGTATTCGTTCTGGTCTGCGACGAGCGTGACGTCGGGGGAACCCTGGAGGCGTTCGAGCAGGGGGAGGAACGACTTGTTGCGCGCGCGGGCGGAGAACACCTCCGTGCCGTACATATCGTGGGCGATGTCGAGGACGAGCGGCGCCAGCTGTTCCGGGAAGCCGCCGGAAACAAGCTCCTCCTTGCGCGCGGCGTCCAGGAGCTGCTTCGCGTGTACGGCGGTCGCCGTCGAGACGCTGCCGTTCTTCAGGCGGCGGGAGCGGAAAAGGGACAGGCTCGTGAGTTTGTAGAGGTTTTCGCAATGGGAAATCTCGTCGTCCAGCACGAGGCCGAGTTTCCAGGAGTAGGCATACGCGCTGGCGGCGCGTTTGCGCTTCGCCGGTTCGGACGCTTTCGTCTGCACGGCCTTCGCGAGGATTTCGGAGACTTCGAGGTAGGTTGGCTCCCAGGGGCCGCGGATCAGGGGCGGGCGGACCGGCACCCAGAGTTCCGGGTGCTCGTCCAGGAAGGTTTTCGCGGTGTCGGCGGTGCCGGGGTCGCGCAGGGCGAGCCCGGCGATGATGCCGGCGAGAGCCTTGTAGCCCGAATCGTACGCCTTGCGGAAGTCGGCGATCGTCTTCTCCGCGTCCGGCGCGGGGAGGGTCGGGTTCATAACGTGGCGGTAGACCGCTTCGACCAGCCGGCTCAACGGCGTCTCCATCACGCGCTCCGCACGGGAAATCACGTGGTCCGCCCTGGCAAGGTTCAGATACTGCCCCTTGCAGAAACGGTGGACGAGAAGGCATCCCCAGCCGGGGATCGCCGCGGCCGCCTGCCCCGTCAAGGTGTAGATGGAAAGGAGTTGGTAGCGGAGGGTTTCGTAGAGCTTTTCCGGTGTCGAAAGCGACTGCGCGATGAGAAAGAAAACCATCGGCATCAGGATGTTCATCTGCGGCCGGTCGCTCCGGAATTTCTGTCCCAGGATGCCGATGCCGTTGAGCTTTTCCAGGCGGCTGACGGAATTCGGGGCGGCTTCGAAAAAGTAGGCGGCGAGTCCAATGACCCGGCGCAGGTCGTTGTTGTCGAAGAACCGCGCGCCCCTTACGGAGGAATAGATGTTCGAGAACAGGGTCCGGTCTTGACGCCAGAGGGCGAGCGAGGAGAGGAAGATGCAGGACCGCCAGAGCTGGGCGGGCGGGATTCCGTCCATGAGTTCAAGCCGCTGTACAACAAGGTCGGCGCAGTCGTTCAACTGGGTGAACGAAGCGAGAATCTTGCCGTCGAGGCGCTGAACGTGTTCGTTGAACTGGGCGGAGAAAGAGGGCATAGGGTGAAAAATAAAAAATGAAGAATGGGAGGGACGCGCCCCGTCGCGTCCGGGCGGGAAAAAAGAAAGGGACGGCGATGACCGCCGTCCCCTCCTTTTCGGAACCCGTGCGGAAATTACTTTCCGAGGATGGCTTCCTTGAACGCCTTGCACGCGACGATCTTGACGACCTTCTTGGCCTTGATCTTGATCGTTTCGCCGGTGGCGGGATTGCGACCGGTGCGCGCGGGGCGCTTGACCAGTTTGACCTTGCCGATCGCGGGGAGCGTCAGCCCCTTTTCTTCCTGCTTCGCGCCCTTGATGGCGATGTCGACGAGTTTATCGTAGACGGCCACGGCCTGCTTCTTGGTGATGCCGGCGGCTTCCGCGAGCGCGGCCAGAATTCCACTCTTGGTGGTCGGGACGACTTCTTTCTTAGCCATGTTGTACTCCTTACTGGGTGAAAGTGTTCCGAGGCTACCTAGCATCGGAAACGCCCTTAAAATAAAGGGGTTTTGAAACCTTGGCAAGCGAAAAACGCGAAAAAACGGGCTTTTTTTGCAAATTCGCCCCCGCCCCCCTGTTTTACAAGGCGGAAAGGCCCCGGAAAGACGGCCAGAACCCCGGAAATCTAGAGGTCTGGAAACCGAGATGAAAAAGAACCGCCCCGGAATGGCGACTTGACAGGTGTGCGGATCTTCGCCAGAATAGACGGCGTTTTGTTTTTGTATGGCTGTAAACGAGAGGGTGCCCTGTATGAGAATCGAAAACGTGGGATGGATGTCGGTCGCGTGTCTTCTGCTCGGAAATTGCTGCGCGGAAACCGTGTCGGTGGAGAGTTTGTTGCGCGAGATGACGGATCGCGACCGTTTGACCTACTATCCGGAACAGGCGTACACGACGCGCCTGTGGAGCAGCTACGACAGGCGTTCCGACCTGGACAGGAGTGCGAAAAACTGGTATTCGAACGAGGACTGGTCGCAGTTCATCCGCACTGAGGTGGTGAATGAGCTGTCGACGCGGAACAGGTCCACGCAGATCCGGGCGGGCATCCAGCGGCGCCGGGGGCTGGTGAACCTCGGCCGGCAGGAAGAGGTGCTGCTGGACGCGACCGGGCCGGGCGCGATCACGCGGTTCTGGTGTACGCTCTCCCGCAGCGACGGGAACGGGACGCTCCGCGTGTATGTGGACGGGAAGCCGGTCATACAGGGGGGAATCCTGGAGATCCTCTCCGGCGGGAAGATCTGCGGGGAGCCGCTTTCGAGCTGCCTGCCGAAGGATGCCCCCCGCCTGGAAAGGGGGAACAACCTGTATTTCCCGATCCCGTACGCGAAGTCGTGCAAAGTGACCTACGAGAGCCACAGCCTTTACCTCGATCCGAAGCGGCCGATGTCGGGCGGGGCGCGGGAACACCTTTTCTATAACATTGAAACGCGCACGTATCCGGATTCCGTCACGGTCGTCCCGCTGACGCCCGACACCCTCGGGAAAGCCAAGGAGCTGACGGCGGAGGCCTGCCGGCTGCTGGCGGCGCCCGAAGGCCCCAAAGACGGGAAGCGCGTGAAACTGGGCGACGTCGTCGGGGCGGGGAAGTCCGTCACCGTCGAAGACGGCGCGGGGCAGCCTTCGGGCGGGGCGATCCGCGAGTTCTCCCTCGTCGTGAACGAAGGGAAGGACGACCAGGCGTTGCGGACGACGGTCGTCGAAATGCAGTTCGACGGGGAACAGACCGTCTGGTGCCCGGCGGGCGAGTTTTTCGGCGCCGGCTACAAGTACGCGCCGTTCCAGACGTGGAACACGCGCGCCGAGTCGAACGGCGTGATGCGCTGTTTCTGGGTCATGCCGTACGAGAAGGTCTGCAAGGTGACCGTCCACAACTTCGGGACGGAGGAGATCCGGATCGCCGGTTCCGAACTGGTCTTTGCCCCGTACGACTGGAAACCGGGGCGCAGCATGCACTTCGGCACCTCCTGGAAAGAACTGAAAAAGGCGAAAACCAAGGAGAACGGCGAGCATTACATCGTCAATTACGCGACCCTGGAAGGCACGGGGATCTTGGTCGGCACGGGACTCTACGTCTATAATAAGGCGCCTAACTGGTGGGGGGAAGGCGATGAGCAGATTTACACGGACGGCGAAAAGTTCCCCTCGTATTTCGGGACGGGCACGGAAGACTTCTTCGGATACGCCTGGTGCCGCACGGAGACGTTCGACCATCCCTTCCTCGCCCAGCCCGTCGGCAGCCGCTCCGGCCCCACCTTCAACCTCCGCCACCGCGCGCTGGACACGGTCCTTTTCAAAAAGAAGCTGGTCTTCGACATGGAGCTTTGGCACTGGAACGACAGCGGCAGGGAGGACGTGGACATCGACTACGCGCCCACCGTCAGCTGGTATATGCTCCCCGGCGGAAAATCGAACGTCCCCCCCGCGCCGGAGGCGGTGAAAACGCCCGTGAGAACCGCCGTAATCCAGCTATGAAAATTTTTTCACTTTTTCTCTTGCATTGCCTCCGGGAAGGGTGTATAGTGGACGGCGTTTTCAGGCAATCCAGGTTGCCACCGGTGACAATCCGTGAGTAGCCTGTGAACCGGTCGAGGCCCGGGTGGGCTTCGGTTGAAAGGTTGCCGGATAGGATGCAGGGGTGCTTCCAATCTGGTGACAAATAAACCTGGACGAGAGTCCAGCCGTAAGCGGGAAACCGCTTTGTTTGATCAAACAAAGGACAGAACAAACCATGAAAAAGTTGATGATGTTTGCGGCGGCTTCTATCGTTGCTGGTAGTGTCTCCGCTATCACATTCACGCAGAACCCCGACAACTGCGGTGGGTCTACGCCTGACAGCGATTGCGCTTTCGTTGGCTTCGATTTCACCGAGAAGGGGAAACTCGCGGACTACATCGAGAAGAAGGGCTACAAGACGACCACTTCTTTCTCCGCCAAGGGCGCCCTCGGCCTCGTGTTCGAAGGTGACTCCAGCGCGGCTGAGGAAGAGGGCGGCAGCGGCTCGGCGGCGGCTGGCAGCGCGGAAGATTCCGGCAGCGCCACCTCCGGCGGCGACAGCTCCGCTGGTGACAGCTCCGGCAGCTCCAGCTCCGGCAGCAGCACCTCCGGCGGCGACAGCGGCGAGGAAGCCGGCACCGAGTGCTGCTTCGCTCCGGGTTACGCCACGCTCGTTCTCAAGGTGAAGGTTGCGGGGCAGAACACGGTCGTCGCGTTCGATCAGCTCGGCCTCACCAAGCTCTCCTTCTTCGGCAAGAAGTGGGAAAAGGTCACGGACGCGCTCGCCGGCATGGGCAATGCTGGTAAGTACTACGGCGTCGAGAGCGATCTCGGCTTCCTGACCGGCACCCGCGCCGATGGCGCCATCAACGGCGAATACCTCGTCTACTTTGACGGCGAGGAAGAGCCGATCGAGGCGTTCAAGGGCGATTCCGCTGCTGAAATCGATGAGCCGATCTTCATCTACAGCGGCTTCGGCAAGGCCAAGATTGGTCTGACGAAGAAGGGCACCAAGGGCGGCAACTGCAACCTGACCACCACGGGTTGCGACCCCGAGGTCATCTTCAAGAAGTACAAGGGCTGGTTCGCGGGTTACTACCCGACGGTGTCCGATGTCTCCGATCTCGACTTCACCTGCGAGAGCGGCTG
>JAGAEL010000060.1 GCA_017613085.1 Kiritimatiellia bacterium | reverse complement strand
GAACCCTGGACCCAGTGATTAAGAGTCACTTGCTCTACCAGCTGAGCTACACTCCCAAAAAGATGGAGCGAGCTACGGGATTCGAACCCGTGACCACTACCTTGGCAAGGTAGGACTCTGCCAGCTGAGTTAAGCTCGCCCTTCACACCGGTTCGCGGTGGAAAACGGGGAAAACCTTACCATATTCCGTCCCCCCATGCAAGCCTAAAATGAATCTTTTTTCGGCGGGATTTTTCGGATTTACATTTCGGGGGAAAACGGGTAGATTACGTTTCAAACATGAGGTTGCCGCCGTGGGCGTGATGGGTATCGCGCGCCGGTGCGGCCGGAGGATCCAGAGGCATGAACAAGAACAATGCAGACGTCTTTGCGAAGACGGTGGATGAGTATCTCGCCACGCATCAAGTGACGGGAATCGGGGACTACGCCGGTTTTGTCCGGTTTGCGGAGACGGAGCCGGTCAAGGGTGTCGTGACGGCGGAGGTGACACCCGCGCACAAGGCGCGTAAGGTGCGTTTCTGGGGCGCGCTCGAACATCTTCCCTTGATGCGGGCGTGGGGTTTGGACGTGGCCGAGTTCGATCCGGACGCGGCCGCGCGCGGTTGCTGCCCCGATGTGATTTTCTGCCACCTTCAGCCGGGGTATTCGCGGGGCGACGTGGACCAGATCCTCGGCGCCGTGCGCCTCGGCACGCACTTCGTTACCTTGCAGAACACGGACAGCTGGAGCGCTGTGTTCGCCAAGCGTTTCGGCTGCAACTACGACGGCGTTCTCACCATCGGTTCCGATGCGGAGGGCGGGGTGTTCTTTGCGAACTGCCCGAAACTTTTCGAGGGGTTCCCGGAGGGGCGCCTCGGCGCGGACGTGCTGCCGTTCATGGGGGGCAACCGCCACAGCATGTACCTGACGGGCGACCGTTGCCTGTTGGGCGCCGCCGACATGAAGAAGCGGCGCATCGCGACCTCGATCGCGCAGTATGCGTACGGCAAGGGCGCGATCACCCTCGTGGGGCCCTGCGCGAAAGACCTGAACAAGACGGGGGCGGACTACAAACGCCTCCTCCTCAACCTCATCACCCTTCTGCCGCCGGTGTGCGGCGCGGCGTGCCGGTAACGAAAGGAACAGACCATGAACGCAACACGCAGAAATTTCTTGAAGTCCGCCCTCGCGGCGGGTGTTTTCCCGACCATCATCCCCGCGCGCGTCCTCGGCGCGGACGCTCCGAGCAACAAGCTCCAGATCGCCCTGATCGGCTGCGGCCGTATCGGCACTTCGATGGACATTGGCGGCCTCTTGCAGAACCAGGACCTCGCGATGCTCACCACGATCTGCGATGTCGATATCCTGCGCCTCCAGAACATGAAGGAGCTCGCCGAGCGGCGTTACGGCTGCAAGATGGACCACCTCAAACTGGAGATGGACTACCGCAAGGTGCTGGACGATCCCGGCATCGACGGCGTGATGATCTGCACGCAAGACCACTGGCACGCGCGTATGGTGGTTGAAGCCTGTTACAAAGGCAAGGACGTCTACGTCCAGAAGCCGATGGCGCTTTCCGTCGAAGAGAGCGAGGCGATCCGCGAGGCCGTGCGGCTCACGGGGCGCGTCTTCCACATCGGGACGCAGCAGCGGTGCGACAAAGGGTGCGGCGCGGGCTTCGTGAAGGGGGTGGAGTACGTCCGCAGCGGACGTCTCGGTAAGCTGTCGCGCATCGACCTCGGCATCATCGACAACTCGCCCAACTGCGAATGGAACGTCCCCTCCATCGAGCGCACGCCCGATCCGAAGGATTTCGATTTCGACCTCTGGCTCGGCCCCGCGCGCGACGACGTGCGGTATTCACAGCTCCGCACGCACTGGCGGCGGTATCGTGCCGACGGACGCCTCGACATTCCCGGACAGAACGTCGGCTGGCTGCAGATACAGGATTACTGCACCGGCAACATCTCCGGCTGGGGGTCGCACCACGTGGACATCGCGCAGTGGGCGATGGGCAATCTCGGTCCCGTCTCCGTGAAATGCGAGAAGGTGAAGTTCCTCTCCGGGCGGCTTTTCAACGTACACGACGACTGCCTCATCACCTACAAGTACCCCAACGGGGTGGAGATGAAGTTGGGTACGCCGCGTCTCTCCGGCTACCGCTGCGGCGTCCGCTGGTACGGCGAGAACGGGGACTGGATCTCCACCAGCCGCGGAACCACGAAAGCGCCGGGCGCGCCGATCGACACCGCCTTCAAGGAGAAGGCACCTTACTGGCGGCCCTGCGAGGCGAACCGGAAGGAACTCATCTCCGGCGAACCGGAAGTGAAGATCGTCCACAACCCGTTCAACCACCACCGTCCCTGGTTCCTCGGTATGCGTTCACGCAAAGACACGAACATCGCCGTGGAAGAGGCGAACATCTCGACGATCTCCTGCATTCTCGGTTACCACGCGATGAACAACGCCGGACGCGAGATCGGCTGGGATCCCGTAAAGCGCGTCTTCACGGATCCTGCCGACCAGAAGCGGCTCTATTCCTGCTTCGAGCGTCCGCAGTTCGCCGTCGCGCCGATCCTTGCGGAAATCCGTAAACGGAAACAGGCTTAACAATCGGCAAAACAAAGGCGGGATGGGCAACCATCCCGCCGCCCTCCCCAATACCTTTACCCGGAAAAGGAACAGCCAGATGAAAAAGAAACTGATCGCGATGATTCTTGCGGCGGGCGCGATGCTCGGCGCGTATGCGGCGAATGTTCGCGTGTATGTGAACGCGCCTTCCTCTGTTGCATGGGGGGACAGCTGGTTCTGCTATGCGTGGGACAGCGATCCCCTGCTTGGTGCATGGCCGGGAACGCAAGCTGTTAAAACCAAGACGCGTGACGGCGTGACGTGGCATTACTTGGATGTTACCGTAAACGGCGACTTTGGTCTCATAGTCGGTGACGGCGACGGCAAGTATACGGAGGATCTCGACATCACCGGCGTCAGCGACGGCAAGGCTTATTTCATTACAGTAAGTTCAGAACGCGATAGTGGAGGAAAGTATCTGTGCGTTGTCAATGTCGGCGTTGTGGACCGTACGCACGGCAAGGTACAGCTCTGGGAAAACGGACCGTACTGGGCTGAAACCAACATCGGCGCGGACGAGCCGTGGGATTCCGGCTACTACTTCTGGTGGGGCGACACCATCGGCTACAAGTGGGAGAACAACGCTTGGGTTGCGAGCGACGGGTCGTCGTCAGGCTTTTCGTTTAGCGATGGGAATGCGTGGACTTACGGAACGGATATTGCTACGCTCCAGAGCGAAGGCTGGATTACGGAGGATGGCGTCCTCGCTCCGGATCACGACGCTGCACAGGCGCAATGGGGCGGCGGGTGGCGCATGCCTACGGTACAGGATCTGAACGACCTCTGCTACAACAAGTGCGTCTGGATTTGGATGACAACTAACGGCGTAAACGGATACCTCGTTCGTGGCAAGGACGAATATTCTTCCGCCAGCATTTTCCTTCCTTGCACCGGATATGGAAGCGGTAATTCTAGAACAGCCTTTTCCTCACACGGCTATTATTGGTCGTCGGTTCCTGCATCATCATGGAACAACGCAGGGGGCATAGTCTATCTTTCGAATCGCAGCAACATCGAGTATACTTCCGTGCGCTACGCCGGGTCTCCCATCCGGCCCGTCCAGGATGCGCCTGCGCCAGCCAACCAGTGGACGAGCGGAGACTGCACCGTCACGCTCGACAGCGAAGGGACACTCACCGTCAGCGGTACCGGCGCAATGGCGGATGAAGATCTTCCGCCGTGGGAGGAGAAGTCCGATGATGTAAAAAAGATTGTTATCGAGGACGGCGTGACGGCAATCGGGAGTCTTGCGTTTTCTGATTTTAGAGAGGCCACGAGTGTGCAGATCGGAAAGGATGTCGCTCGTATTGGCGGGGGGGCTTTCTATGATTGCACGTCCCTTTCGGGCGAACTAGCCTTGCCGAACGGTCTGACGGCCATCGGCAGTTATGCTTTCTGCCAGTGTCAGAATCTCTCAGGCGAACTGCTCTTGCCGAATGGCTTGACAACTGTCGAAATGTACGCCTTTTTCGGTTGCAAGAATTTTACGAAGGTGAAAATCCCGTCGACTGTGACAAACATCGGGGCTGGCGTGTTTGCCGATTGCACGGGAATAACCGACGTGTATTGCCACCCGAATGCGGTGGACTTGACGTGGGGAGGCGCGACGAGCGACTTTAAGAGCGACGGCTCGACGAAGATCCACGTGAAGGCGTCGCAGCTGGCGGCGTATCAGGAGAAGTTCCCGACTATCAACGCCACGTTCGTGGGCGATCTGCCGGAGCTCGAGTTCACGACTGCGGGACATCCCAACGTTACGCCTTGGTATGTTGGAGATGACGGCAACTGGCGTTGCGACGAGTCTGACGAATACGGCTGGACCATGTTAATGACCACGGTCGTCGGACCGGGGAAGTTGTCGCTTGAACTGAAGTCGTCCTCCGAAAGCGAGTGGAACCGACTTGAGTTGTCGGTTTTGTATCCCGGTGAAGACGACTACCACTACGTCACAAATTTCGGTGGCAGCACGGATTGGATTCCCGTTGAACTGAACTTCGATGCAGGTGTACATGAAGTGAAGGTGGGTCATGTGACTTCTGAATTCTTTGAGACGAAAGGCTACGGCGCAACGCGGAACTGGAAGTGGACACCGGCTGGGGCGGAAGAACCCGTCGCATCCGAGGTGACGGCGACGATTGCCGCCATCGACGCCATCGGCGAGGTGGAGGACACCGACGCGTGCAAGGCGAAGATCGACGCGGCGCGCGGGGCGTACGACGCGCTGACGGACGAACAGAAGGCGCTTGTCGCGAACTACGACACGCTGACCGCCGCCGAGGCGGCGTATGCCGCGTTCGGCGGCGGCGAGCCGTCGTTCGACGTCACTCGTCCGTGGACGGCGAAGGCGAAGGCCGTGCTGAACGGCGCGATGTACGACGCGGACGGCAACGTCGCGGGCGTGGCGCAGCTGAAGGTCACGAAGCCGAAGGTGGACAAGAGGACGGGGGCGAAGACGGTCAAGGTCTCCGGGTACCTCCTGCCGAACGGCGGGAAGAAGGCGACGCTGAAGGCCACGGCCGTCACGATCCCGGCGGACGCGCCGGCGGAGGCGGCAGTCCCGGCGAAGCAGCTCGGCACGTTCCGCGTGAAGATCGGCGACGACGGCTTCCTCGGAAACGCCGGCGCCTACACCGTGCACACCGCCGCCGTGGGCGGAAAGTGGACGCGGGCGGACGCGAAGGTTTACGTCGATTTCAGCGGCGCGGCGCTGCCCGCCGGGACGGTCGAGGCGCTGCTGCCGGACGGCGAGCCCGTCCGGGCGAAGGGCGGGAAGTGGGCGTTCGACAAGGCCGCCTCCATCAAGTACGCGAAGGGCGCGTTGAGCGGCGACGCCGACCCGAAGAAGCCGAACCGCCCGGCGATGAAGTTGTCGTACGTGCCGAAGACCGGCCTCTTCAAGGGGTCGTTCAAGGTGTACGCGATCCAGGGCGGCAAGCTGAAGAAGTTCTCCGTGAAGGTGAGCGGCGTCGTGGTGGACGGGGAGGGCACGGGCGTCGGGAAGCTCGCCAAGCCCGCCGCGACATGGCGCGTCAGCGTGAGGTAACGGTTGAGGGTTGAGGGAGGGTACGGTCGCGACGGGGCGCGACCCTCCCAGCCCGCCAGTCGCGTGACGCCTTATTTTTTTGCTTCGAGTAGAAAGCCGCCGTTGCGGGCGAGTTCGAGGAAGAGGCGGAGGTTGCCGGGTTGGCGGGGAAACGTTTCCGTCACTACCGTCAAGTTCGTCTCATCGAGCCGGTTGGGGTCGCGGGTGAGTGTCAGGTCGTAAAAGGGAAACCGCAGTTCCTCCGGTAGCGCGAGCCAGATGTCCTCCAACCGCACGGTGAGCATACGGGGCGCGGCCGTGATGCACGCGACGCGGAAGGAGGCGGTCGCCGCATCCACCGCATAGCCCATCAGGAACGCGCCGAACTCCCCGCGCAGGAAACGGACGTTACCGCCGGACAACGCGGCGAACGCCGCACGGAAGGCAGGGGTGACGGCAGGACCGAGCGTGAACGAGGCGGCGGGTTCAAAGGGCGCGACCGTAAAAAAATACGCGAGCGCGGACGCGCCGTCGGCGAGCGCGGTTTCGCCGGACGGAGCCGCCGTGCGCGTGTTCGCCAGCTCCTGCGGCGAGTCGAATAGACGTAAAGACGCCTCGCCGCCGTCGAGCGAGACGGCGGCGAGGCAGCCGGAAGGGAGGTATCGGACGACGGGCCTCACAGCTCCAGACCGGAGAAGGCGTCGCCGAGCGAACCGAGCGAGTCGGCTTGTTTTTTATTGTCGGCGAGCCAGTTGGCGACGTCCATGCTGTCCTGTGCCTCTTGCGCCTCTTTCTCCCACTTGGAGGGAAGGGTGAGCGAGATGCGTCCGTTGTCCAGCCCCTTGACCATGACTTCGAGCTTGCTGTCCAGCGGGAAGGCCTGCTCCATCTTTGCGAGGGCGTTCCCGCCCTTGGGCAGTCCCGTCTCGCTGATGTGCAGGAGTCCGGTCTTCTCTTCGGAGAGGCGGACGAAGACGCCGAAGGGCTGGATCGACTCCACGATTCCCTCCGTGCGCATCCCGATGGTCAGTTCGCCGGGGTTGAGCGCCTTGATCCGTTCATCGACGGGGGCGAGGCTGAAACGGCGGCGTTCGGTGTCCACGCTGTCGATTTCGACCAGGATCTCCTGTCCCTCGCTCAACACCTCGCGGGCGTTGACCAGGTGGCGGCCGCGTCCCAGCTTGCCGATCGGGATCAACCCTTCGACGCCGGGGACGAGCTGGACGAACGCGCCGAAACGCTCCAGCTTCGTGACCTTGCCGGTGAACGTGGTGCCCTGCGGGAACTTCTTCACCGCGTCCTCGAACGGGTCTCCCTTCGCGCCGCGCAGGGAGAGGGAGATGCGGTCGGCGTCCCAGTTCAGTTCCTTGATCTGGACATCCACCGTGTCGCCCTCCTTCAGAACGTCGGCGGGCTTGACGTCGCGTTCCCAGGAAATCTCGCGTAGCGGGATCAACCCTTCCGCGCCGCCGAGATCGACGAACGCGCCGAAATCGACGATCCGCGTGACCTTCCCGGTGCAGATCATGCCCACGAAAAGGTCTTCCTTCAACTCCTCCTTCTGCTTCTCGCGCTCCCGCTCCAACAGGGCGCGGCGGGAGACGATCAGGTTCTGCCCGCGTTCGTCGCTGCCGTATTCGGAGATGAGGAAGTTGAACTTCTCGCCGGTGTAGGTGGCGCCCTCCTGGCGGAAGAGGCTGATCTGGGAGTAGGGGCAGAACGCCCGCTGTCCGTTGACCGTGACCTCGTATCCGCCGTTGACCTCCTTTTCGACCGTGCCTTCGACCGGCATCTGCTGCGCGTAGGCGTCGGCGAGCGAGCGATCGACTTCGCGGGAGGCGGCGAGGCGCGTGGAAAAGATGAACGCGCCGTCCTGCATTCCGGAGAAAATGACGTGTAGCTTGTCGCCCGGCTTGACGCGGGGCTTGCCGTCCGCGACGGTAAGCACCTCGTCGACGGGCAGAAGCCCTTCGCGCTTGGCGTTCACGTCCAGCGTGACGTAGGAACCGTCGACGGCGGTCACGACCGCGTCGACCTCCTCGCCGGGATCGAACCCGTTCCGATAGTTGTCGAACTGTCCCGCCAGCATGGCGGCGAAATCATCCTTGGTGAATTTCTTCTCGTCTTTCATGTCCCTGATCCTCGTCCAACGCTCCTTGTGTTGTGGGGAACGCGGGAATGTTACCACTTCGGCGGCGCGGAATCCATCTCTTTTTGCTCTTGTATTTTTGTCGCATAAAGAGGATAATAAACCACTTTCTAACTGAAACAACGAAGGATTTGGAGCGTACATGAGAAGCTTGACGAGGTTGATGGCGGCGGCGGCGCTGGTCTGCGCGGTCTCCGCATACGGTGCAGACACGGTCGCCGAAGTGGCGGCCCGCGAGACGGGCGTGGAAAAGGCGGGCGACGTATCCGACGTCCTTTCCGCCGTCGGTCTCGAGACGGGACAGGAAATCACGCAGGAGGCGCTTTCGCGCGATGTCCGCGCCTTGCTGGACACGGGGCGTTTCTCGTATGCGTCGGTGGAGGTCGAGGCGCTTGGCGAGGGGAAGTCCCGCGTCATCTACGTCGTCCGCCGCCGTCTCCGCATGAGCGGCCCGCTGGCCGTCAAGGGCGTGGATTACTTCAGCGAGCGCAAGGTCCGCAAGCTCTCCGAGCTGGAGCCGGGCGACTACATCGACGAGGCCGTCCTTGCCGAGCGCTGCGCCAAGGTGCGCGACGCCTACCGCAAGAAACATTTCCCCGAGGTGCGCGTCGTGGCCGACACCGAGCCGACGGGCGACGCCCCCGGATTCGCCACGGTCACCCTGACCGTCACCGAAGGCCCCCGCCGGAAGATCAAGCGGTACGTCTTCGAGGGGAACACGGCGATCCCGGACAAGGAACTCCGCGCCTCCTTCGGCCAGCGTCCCTGGTACGACCCTCGCGGCTGGTTCGTGGACGACCCCGTGACCGCGCAGGATCTGGAGAACGCCCGCCGCAACGCCGAAGAGGTGTACGGCCGCCACGGTTACCTCAACGCCCGTATCTCGCAGCCGGAAGAACGCGATCTCGGTAACGAGAAGAGCGAGATGGTCTTCCAGGTGGAAGAGGGCGATCCCTGCACCGTCGCCTCCACCGCCGTCCGGGGCGTCACGCTCTTCCCCAAGGGCGAAGTCGAAGAGTCGGTTCTGAAGGCGTTGCCCGTCGGCGCCACCGCCGGCACCGGCGAGATCGAAAAAGCCGCGAAGACGCTGCGCGACTACTACGGCAACCGTGGTTACGCCGACACCCTGGCGAAGCCGACGATCGAGGACATTCCCGGCCGTCCCGGCGCCGTCGCGATCACGTTCGATCTCCGCGAGGGTGTCCGCACCAAGATCCGCGGCATCGTGATCCGCGGCAACAACGTCACCCGCGACAAGGTGATCCGCCGCGAAATCCTCGTCTCGCCGAACGACGATTACAACGAGCGCAAGATCGAGTTGAGCGAAAGCCGCATCAAGAACCTCGGTTACTTTGAGAGCGTCCGCCACTATACCGAGAACCCCGGCGACGACGGCGCGCGCGACCTTGTCTACGAAGTGCAGGAGAAGCGAACCGGTTCGTTCATGATCGGCGCCGGGTTCTCCAGCGTGGATAACATCGTCGGCTTCCTCGAAGTCTCCCAGAGCAACTTCGACATCCTCAACTGGCCGAACTTCACCGGCGGCGGGCAGCGCGCCCGCGCGGGTGTCGAAGTCGGCGACCGCCGCCAGTCCTACGAGGTCTCCTGGACGCAGCCCTGGCTCTTCGATATGCCCATCGCCCTCACGCTCGAAGGCTACCGCCGCCAGCGTTGGTACGACGAGTGGGATGAGACGCGCACTGGCGGCGGCGTCGGGTTGTCCTACCCCATTGCCATCGGCCGCATCGGCGCCCGCTACCGCTTGGAGCAGGTCGAGATGAGCGATGTTGACGGCCGCGAGTGGTGGACCGGTCTGGGCGAAGACGGCGATTCCACGCCGGACACCGGCCGTGATTTTGACAATCGTTACTTCCGGTATCAGAAGCACGAGTACAGCGGCAACCTCAACAGCATCGCCCGCCTCTACTGGTCGTACGACAGCCGCAACAGCGCCTTCGTCCCGACGCGCGGCATCCAGGCCACGGTGTTCGGCGAGATGGCCGAGGGCGGCATCGGCGACAACGAGTTCTGGAAGGCAGGCGTCCAGTACAAGCAGTGGTTCCCGCTGCCTTGGTGGGGACACGTCTTCAGCCTGAGGGGCCGTCTGGAAACCGTCGATGCGACCAATGGCGAACTGCCCGTCTACGAACGCCTCTTCCTCGGCGGCCCCCGCACGGTTCGCGGCGTCGAATACCGCGATATGGGCCCGAAACTCTATCGCGGCGAAAGGAAGACCCACGCGGCGATCGGCGGCAAGACCATGCTGCTCGTGACGCCCGAATACACGATCCCGATCGTCAAGGCGGTCCGTTTCGCGGTCTTCTCCGACATCGGTTCGCTCAGCCCGGACGAAGCCGACCCCGAGTTCTCCGACGTGACGGTCAGCGTGGGCTGCGGACTCCGCCTCGATATCCCCGGCTTCCCGATCCGCCTGGACGTCGCCAAGCCGATCTGCGAGGACGACAGCTACACCGACGAGGAGGTCTTCTCCTTCATGATCGGGTTCGAGTAAGAGACGAAGTTTTAGGCAGGGGACGCGCCTCTGCGCCCCCTGCCGTTTGAACAGAAGAAAGGACGAAGCGATATGAAAACTTGGATGATGACAGTTGCCGTGTCGGCCCTCTGCGCCGCGACGGCGTTCGGCCAGGTCACCGTGAGCATGGTGGACTTGGTGCGGTTCCACCCCTCCCGCGAGCGCGACCGCAAGTTGATGAAGGACACCGAGAAGGAATACCAGTCGAAGATCGACAAGCAGCGCGACCGTTTTGAAGAGCTGCGCACGGCCTACGAGCGCGCCGTCCGCGAGGCGCGGAATCCCGCCCTCGCCGAGAAGGCGCGCCAGGATGCCGAGGCTGCCGCCCTCAAGCAGCGCGATGCCCTCACCGAGGCGGATCGCGAACTCCGTGAGGTGATCCGGAAGTACCAGGACGAACTTCAGAATCTCGACACCCGCCTCCTCCGTCAGGTCACCCGCGAAATCCGCGAGAAGATCGGGACGTACGCGAAGACGAAGGGATACAAGACGATCCTCGACAGCACGACCATCCCGTATGCCGACCCTTCGCTCGATGTGACGGACGATATCTTGAAGCTGCTCGGCGTCGATCCTAAAGTCCGCGCCGAGGCGCTGGCCAAGGAGAAGGCGGAAGCGGCCAAGGAAGAAGCGAAGAAGGAGTAGGGGACCGGCGATGTCGATGACAGTGCGCGAGCTGGCCGCGAAATTGAACGGCCGCGTGGAAGGCGACGAGTCGCAGGAGATCCATGCGCTCGCCTCCCTTCAAGAGGCGCGCGCGGGTGACCTTTCCTTCCTGCACGAGGCGAAGTACGAACGCCAGTTGGCCCGGACGCGGGCGACGGCGGTCCTTGTCGCCGAAGGCTGGACGGGCGAGAGTTCCGCGAAAGCCTTGATCCGCGTGGCGGATCCCAACGGCGCGTTCGCCCGGGCCGCGCCCTGGTTCGCGCAGCCGGAGCCGGTGCGCGAGCCGGGTATCCATCCGACGGCGGTGATCGCGCCGACGGCGAAGATCGGCGCGGACGTCTACGTCGGGCCTTGGACGGTGATCGAAGACGGCGCGGTGGTCGGCGACGGCTGTGTCGTCGAGGCGCAGGTTTTCATCGGACAGCGTGTCGTGATGGGGCGGCAGTGCCACATCTACCCGCAGGTGACCGTCCGCGAGGGGTGTACGATGGGCGACCGCTGCATCCTGCACTGCGGCGTCCGCATCGGGGGCGACGGCTACGGGTTCAATCCCGTGTTCCAGCCGGACGGCACGATCCGTGTCGATAAGATCCCGCAGCTGGGCATCGTCGAACTCGGCAACGATGTGGAGATCGGCAGCAACACGACCATCGACCGCGCCCGCTTCGGGCGTACGCGCATCGGCAACAGCACGAAAATCGACAACCTGGTGCAGATCGGGCACAACGTGCAGGTCGGCGACTACAGCGGCTTGATCGCGCAGTCCGGCATCGCCGGGTCGGCGCGGATCGGCAACGGCTGCCTCGTCTGGGCGCAGGCGGGAATCTCCGGGCACATCGAGATTCACGACCGCGCCCAGGTCGGGCCGCAGGCCGGGGTTTCAAAGGACGTGCCGCCGGGCGCCTATTTCCTGGGTACGCCGGCTGCGCCGAAAAAGGAATTCGCCGCCACGCTGCTGGTTCCTCGCGAAGTCGCGAAGCTCCGGAAACAGGTGGCGGAATTGAAGCAGCGCCTGGACGCGCTGGAGTCGGGCGGGGACGCCTGACGGGGATTTGGGAGAACGCGGCGTAACCGCGCCGGAGGAGGAAAGATGAAAGAGATCGTGGGAAACCTGACGGCGAAAGGAGTCAAGCTCGCCGTCGTCGTGAGCCGGTTCAACAGTTTTTTCACCGAGCAGCTGGTCAAAGGCGCAGAGGATTGTTTTATACGCCACGGCGGTAATGCCGACGACCTCACGCTTGTGCGGGTGCCGGGCGCGAACGAGATTCCGCTTGTCGCCTCGCGCCTTGTTGTCACCGGGAACTACGATGCCGTCCTCGCGCTCGGCGTGGTGATCCAGGGGGCGACCCCGCACGCCGACCTGATCGAGCAGACGGTCGCGCGCACCCTCTCCGAAATCTCGCTGAAGGGCGGGATCCCCGTCATCAACAGCGTGGTTGCCGCGCAGAACCTGGAACAGGCGATCGAACGTGCCGGCAGCAAGATGGGGAACAAAGGTTGGGACGGCGTGATGGCCGCGCTGGAGACCGTTGCCGTCTTGCAGGGTATCTAGAGGGTTGCCGTTCATGTCGAAAAAACAGAAAGTCAGAGTCACGCGGCGGCAGGCCCGCGAATGGGCGTTGCAGATGCTTTGTCTGGCCGATCTCAATCCGGGGGAGGACCTGGATTCAATGATCGAGACGTTTTGGAACGAGATGTTGTCGATGAAGCGGGAGGAAGAGGAAGAGCGTGCGCTGGACGCCGCCCGGAACCCGCTTTCCGTTATCCGTTGGGAAGAGGCCGAGACTCCGCGCGCAAAATCGAGCGAGAGTATTGACCACGTCTGCCCGCCGCCGTTGCGTGTATTCGCCGAAACCCGTGTCCGGGGGGTTGTGAACGATCTCGCGGCGATCGACAAGGCAATCGAACAGTACGCCGAACACTGGGCGGTCTACCGCATGGGGACCGTCGAACGCAACGTGTTGAGATTGGCTTATTTTGAGTTGCGCGACTGCCCGGACGTTCCCGCGCCCGTCGTGTTGAACGAGGCGATCGACCTCGCGAAATATTTCAGCAACACCAACGCGGGTCGTTTCGTCAACGGGATTCTGGACAAAATGCGTCTCGACCTGCGGAAAGAAGAAGCGGGCAAGCCGCGCCCCCTTCCGAAAAAGCGGTAAAACGTGCCGATACCTTCTTGCGTGGCAGGAGGAGGATATGGTAAGATGCGTCCGTTTTGAACGTGGGGATTGCCCCAAATCGGAAGGCAAGGTGGGAAGATGTCATACACAGTGCTTGAAAAAGAGATTGAAAAGCTTGATGAAATGCAACGGAACGCAGTTGTTTTGTTCATTCGTTTCCTTGTAGCTCAGAATGGCGGGAACTTTGAAGAGGATGTTAACCAGGATATCTTTCGGAATACATCATCCGTCAAAACCAGTAAGATGCGGAAGTTGGGCGGCTTTGAAGAAGGTTTCTATATTGCTCCGGACTTTGATCAACCATTGGAAGAGTTCGCGGAGTATATGTGATGCGATACCTTCTTGACACAAACATTCTGATTTATATGCTTTCTGCTCCGAAAGAATTGTCTGATCCTGTACGTGAAGTGATACAGAGAGAGTCGTGTCTTTTTGTGAGCATAGTGTCTCTTTGGGAAATCGGTATAAAGCAGAGCCTTGGCAAACTACGGATGGCATTGCGCGTTCCCGAAATCGAAGAGCAATGCCATTTGCGAGACATCCGTATGTTACCGATTCGGGCTAATGCAATTGAACGTATAAAGACACTTCCCGATATACACCGCGATCCGTTCGATAGACTTCTTG
>JAGAEL010000059.1 GCA_017613085.1 Kiritimatiellia bacterium | reverse complement strand
CTCGTTCTCGTGGTGCGGGAAGAGGTTGTCGATGCCGCCGGTGTGGAGGTCGAACGATTCGCCGAGGTACTGCATCGACATGGCGGAACATTCGATGTGCCAGCCGGGGCGGCCGCGCCCCCAGGGGGAATCCCACGCGACATCGCCGTCGCTCGGTTCCCACGCCTTCCAGAGCGCGAAGTCGCCGTAGCCGTCCTTCTCGTATTCGTCGGAGGCGACGCGGGCGCCGACGCGCATATTCTCGCGGTCGAGGTGGGCAAGCTTCCCGTAGGGGGCGAACTTTGAAACGCTGAAATAGACGGACTTGTCGGTCGAGACGTAGGCGAGCCCCTTGTCGAACAGCTTCTGGATCAGCGCCAGCATCTGCGGGATGTGGTCGGTCGCGGCGGGGTAGACGGCGGCGGGCTGGACGTTTAACGTTTTGAGGTCGTCGAAGAAAGCCTTGATATACGGCGCGGTGAAAGACTTCAACGGCTGCTTCGTCTGCTGGCAGCCGCGGATGGTTTTGTCGTCCACGTCGGTCAGGTTCATCACCTGTTTCACTTCCAGCCCGTTCAGTTCCAGCGCGCGGCGCAGCACGTCCTCGAACGTGTAGGCGCGGAAATTGCCGATGTGCGCGAAATTGTAGACCGTCGGGCCGCAGGTGTACATTCCCGCGAAACCGGGCTTCAGCGGGACGAACGTCTCCTTGCTGCGCGACAAGCTATTGTAGATCTGCATGGTTGTCACCTTTCTTTTTCTGTCGATTCGACGGTCGCCACCGCGAACACGCTGATTCCCTCGCCCCTGCCGACGGCATCCATGCCTTCGTTCGTCTTCGCCTTGACGGAGACGCGGGCGACATCCACGCCCAGCGTTTCCGCAAGGGAGGAGCGGATGGCTTCGACGTGCGGGCGGAGCTTGGGGCGTTCGGCAAGAACGGAAGCGTCCGTGTTGACGATACGCCACCCCTTCGAGCGGAGTCCGTCCACGACGGACTTCAGGAGGACGCGGCTGTCCGCGCCCCGCCAGGTCTCGTCCGTGTCGGGGAAATGGCTTCCGATGTCCCCGTCCGCGACGGCGCCGAGCAGGGCGTCGATCAAGGCGTGGATCAACACATCGGCGTCGGAATGGCCGGAAAGCCCCTTTTCGGAGGGGATCTCCACGCCGCCGAGCACCAACTTCCTTCCCGCCGCGAAACGATGGGAATCATAACCTATACCCGTTCGAAACATGGGCGGCAGTATACACCTTTCCAACGCGACTGGCAAGCGCAGAAGGGACGCCGTCACGTCTGGAACGACGTGTTTTTTGCCGCAAAGGCCGCAAAGGGAGGGACGCGCTTTGTCGCGTCTGAGCGGTTGTCGGCAGTCGCATATCGCGTGTCGCATATCGCATGTCGCGTGCCGCGTGTCGCATGCCATAATAGCCGCTAGAAGCCGGAGGATGTGCCCTTGGTCAAGCGGACGGGGGGCGGGGGCGGTCCCGGACGGTAGAACATCACAATGGCGTTCGTCGTGCGTTCGAGAAGTTTTTCGAGCCGCATTTCGCCGCTTCTCCTGTGCGTTCCACGGTCCTTGCCCCCCGGGAAGACGACGTGGAAGGATTCGGCGTCTTCGCCGAGACCGTCGATGAAGGCGATGTCGAGCGGCCAGCGTTCGGAGATCTCGTCGGTCATGGGGAGGTTTTCGCGGACGACCATGACAGGCTGGGAGAGGAGGATCCAGCGGCGGATTTCGGGCGCGAGTTTGAGGAGGTCTTCCTCGCCCTGGCAGACGAAAAAGGTTTTCTCCGGCGTCTTGATGTTGAGCGCCGCCGCGCATTTCTTGACCCACGGGGTCAGTTCGCCGAAGGGACCTCGCCGGGTGTGCGAGGAGGATGGTGTCGTACTCCTTTTTTTCTTACCCTTTTTGCCGTCCCCTTCGGGCGCTTTCGGGATGAAATCGCTCTGGGTCAATCCGGCTTCGGCAAGGATGTGGCGGACGGCGTTGCCGAGTTTCACCGTTTCCGCGAGACGGAATTTCGGGCGCGAATCGGAGGGGTGCGAGTGGACGCGCGTCAGGTCGATCCCTTGGCTGGACGTCTTCCGTCCTGCGGCGGAGCTGGCTCCGGGCAGGACGCGGTAATAGTTCGCGAGCGACATGAACGCGAAGAGCGGGTTCGCCGAGTTGACGATGTTGTCGCCGTGCGTGCCGAAGTACCATTTCTGGTAGTACCAGTTGGAGAGCAGATGGTCGGATGCCGAGAAGAGGGTGGCGGAGAGCGACTTCCCGGAATTTTCAAACGGCAGGGTGATCGCGCGTTGGGTGCCGCTGTAACGGATGCCGTTCGCGTTGCGCGCGTAGGCGCGGACGTAGTACATCGAGCCGGGCTTGAGGTCGATCAGGCGCGCGTCGTACCGGTCGCGGTGGTGGAGCGGGAAAAGTTTTCCCGTCTTTTCCGTCGGGTCTCGTTGCAACCCGTAGCAGAAACCGTATTCCGTCAACAACGGCTCGCCCCGGTAAAGCACCTCCATTTCCGCTCGGAAGGAGGTGGGGAGCGCGTCGGAAAGGCGGAGGATCTTTGTCTGCGGGAGAAGGGAGTAGTCGAGTTCCTGTTTGGAAAATTTGGTCGGCGGGAAGTTGAGTTTGAAGGTACAGGTCCCGTCCTCATTGCAGCGGATGTCCGTGACCGAGATGCCGGCGGGGAGCAGGTTCGGTAGGAAGGTGGCAGGATTGCTCTTTTCGTCGAACGTGTCGCCGGGCTGGAAATAGGCGCCGCCGCATTCGTTCGCCTTGTGGTAGGGGTCTTCTTTGCGGTAGGTGTAGCAGAGGTCGGGGGGACCCATCATCGGGGAGTTGAGGGTCACGTTGATGGCGTGGATGAGCAGCCCTTCCGCGCCGGGATGTCCGACGGGCAGTTTTTCGTTGTGGCAGTATTCGATGCAGAAAAGGTAGTTCGGGTGACTGGACGGCACGAAGACGCCGAGCGGCGGAACGTCCGTCTTTTTCTCCGTCGGGAAGCGGGTGGAACGCGGGCTGAGCGTGACATCGCCGGGCGTGGTGATTTTCGGATAGGCGGCGGCGGGGACGAAGGCGTGGTAGATGACGCGGCAGTAGGCGGGACCCGTCGGGCCGTACGACCACTGCAGGCTGGGGGTTCCCGAAACGCCGTCGTGTTCTTCGGAGGCATGGTAGAAGTCGGGCGAACCGAGGCAGTGGCCGAGTTCATGGACGACGGTCCCCCCGCCCCCCGGATAGTGGACTTGCGGACTCGAATTCGGCCAGA
Source organism: Kiritimatiellia bacterium (assembly GCA_017613085.1). GTDB lineage: Bacteria > Verrucomicrobiota > Kiritimatiellia > RFP12 > UBA1067 > RGIG8368. The sequence continues at coordinate 364 of JAGAEL010000059.1, read as the reverse complement.
GCGGATCGCTCCAGCAGATGGGCGGCTTGTAATGCGACATCGTGTCGGGAACGCCGGCCGCGCGCTGGGCCGCCGTCGGCTTGGCGGGGTAGTGGGGGCGGATCAACCGCTCAAGGACTTCGGAGTCCTTGGTCACCTTCCGGCAGTAGACGAAACAGGTGTACGCGCCCTTCTTGTAGCGGGGATTGGCCGCCCGGACGGTACGCAACGCATCTTCGCGCAGCTTGCGCGCCCGCGCGTTTCCGTCGTCTCCCTTGTATCCCAGCGGGTTTGCAAAGAAGTCCCAGCGGCAGTAGTAGCCGAGCGGTTGCGGGGCCGTGTAGATGGTGGGATAGGCATCCAGGACGGGCCAGGTGATGCCCTG
>JAGAEL010000058.1 GCA_017613085.1 Kiritimatiellia bacterium | reverse complement strand
TTCGCGCACCACAAGGTCGGCGCGCTGGTAAAGTTCGCCGCCGACAAGGGCAAACCGCTGAATGCCCTCACGCTGAAAGAGATGAAGAGCGTATTCCCGGAGGCCGATTCCTCCATGCTGAAACTTTTCTCCCCGGCCCACGCGGTCGAGGGGCGCGACGTTTACGGCGCGACCGGGTTCAAGCAGGTCGCGTCCCAGGTCGCGTTCTGGAAAAAGGAGCTGCGGATTCCGTCATGACCCGTCCCCGCCGGAACATCCTCTTCTGCCTGCTGGCAGCCGTCCTGTGCCTGAGCGCCATCGTCGCATTCGCCCAGGATGTCTTCCTGCGCCCCGCCCTCGAGGATTTCATCGACAAGGACACCAAGCTGGTGTTCCCGGCCATCGTCGATACATTCCAGAAGGTCCGGGTGCGCAAGAACGAAAACCCGGTCTTCGGCACCGTGGTCCGCTACGAGAACGAAGCCGGGACCTGCGCCGACGTGTACATCTATTCGCTCGACACCGGGGCCAAGGAAGTCGGCGTCGACGAATTCGAGAAGCATTTCCAGGAGACCGACCAGGGCATCCTGAAGCTCGCGGAACAGAACGCCAGGATCAAGGCCGTGACCCGCCTGGAGACTCCGGATCGCAAGACGACCGGACCCGGACGCGAGGCGCGCTACCGCATCGACAGCGTCCCCGACCCGATGGATTCCATCCTCTACCTCGCGCTTTACCACGGCAAACTCGTGAAACTCCGCGTTTCCTACGCCCCGGACGACAAGGACGAGGCCGAACACGCCGGGCTCTTCATTGACGCCGTCTCCGCCATGCTCGTCGAGAAGCCGCAGGAGGCCAAACGCCTCGATTCCGTGCCGGAAACCTCGGCTGCGACTGCGGCCGCCGCGCCGGCGCAACCCGCCGCACACGACGCCGCGAAGGATTCGAACGCTCCCGGAGCCTGATCCATGCCGACGGCAAGACCATTTGCCATCCCGGAGGAGGAGTTCGCCGAGGATTACGTCCGCCCCTCAAGCGGTCCTGGCGGCCAGCATCAGAACAAGACCGAGAACGGCGTCCGGCTGCAGTGGAACGTTGCGGAAACCGCCGTCCTAACCGAGGCGCAGAAAACGCGTCTGCGCGCCCTCGCCGTGCAGTACATGCAGGGCGATCTCCTCGTCGTCATGGAACGTTCCAGCAGGAGCCTCGCCCGCAACCGCGAACGCGCCCGGGAACGTATCCGCGAGCTCGCGCTCGCTTCTCTCCCCGAACCCCGCAAACGCCGGCCCACGAAGCCTACCAAAGCCTCCCAGGAGCGCCGCCTGAAAGCCAAAGCCGTCCGCAGCCGTATTAAAGCGCTGCGCTCCGGCGGCGCATCCGGCGAATGAAGTCTTAAGAAGCCCCCAAAAAGCCGAATTCGAACGTCAAAACAGATATAGTTCAAGCCAAAACATCAAGGTACAATATAAACAAGGTACTTTATAGTGTACCTTGCGCGTATACACGTGAGACGTTTTTTCCAACGGTTTGATCCCCGGTTTTCTTGCGCAGTAACATCTCAGTTTTTTTCGGGGTGTCATGGTGTGGGCGCAGATTGCAAAACGACTGGGGGCCGCTGTTCGCAACCGCCTCGAAAACTGTCAAAAAGGGTTGAGTTCAAGGCTAAGTCTCAAGGTACACTATAAACAAGGTACTTTATAGTGTACCTTGCGCGTATGCGCGTGAGGCGTTGTTTCCCACTATACGGAGTGACAACTCTCGGCGTATGCGCAGGGGCGTTTTCGTGGGGGATCCCCTGAAATCGCCATGCCGCGGGCCTGGCTTTCGTTCACACTTTCGGGAGTTTCTGGATGAAGCGGAACTGCAGTTTGCCGGGGGTGGAGGTGACCTCGTTCGTGAGCGTGGAGGACACCGGGCTCGGCGAAGGGATGCGCGAGGTGGCGCGCGCGGGATTTTTCAGCAGTTGCGAACTCCGGGGCGAGCTCCTGCGGAGTTTCTGTTTTGCGTCTTCGAGTTCGCCCTGAAGCCGTGCGATCTCGCGTTCCTGTGCGCGGGTCCGGTCGATCAGGTCGGATACCATATGCTGGCGGGTATTGCACGGATACTTGAACATGCCGGTTTCCGCGAGGAAATCGAAGATGATCCCGCTGCCCCAGTGTTCCTGTGCGATCATGATGATCTCGCGGGTGAGGGTGGGGATCGTGAGCATCTTTCCGATTATGTCGCAGCAAAGGGTGTTGCGCATGGCTTCCAGCACGGACACGTTGGTTTCGTATTGGTTCCGGTCGCGGAGGAACTTTTCGATGCGGGGGAAGATGCCGTTGGCTTCGCAGAGCGCTTTGAACTGTTCCGCGTCGGGGCGCTTGGTGGAGACGCCATCGCCCATGTAGTAGCGGTAGAACGGGCCATCCTGGACGCTGCGGAACGATTCCGCGAAATACAGCAGGAAAAACATCAGGTACTGGTCGGTATAATGCTGCAGCAGGATGTCGGGCATGTTTTCGATGGCTTTCCGGCAGACTCCGGCGCGGTAGATCTTGTTCCACAGGTTGTGCTGGAACCGGCGGTTCACGAAACAGTCGTACAGGAGGTTGCTGCCGGTCGAATGAATCTCGCGGTAACGGAACAGCCATTTGAAGCCGCTGGCATCCACGTCTTTCGGCGAGACGATGTCGACCGTGAACTGGAGGATGTCGACCCCCGCGGTTTCGATCAGGCGGATGGCGTTTGCGAACGCCCCCGGCAGAAATTCGTCGTCGGCGTCGGCGAACATCACATATTCGCCTTTCGCATCCAGGAGGGCGAGTTTGCGGGCGAGCACGGTCCCGTGATGGCGGGAGAACGCCGAGCCGTGGATGCGTTTGTCGTTGTTCACGAACTTCTGCAGGACATCGGCCGTCCCGTCGCTGGAGCCGTCGTCGATGCAGATGACCTCCCAGTCCGTGAAAGACTGCGCGAGGATGGATTGCAGGCAGCGGGGAAGGCGTTTTTCCTCATTGCGGGCCGGGATGATGACGGTCAGTTTCGGCATGGTGTTGACCCTTTCGAGTGTCTTCGA
>JAGAEL010000057.1 GCA_017613085.1 Kiritimatiellia bacterium | reverse complement strand
CCTTTGTGTTCTTTGCGGCAAAAAAAACACGCTGGAACGGGCAAGATGCCCATTCTACTGCGGACGCGACGAAGCGCGTCCCTCCCGGACGCCATTCGGACGCGACGAAGCGCGTCCCTCCCGGACGCCATTCGGACGCGACGAAGCGCGTCCCTCCCGCACGACAGGCGGACACGACGGGGGGCGTTTCGGTTTTCGATTAGGGGATTTTCTTTTTTAATTCTTTGACGGCGCGTTCGAGTTGGGTATCCCGGAGTTTTCCGGGGGAACGCTGGTTGGCGCGCGCCTGCTGGAGTTTCCGCCAGACTTTTTCATCAATGGGTACGTTGATATCGGGGTGGATACCTTCACCGTGGATACATGTTCCGGCGGGCGTGTAGTAATACCCGGTGGTCATGCGCAACGCGCACGAGGAACGGTTCTCCAACGGGATTACGTTCTGGACGGAGGCTTTGCCGTAGGTTTGGACGCCGATGACGGGGGCGCGTCCGTGCGCTTGCAACGCGCCGGCGAGAATTTCACTCGCGCTGGCACTGTTTTCGTTGACCAGTACCGCCAGAGGGAGACGCCGGTCGCGGGCGGGGCAGGCGCCCGCCTTGTAAACGGATGGTTCGTCGTCGGGGTTGCGCCGTCCTTTCACCCCCACGATGACGCAACCGCGAGGAAGCAGAATTTCAGCGACGGCGACGGCGGAATCCAGAAGTCCCCCCGGATTGTCGCGTAAATCCAGCACAAGGCCGCGTCCGCCCTGTTTGCGGAAACGGGCGAGCGCTTCGGCGAATTCTTCCGGCGTCTTATCCGTGAAGTTTGACACCCGCATAACCCCGATCCCGTCTTTCCTCTTTCCGTCAAGCTTGACGGATGAGACTTTGATGTCATCGCGGATCAACGTGAACTTTTTCTTTGTCCCGTCTGAACGGAGGATGGTCAGCACCACTTTCGTACCGCGTTCACCTCGCATCCGTTTCACAATGTCGCGGAAGGATTCCCCGTCGATTTTTTTCTCGTCGATGGCGAGGATGTAATCGCCGGGTTGGATTCCCGCTTTGGCGGCAGGGGATTCCTCAATCGGGGCGATCACGCGCAATCCGTCGTCATCCATATCGACCGTGATCCCGATGCCGCAGAATTCGCCGCTCGTCTCTTCTAGGAAATCCGTGTATTCCTCCGGGGGCATGAAGGAGCTGTTCGGATCAAGCGATTGCAACATACCGTCGATCGCGCCGTACAACAGGTCGCGGAAGGAGATCTCCTCCACGTAATCCTGTTTCGTGAGGTAGAGTGCTTCCGTGAACACGGCAAGTTCTTGCAGAATTTCGTCTTCTTCCGGCGGTATTGTGGGCTGGACGGCTTTCTGCGCGGTAGAGAGACAGCCCGCCAACGGTAGAAGGGCGAACAGAAAAAAGAAACGGCGCATGTTTGCAATCCTTTACCAGAACTTATACCAAGGCTTCTTGGACTTCTTCTCCTTGCCGTCATCCACCATTTCGTTGTAGAGCGACTTTGCGCGTTGCGAGGCGGAGATGTCGGGGTCGATCAACGGGTTCCGTTCGGCGATCTCAATGTTATCGGGGAGGGACCAGACGAGTGTCCGCAGAAAGGCGTCCTGCGAGGCGCGCTGGACGATTGTCACTTCGCCTTCCGGCGAGATGTCGAGTCTGACCGGTGAAGTCCGCAGGAGCGTCCCCAGGTCGATCGTGTCCCAGACGCGGTTTCCGGGTTCATCGGAAATCCGCAGGAACAACCGCTCCATCTGGTTGCGCGACCAGTAGACCAGGCGGAACGTACGTTTGAGGTTCGTCCGGTTGACGAACATCTGATAACCTTCCTGAAGCTTGATGCCGCCTACGATGTCGAAACTTTTTTTCGCCGATTCGTAGCGCATCCCCCTGTGGACGAGGACGCCGCGTGCCAGGTATTTGCCTTCCTTCAGCAAGGGGAACCATTTGTCCAGTTCGGCGATGATCCGTCTGTTGTCTCCTCCTTGAACGGTGAACGCCCCTCCAATCGGTTCCGTGTTGAACGGCTGCACGAAGTCGAACTGGTCGGTCCCCTTCGTGACCTCCACGAAGAAACGGTCTGGGGAATCGTTCTTCCCGCAGGAAATCCGCTCCCGCGTGGCGTTCAAGAAATCGAAGGCCACCACCAACGGTTCGCCGACGATGTACTCCCTGTTCTGCAACGTCATCTGTAGGCTGATCTCCTGTGCGGATGCGGCGACGGAGATGAAGGCTACCGCGAGTAGAAAGGACACTTTTTTCATACTGCTCCTTTTTTGACAAGTTCAACCAGTGTTTCAAAACGCGCCGTCCTCGGAAAGAGGTTGAAGAGACGGGCGCGGCGGACGGCATAACCGGCGGCGACGAACAACGCCACGTCGCGTGCGAGCGTCGCGGGGTCGCACGAAACGTAAAGGACTTTCGGGAAACGGCCGGATAGAACGGCGCGGACGGCATTCGGCGCCATCCCGCCGCGCGGCGGATCGACGATCACGGTCGTCCTTGACGGATCGTGGATCCAGTTCTGTCCAAGACGTTGCGCGTTTCCCAGCGAGGAACGGACGAACTTTCCGGGCGCATGGAAGTTTTCCGCGTTCCGCCTCGCAAAGTCCACGGCTTCCCCGGAAGCCTCTACGCCGAAGATGCGGACGGCGCCTTTCGCCCGGCAGAAGAGGGCGAAGACGCCCACGCCGCAGTAGAGGTCCAACACTTCGGGGAAACGGTCGAGATCTTCCGCGAACCAGGAGGCGACCTCTTCCGCAAGCTGTTCCGCCATCGCGGGGTTCACTTGGAAGAAACCGTCGCACGGGACCTCGAACGTACCGACGGTCATCGTCTGGTGCAGGGTGTGGAGGGGACCGTCACAGAATGTTCCTCTTTCGCGGGACCAGCGTTGCGGTTTTCCCGGAAGGCGGCGGTATCCTTTCCGGAGCGGCGGACGAAAGACGGAGACGCCTTCATCCGAAAGACGGAACACGACTTCGTCCCCGTTCCGCAACGCTTGGAAAGCGGACGAGTGACGGAACGAGGAGAGCGTTTCGTTGATCGGGGGCAGGGAAAGCGGACAGGCGTCGATGTCCAGCACGTCGTGTCCCGGTTCCATGCGGTAGCCAAGGAGGATCTTCTCTTGGGCGCGTTCCACATGGAGCGTGAGTTTGTTCCGGTAATGGAGCGGGGTGGGGGAATCCACCGGGGGCAGCCATTCTTCCACGCCGAACTTGTCGAGGAATTCATGCAACTGCGCGGTTTTCGCATCAAGTTCCGCCTCTGGCGTAAGGTGCGCATAGACGCATCCCGGCACCGTCGCCTCGCCGATGCGGCAGTCCGGCGACTGGCGTCCGGAGGCGGGTTGCAGGATTTCGACGAGATCGGCTTGCGCGAAATGTTTCTTCACGACAGTCACCCGCGCCCGGATGCGTTCGCCCGGCGCGGTTCTCGGAACAAAGACGACGCACCCGTCCACGCGCATCAATCCGGCACCGCCGTAGACGAGCTTTTCAATCACGCCTATTTTTTCTTCGCCTTTAACCATGGTGTCTCACTCCGCCGTCAACCTTTCGCCGATCCGCAGCACGACAGGTCCAAGCAATCCCGAATCGCGGAAAGGCGCGTCTTTCTTCGGGCCGCCGATCGTCCATGTCTTGCGTTCTTTTTCCGGCACGCCCGCGTCGTAGACGAGACGGTTGAACCAGGTGTCCGTCACTTCGATGGTCAGGACGTTGATACCGGGATTCATGCAGCGGGTCACGTCGAGCCGATAGGGTTCGCACCAGAGGGTCGGGAGGGTTCGTCCATTCAGCGTCACCCGCGCAATGGATTCGACTCGCCCGAGATCCAGCAGGAAGCGTTCGCACGACAGGATGTCGCTCTGCACGAAACTCAACGTGTATTTCGCCGTTCCGGAATAGGCGGAGGCCTCGCGGGTACCTTGGAGATCCTTCCACGGGATCAACGGGTTCATGCTGTAGGATTCACGCGCCCCCATACCGTCGGGGAATTCGACGTTCCACGTGCCGGGGAGGGGAACGGAGCGGATGCGCCCGCGCGTCTTACATTCGGTGACGGTGCCGTCTGCGGCGAGACATTCGAACAGGCCGTTCGTCCAGGCGATCATCGATGTCCCGTTTTCGCCCGGCGAAAGGACGGCGTCGGCGTATCCGCTGACGGTTCCGGTGGCAAGGTCGAAGAGCGTCTTGCCCTCGCGCTTCACGCGCACAATCCGTTCCGGCGATTCCTTCGCGTCCCGTTCAAAGACGAGGAAACAGGATCCGGAAGGAGGAAGCGAAAGCGCGACGGAAGTCCGGCCTTCGTGGACGCAGACCGCAAGCGCATCGTCCTTCGCGCCGGTCTCCGGATTCCAACGCCAGACCTTTCCGGCGGCGCGGAAATCGAGCGTCCCGTTGAATCCGTCCGGTTTGTCCACCGCCACGAAATACCAGTCACGCTTGTCGTCCCGCCGGTGATTCCAGACCGCGCCAGGAGCCGAACCGAGGACGTCGGGCTGGATCGCCTCGCGGCGCAGGACTTCGTTGAGCGGGCGGCCGATGTAGAGGCGGCCCCGCCCGAACGTGCCGAATCCCGAATCATCCGCGCACGACCAGAATTCCTGGACGAACGCCTTGAACGCCTTCTCCGTTTCCGCACCGCCCGAAAGCGTGGCCGACGCGGAAGGAAGCCGTTCAAACGCGGCGACGCCGCCGGCGCGGAGAAGTTTCCGTATGCGGGTCAGCGTCTCCGTCCGCAGTTTCTGGGTATCGGGCAACCAGAGCAGCGCATATTCGATTCCCTCCGGTGTGCGCCACTTCCCGTTTTTCACCTTGATCCGGTTCAGGAGGGCGTCGTAGTTGCAGAAGTCGTACTTGTACCCGTCCGGGAACGCGACCGTTTCCGAGGGCTTGTGTCCCAGTTCGTCGCCGAGATACCAGAGGACATCGCTGACCGGGAAGCCCGCTTCAAGCATCACGCCGCAACGGGCGATGTAGTCCGTGAAACGCGGCATGTGTTTCCACCACGTCTGCGTCCGCAGGAAGGGCGTTCCGATGGCGCAACCGAAGGAGCTTCCCGGCGTGTTGCCGCTGATGGAGGGATTGTGCGTGTAGGTGTGGAAGACAAGGTGCGTGACGCCTTTCGCGAAATGCCGGTTTGCGACGGGCTTCAAATCGCGCAGTTTTTCATTCCAGGTCAACGGGGTGGATGTGAACGCTTCTGCTGCGACGCGCCTCTTCCCGTACATCCGGGCGGCCGAGACGCAGGGAATGACCGGTTTGTAGTCGGGCAGGGCGAGGTAGGCTTTCGCCGGGGCCTGCGGATTCCAGAATTCGCACATCGGCGTGTCGGCGTATTTCCAGAACTCCAGCAGGTCGCCGGGGAAGACGTCGCCGAACGCGGTCTCGAACTGCACCTCCAGCCCGTTCTTATGGGCAAGCTCTGCCATGCGCCCGTAGTAGTTCTGTACGCAGAGGTCGCTGATGGTACGGCGCCAGTCGAGTAGGAAACGCTCTGTCGTCTCCGGCGTTCCCACCACCCAGCCGAACACCGCAGGCAGCCAGTTCCGCAACGGATAGCCGTGTGCCTTTTCAAACAGCGCGTCCAGGCCGTCCGTCCATGTCTGCCGTTCACATTCCCAGCTATCGACCAACAAACCGTTGAAGGTTTTGGAACGGACAACCTCGTTCTTCAAACGTCCGACGTAGGCGGGGAAATGTGCGTCCATGCCGACCTTGGCGAGCTTGTTACATTCCCACCCTTTCCCTTCTTTCGGGGCGGGACCGTTCTTTTTGCCGGTGTTGACATGGCCGATGCGCAGAATGGTGAAATCGCCCGCCGGGGCTGTCCAGCGCAGCGTCCCGTCCGGTTCCATGCACGAGGAGAGATCCAGCACGGTTTCTGGGGCGATCCAGCAGTCGCGGGATTGTTGCGGATGCGGTTTGCGGGAGAGGCCGCGCAACGTCCAAGCGGCAAGTCCCTCCCAGTTGTCCTTGCGGGCGGCGCTGTAGACGCGGAGGAACGAGAGCGCGATGGGGTTCTGGTTACGGAGTGTGACACGCCATTCTTGGCTTGTCCGTTCGTCGCACGCGATACTGTGGGGTACGTGATCCTGCCAACAGCCCTGCGGCATCCATTCGTCGGCGACGGTGGCGAAGGCGTCGCCCGCCTTCGCTTCGACCGTGATGCGTAGACCGGGCGTGTAGGCCTGCCCGTGGTTGAGATCGGAAGGGGACGGCATTTCGAGGGTACGGATTGAAACCGGGGTTTCGAACGTTAGCGTCGTGGCGTATCCCTCGTCCGGGCAAGGGGCGAGCGAGACGCGCTTTCCCGCAAAGGCGTCTGCGAGTTTGCCGGATGCGGTCGGGCGGAGCGGCGTTTCCGAATCGTCCTTTGCCGAAGGAAAGGCGAGAACGCAGACATCGCGGTAATCGCGCCATGCCGGAGCGGTGTTTTTCGGGAGGGGCAGGGGGACGGTCAGGTCGCGACCGCCGCGTACCTCCGTCCGGCTGAACGTCAGGTGGCGCATCGCGTTCGACGGCTCGATCCAAGGTCCGCCGGACATCGACCAGCCGGGACAGTTCTGCACGGTCAGGCGCAACCCCAGACGTTCACATTCGCTGCCGAGGAAGGCGACGGTTTCATCCCACTTCTCGCTCAACGGCTGGATCTGCGGCGAGACGTTCGGCCAGGGACCGCCGAACTGCCCGTGGAAGAATTGCACGCCGGAGATGCCCGCCCGCTTGATCGCTTCGAGGTCGGCCGTGATTCCCGGCTTGCTGACATTCCCGCCGATGAAATGAAACCAGGTTTCCGGGTGTTGTTCCTGGGACGGCGCGAGAAACGCCTGTGGATCCAGCCGTTCCGTTGCCGCGAGCGAAGCTGCGGCGAGAAAAAACACCCATACTGAACAAACATTCATCTCGTCACCTTGCGTTTCATTTTGTCCTAAGAACGCAACCAGCATACCAAATCCGGGGTTCAGTTAGCAACGCCAAATCGCTTTCTTGACCTTTTGTCGGAATCGGGGTAGAATGGGTTTCGTTTTGTTGGTTTGTATAGGGAGAGTTTATGAAACAGATTCTGATGGTATGCGCGGGCGTCTTCGGCGCCGCGTCGGTCTTTGCGAACGTTGATCTCGGAACTCCGTTCTCCGACAACATGGTGTTGCAGCGTGATCGTGCGGTCCCCGTCTGGGGGACGGCCGCTCCGGGCGAGAAGGTGACCGTTTCGTTCGCGGGACAGGAGAAGTCCGCCGTCGCCGGTGCGGACGGCAAGTGGAGCGTCGCGCTCGACAAGATGCCCGCCTCCAAGGAGAACCGCACGTTGACCGCCCGTGGTGCGAACGCGGTCGAAGTGAAGAACGTGCTCGTCGGCGAAGTCTGGTTCGCGAGCGGACAGTCCAACACCGAGTGCCCGATCTGGGGGACGAATCCGCGTTACCGCGACGGGCAGGGTGCCGTGATGACGGCGACCGCGCGCCGTCCGTTCATCCGCTATGTGAAGACGAAGAAGGCGGCGACGCGCGAGCCGAGGCTCGACTGGAAAGCCGTCTGGCGCGACTATTCCCTCGCCTCGTTCAGGGAGACGATGAAGGAGCTTGACGGCAAGCTCTGCCTCTCCGCCGTCGCGTTCTACTATGCGCTCGAATTGCACGACGCGCTCGGTGTCCCCGTGGGCATTATCGACTCCAGCTGGGGTGGCACGCGCATCGAGCCGTGGACGCCGATTTCCGGCTTCGCGAATACGCCTAACGTTCCCGCGAAGGGCGGTTGCCAGACGCCGACATACCTCTGGAACGGCATGGTCGCCGCGTTCGCGCCGTATGCGATCAAGGGCTTCATCTGGTACCAGGGCTGCTCCAACGCGGGCGACGGCCTCAGGTACTGCGAGAAGATGCATGACCTCTACAACGGTTGGGCAAAGGAATTCCAGAACCCCGACCTCAGGCTCTATTTCGTGCAGCTCGCGCCGTTCAAGAAAAGCTGGTTCGCGGTCCAGCAGGGGCAGGCGAAGTTCGCCGCCGAGGAGAAGAACGCCGCGATGGTGACGACCTGCGACATCGGCAACTCCTGGGACATCCATCCGAACGACAAGGAGTCGGTGGCCCGCCGTCTCGTCCTCCACGCCCTGAAGCGCGACTACGGTTTCGCCGACATCATCGACGACGCGCCGGTGCTGAAGTCCTGGAAGATCGAAGGGAACAAGTTCGTGATGTCCTTCGACAACGCGAAGTCGTGGTATTTCTACAATGACGATTTCTCTGCGCCGCAGGGCTTCGAGATTGCGGGCAAGGACGGCAAGTTCGTTCCGGCGCACATCGCGAACAAGGAATCGCGTGGCACAATGCAGGGCACGGAACTGATTGTCGAGGCCAAGGGCGTCGCGGAGCCGCGCCGTCTGCGTTACCTCTACTCCAAGCCGTGGATCGGTTCGCTCTACTCGTTCGACTCCGGACTCCCGCTCGGTCCCTTCGAGATCGACGCGCGCCGACCGGAGGACGACCTCACCGACGTGAACGCAAAGCTCGGCGACGCGCTCAATGTGCCGGAACTCGCAGGCTTCCGCAAGGTACTCTCCGCCGACCTCCCCGCCGGACGTTTCGCGGGCTACACCTTCAACGAGGCGGCGAAGGCGGGGCCGTTCACGCGCGTCGCCTACGCGCTTGAACTCGAGCGCACGGACGGCGCGGTCGAGTGGGCCGTCGCGGCGATGGACGCCTTCACGGACGACGCGGCGAAGCTCGGCGTGCCGTGCGCGTCGCGCGCCACGTTCCAGCGCAAGGTCTCCAACCTCGTGGTGAAGTCCAATCGCATCGGCGTGGAGGAGGGTGCTGTCGGCGACGGCATCATCGAGTTCTTCCTCGGCAACTACGGGACCAACTGCAAGCTGGCCGGGGCGGGCGGCAGCGATGCGGTGTACGACTGCAACGACGCGGAGCATCCGGTGAAGGACGGCAAGGACGGGTACGGCTGCATGCAGGTACACAACGCCAAGAGTGGCGCGACCGTGTTCGCGTACAACCACTTCTCCGACGGTTCGCCCGACCTCGGCATCGGCGTGAACAAGGGCGGACCGCAGCCCGACTGGACGTTCATGGGCAACGCCGGGGAGTACAGGGCCCGCCGCCTGACGGTTCTCGTGAAATAAGCAAGTCGATGTTCAGTCGCGTATTTGAAGGAGTCCGCGTTGTCGATCCCGCGTCCGGGCGGGATGAAATCCTCGATTTCGCCGTCCGGGACGGGATACTCCTTCCGTCCGGCGCCGATACCGCCGGACTGCCCCGCGAAGACGCGCGGGGAAAAATTCTCGCGCCCGGTTTCTGGGATGTACACGTGCATTTCCGCGATCCGGGGAATCCAGCCGCCGAAACCCGCGCCACCGGTGCCCGTGCGGCGGCGGCGGGAGGGTTCACGCATGTCGTCACCATGCCGAACACGACCCCGGCGGGCGATACCGTTTCCTGGTTGCGTGAGCAACTGGAAGACACTTCCCTCCCGGTCGCGCTCCATCCTTCCGCCTGTGTTTCGCGCGGGAGGAAAGG
>JAGAEL010000056.1 GCA_017613085.1 Kiritimatiellia bacterium | reverse complement strand
GGGCGTCTCGCCGCCGGGCGCGCCCTTGGGGGCGGCGGGCTTCAAGACGTCCGGCATCCGGTCGGCCTTCCGCACCGGAAGGCCGTAGCGCTCCATCTCGTTCAACGGGATGAGGTCTTCGCCGGTATCGCTGATCAGGGTCGCCGTCACGAAGATGAGGAGGTTCTTGTTCATCTTCTTCTTGTCGTCGGTCTTGAAGAGGTAGCCGAGCAGGGGGATCTTCGAGAGCCAGGGCGTCCCGCCGGTCTCCTCCTCTTTGACGTTGTCCACGAGACCGCCCAGCACCACCGTCTCGCCGCTGCGCACCACCGCCTCGGTCTCGATGTACTGGCGCGCGAGGGTCGGGATCTCGATCGCCGGCTCGTTGTTCGCGTCGCCGCTGTGGAGGCTGCTCAGGCGGTACTTGCGCCACTCCTTCACGGAGGAGATTTCGGGGCGGAGGACGAGGTTGATCGTGGAGAGGTCGGACCCCACGCTCGGCGTGACGATCAGGGACTTGCCGACCTCGACCACCGTCGGCTCGTCGTAGTCGTACGTCACGTTGTCGCGGCTTTCGCCGCTGCCGTAGCTGGAGCCGCTGGTCATAATCTGCGTGTCCACCTCTTCGAAGTATTCGATGTCCTCCCCGACGCGGAACCGCGCCTCGCGGTTGTTCAGCGTGGTGATGCGCGGCACGACGATCGTCTGGGTGTCCCCGTTGGCCTCCAGCGCGTTCAACACCGCCTTGAGCGCGGTGTCGCCCAGCAGGAACTGGTAGGCGACCGATGCGCCGCCGATGGCGCCGCCGTCGGAGGTCGAAACCGACTGTAACGCGGAGGTGAAGACGTCGCGGCGGGCGTTGGGCACTTCCGTCTGGCCGCGCGTCCACGGATCCGTGGAGGAGAGCGACCCGGAATCGAACCGCGCGCTGCTGCGGTTGTCCACAAGCCATTCCACGCCGAGTTTGCGGAAATCGGAGATGTCCGTGCGGACGAACCGCGCCTCGATGAGGATTTGCAGGGGGCGGACGTCCATCGCGTCGATCAGATCCTCGACCAGCGCCAGGTTCTCGCGCGTGTTCTTCACGATGAGCGCGTGGACGCGGTCGTTGAAGAGCAGGTCCGCGCCGTCCGGCTGCGGGACGAACCGCTGGATCGACTCGATCAGGCCGATCTTCTGTTCCGCCGCCTCTTCCTGCTGGTTGTTGCGGCTCTCGTTGCGGCGCGAACCGCTGCGGCGCTCCTCCGGTCCCTTGAAGAGCGATTCGCCCTTCGCGCTCTTGCCCAGCTCCGAGCCGACCAGCCCCTTGCGGAGGCGGTAGACCCGCGTCTCCATCGGAACGGTCGCGGCGGACTCCTCCGTCTTCGGCGTCACCCAGATCAGGTTCTTGCCGACGGAAAAGTTCACGCCGAGATTCCGGCCGATGTACTCCAGCACCTCCAGCAGCGGCGTCTTCTCCGCGTGGATCGTCAACTTCTTCTCCAGCGACGAGAGGTCGCTGTCAGCGACGATGTTGACGTTCTCGGACATGCCGATCTGGGCGATGATGGAATTGAGGTCTGCATCGACCAGGTGGATGTCGATCAGCTTGTTCAGTACCCGCTGCATCACCGTCGGCGCGGTGCGCAGCGGCGCCTGTTCGCCCATGACGTGCTGGACTTGGCGGTAGTTCTGCGGAAGGGTGTTGAACCGTTCCGCGTCGGCGGTGCTCAGCGCGGAAAGTTTCTCGGCGTGGACGCGGGCCTTCTCGGCGCGTTCTTCGGCGAGACGTTCATTGATCTTGCGTTCAAGCTGGAGAAGCCCGCGCGCCTCGGGGCGCTTGCGGTTGATGTCCACGCACGCGGCGACCGCCTCCTGGATCCGTCCGGCCTCGAACAATTTCTCCGCAGCCTGCACCTCGGCGGCGTCCGGCGGATCCGGCACGACTTCCGGTTGCGGTCCTTTCGGTGTCGTGCAGCCGATCAACAGCACGATCGGAAGGGTGATCGCCCTTGAAACGTTCGTATCGATTCTGGTCATCATTCGTCTCTCCTTGCTCGTTCAAGCTTCATTTCACCGTCTCGCCGGGGTGGATCGTCCCTTCCCAGTAGAGCGGCCCTGTGAAAACGTTGCCCGCGTATGCCACGTTCAGCGTGATGTACTGGCGCGTCGCGCGGCCCGACTCTTTCGCCTTGGCGTCGTTGTACCCCCAGATCATCTGGTCGCGCCAGTGGTGGTAGCACCGGATGATCGGGATGCGCGAGGCGGAGTAGGGGACATACACGCCGTTGACCTTGCTCGAATCGTCCCCGTACTGCATCTGCGCCGTCTTGTACTGCCCCATCGTCAACGAGCCGCCCGGTTTCTGGCCGCCCGGCCACGCCACGCTGCTCCACCAGCTCGACGGGGCCTTCGCGTGGGAAAACTCGTACAGGTAACTGCAGCACTCCACCGTCTTGTTCCGCGTCGCGTCGCTGTTCTTCTCGTTGTCCCAGAACGGCGAGGTGTCCGTCTCGTTTTTCGCCTTCTTGATCTCCACCAGGCGCAGCGGGCGCGGCGTGTCCTTGCCCTGGTTGTCGTCCGCCTGGCAGACGTACATCCCCCGCGCATCCACGTAGTCCGGGTACAGGTTCGAGATCCAGTCCGGTACCCGGTTCTCGTGCTCGCCCCGGTAAATCGTCAACCCCACCCCGAACTGCCGCAGGTTTGCCTTGCAGCTCGCCTGGCGCGCCTGCTTGTACCCCGAACGGACAGAAACGGTCAACGCGGAAGCCAATACCGCGATAATGCAGATCACAACCATCATCTCGATGAGTGTGAACCCCGTTTGGCGCGAAAAATGCTCTCTGTCACAAGCGTTGCTCATTACTGTACCCTTTATGATAGCAAGAAACATACCGCATGGCGAGAGGTTTTTTCGACGGGGATGGACGCGGCGTTCGCCCGGAGTCCGCCTCATTCGTCCCCTGTGTTCAAACGGGGGCGTACACGGGCGATCTGCCGTCGGGAGAGCGTTTTTCGGCTTCTTTGTGGTTCTGTCTTGTCTCGCCGCCTCCCCCCTTTCGTCCGCGCCCATCCCGTGGCGCGTCCCGGAGTCGCCCGTCCGCAAGGTTGTCGCGAAAGGTCCGGACGACTTCTTCCTCGTCCGTCTGCCTACTGCTGTAGACAGTCAGGAAATCGTGTCGGCGGCCGCCTTTTCGGAGTCCGCCACCAACCGGCTTCCCGTCCGCGTCGTCTGGAAGGACAAGAAGGCGCTTTCCCTTCTTGTTGACGGCAGCGAACTGAAACACGCCGAACGGGTCCACATTTACCCGCTTTCCGCCGCCGACGACGAGGTGCCTTCCGCCACGGATCCGTTGCCGCTCCGGGGGCGCGCGGGGCGTACGGCGGGGATGGATCTCCCTTCGTCCTGGGAACAGGTCGTCTCCCTCCAGACGCGTTACGACGCCATCCCTCGCGCCTTCTCCGCCGCCTCTTTCGAGGCGCTTCCCGAAACCTTCAAGTCCTGGTACCGGGGCGACTGGACGCGCAAGAACCACCTCGTGGAACTCCACACCTGGTTGCTTGTCCCTGCCGACACGCAACTCGCGTTCGGTCTCGCCGGAACGTCCCCCGCCTGGCTTTTCATCGACGGCTCGAACACCCTCGTCCACCCGCCCGGGCAGCCCTACGAACGCTGGACGTCCGCCGCGCCGCTCCCCCTCAAGGCAGGGCTTCGCGAAGTCAAGGTTGTCACCGCCCTCCGCGAAAAAATCAATACCGGGCTTGCCTGGAAACGCCCCGGCGCCACGAATATCGCCGCCGACGTCCGCATGGTCACCGGCGGATTCCTCCGCGAGGGCCGATGGGAACGGCGCGGCGTCAAACCCTCGCTTTTCGCCCGCGCCGAGGAGGGCAAAGCCTACCGTTTCGCCGAGAAACCCGCCGCCGTGTTCGTACCCTACACGTTCATCGACCGCAGCTACGGCGTCTCCACCAACGTCGCCCGCTGGCGGATCGACGGCCGCCCGGCCGGGACGGGACGCAAGTTCGCCACCGTTCTCGCCGGGGCAAACGTCCACACCGCCCGGCTGGACAACGCCGGCGCGGTTTTCGAGTTGCCGCCGCTGGTCTGGTCCGGTCGCCTCTGGCGCGAGGAGCGCGTCTCCGTCTCCGCGCGCGGTGTTCCCGCGTTCTGTTTCGACGACACTTCCGTCGCCCCGATCCTTTCCGTGCGCACGACCGCGCCGGAGGAGACCCCGTTCACCCTGCGTGTCACCTCTTTCCCGCGGGGAGACGGCGCCGCCCCCGTCGTCCGGGATTACCCCGTGACCCCGAACGGGGGCAAGGGGGCCGTCTATCTGCCGCCGTTCGAGGTGTATACTGTAGAACGCATCTCGTGGACGCTCCTCCATGAGGGTGTCGCCCTGAAAACCGGGCAGCTCCTTTTCCCCGTTTCGAAACCCCGCGACCCGGCGGCGGGCTTCCCCCGTGCCTACGACATCCTTCCCGATACCTTTTCCGGCGAGACCCTGCTCGCTGCGGGCGACTACCTTTGTTACCTCGTTCCGCGCGCTTCGGCCTGGCGGTTCGGCGCCCCTTCCGTGCCGAAGCCAAACCGCTCCGCCGCGCTATTCGTCTCGGAGGGACGCAGCTGGGAGGCGTTCGCCGGGGATTTTCCCCGACGCCTTACGGGCGGCAGCGATTTGGATGCCCGGTTGGATTGCGGGAATCCGGAACTTGCCCTCTTCGCCGCCCTCGCCTCGGCGACCGGGACCGTTCATACGGCGGACGAAGAAGTCCGTTCCGAACAACGCGAGGGGATCGTTTACGCCCCCGTGGTACGGCTGGCGGACCTTGCGGATCTCGATGCCTTCGAGTGCCGCGTCTCCGCCATGCTGGGGCTGCTGGCCGCTCCCGCGTTCGGGAACGTGCCCGTCACCGTCCTCGTGCCGCCTGTGTCCGACACCCTGCCCGACTGCGGGTGTGTGCCGTCGAAAGACGGCCGGCCCTGCCCGCACGCCCTCCGCACGCGGGAGGCCGCAGAACGTGTCCTGCGCGCGGCAGACACGCGGGGTATCTGGGCGCTCGACCTTTACACCCTTTTCCAGACAACGGATTCCTCCAAGCCGTTCTTCTCACATGGATGCCTGACCCCGGACGGCGCAGACCTCATCCGGGGAGACAGACGCTAAATCAGAATTTCGTCTTGCCCAGGGGTGTGGTTTGTGTGAAAATGTGCCTACCTTTTCATTCGAGACGGCGTGTCTGTGTTTGAGGGCAAAGAGGAAGGTGGAGAACATGAGGAATAAGTTTGTGGTGTCGGTTGTCGCCTGTATGGCGGTGTTTCGGATGTTTGCCGTGCCCGTGTCCATGGACGAGGCTACGACGGCTGTCGCGAACTGGCTCGCTTCCGGTCAGGCGATGGGGTATGCGGGCATGGGCGATGTCGCCGATGTTCAGGCATACGACGGCAAGGAGGGAGTCGGTAAATTCTACGTGATCTCCCTCAAGGACGGTGCGGGCGCGGCGGCGGGCTACGTCGTCACCTCCGCCGACCGCAAGCTGAACCCTGTCCTCGCGTATTCCGATAACGGTACATTTGCGGCGACGACCGAAAACCCGCTCTGGGTCATGCTTACGATAGATGTTTCCGCCGCCACGAGGGCGATGGAAGTTGCCGATCCGGCAGGTACCGCCACGGGCGGACGCGGTCTCGCCTCCGCCGCTCCCGAAACCGAGAACGAGAAGAAGTGGGCTGAACTCCTTGACGGCCGGCAGTTGAAAGGCACATCACGCTCATCCATCAACGACGTGCGCGTGGACACGCTTATGGAGACGAAATGGGGACAGAGTGGGCACGGCGAGAACCAATATACTCCTCATGGATACGTCTGCGGCTGTGTTGCCACCGCCGGTGCGCAGATCATGCGATACTGGAAATATCCCACTGCATCCATATCTGCCATCAAGAGCTATTATGGCACAGCCGGCGACACCAACATCTATTGGAATCTCACCGAAGGATACCAGACGACTGCCGGTGGTACCTATACGCCATGGAACGATGACGTCAAGACGTTCGGCGGCACGTACGACTGGAACAACATGCCGGCGACTGTATCACGGGGTGTGTCTGATACGCAGAAGAAAGCCATTGGCAAGTTGACGCTTGACGTCGGGCGGAGCGTACACATGAGTTATGCAAGTGATGGCAGCGGTGCGCATTACGGCCTGTTTGCCACTCGCCTGACCGACCAGTTCCAGTACAAGAACGCAGCCGTGATAATCACCAACAATGGATTGTCTCTGGAGCAGATCAAGAAGGCAATTCTCCCCAGTCTCGATCTGAAGAGCCCGTGCGGCGTGTCCGTGCCGGGGCATGCGATTGTGGCGGACGGCTATGGCTACAACAGCGGGACGCTCTACGGGTGCAAAGAGTTTTTTCTGCATGGGTCACGAAGCGACGCAGACGACCTGCCGCAGGTGCCGTAGCCTGTAGTTGAAGAACTCCTCGAGGCGTCCCGACTTTTCCAGAGTGCGGAGGGGGATCATTCCCTTGGCACCCTT
>JAGAEL010000055.1 GCA_017613085.1 Kiritimatiellia bacterium | reverse complement strand
TGCGCCTCTATGGGATGGCATCACCCCCGCACCGACCGCGACCGCACTACATTCAGCAGTGCTTGGCGGGCTTTTGAGCACCCCGCCCCGAATTCTGTGGGATAGCATCTCGGCCAATGGCGGCGTTCCACCGCAACTTTGAAACAAGACAACTCGGAAAACGCAAACGAAAGCCAATAAAATCAGGGCTTCCGCAAGCCAACTACGCCCCTATGGGATGGTAGTGGTTTCATCTGATTTTGATAGGAACAAAATGCTTTATCGTATTGAGTTGAAAGATTGGATTGCATATATGGAATTTGTTGGCAGTGATTCTGTCGTTACTTCGGAAATTCGCTTTGATGTATGCAAGAGAGAATACATTGTCACAAAGAAGGAACGCTGGAATTCAACAGGGGCTGACCCTTGTGACACAGTAGGATCGGCACAGTAGAAGGTTGTACAAATGGCGATGCCACAGAGAGACGAAACGATTGAGGAAATCAAGCGGCTGGATGCGTTGCTTGAATATGCAGACGTCATAACTATTTGATATAATCTTGAACGCGGAGAAAAAGAAATGAAGAAGAACATTTCAGAGGCAAGCAATGAACTGCTCAAGACTGGATTGGCGTATTCAAAGAGCGCCAACCTGCTGGTTGACGCCCGCGCAATCATCAATGCCGCGTAGAAGTCGGCCTATCGTTCGGTGAATGCCGCGCTGGTTTACCGCAACTGGCTTCTAGGGTACCGCATCGCCGAGGAGGATTTGGGCGGGCGAGGCTCGTGCTGAATACGGAAAGAAGGTTGTGGTTACGCTTGCAAAGCAGTTGACGGCGACGACAGGGTGCATCCGCAAATCGTATAACCGGTAAAAAACGTTTCGTTTGGGGAAACGCGCTTCGTCACGTCCGTTCCCATGCGGCGCGTGGGGACACGTGCCCTCCCGTGCCTCCTTCTAAAAGGAGACAACCAAGACAACCGAAGACAACTTTTGTGTTGTCCTTGTTGTCGTTTTCACGTTTCGGTCGCGACAGGAAAATGATCTCACGCGGAGGCGTAGAGACGCGGAGGTGTCCGTGACATACGCCGAACTAACTCTTACGCTTGCTTTCTGGGGGGAAAAGCGGTAGACTGACGGGCGTTGTCGGAAACAATGTCGTTGTTTCCTTTTTGAAAGGATGGTAAAAATGAGAACGTTGATTCAGTCGGTCCTTCTGGCCTGTTTGTCGTTTTGCGCCCTTTCCGCCGGCGCGGCGGAACCTGCATACGATACATTGATTTCACATCGCGGCGAGTCCGTCGACGCGCCCGAAAACACGCTGCCCGCCTTCAAGACGGCGGTCACGCGCGGTTTCGGCTTTGAATGTGATGTCTACCTCTCCACGGACAAGCGCGTGTTCACCTTCCACGACAAGGATCTGAAGCGCACGTCCGCCGGCAAGAACACGAAGAAGTGTGCCGAAGCGAACTGGGAAAATGAAATCTCCAAACTCGACGTGGGCGGATGGGGACCGTGGGCCGGTTCCAAGTTCGTCGGTACGCGCCCCGCCCTTCTCGAAGAAGTGCTGGATCTGGCCGTCGACGGCCGCTGGATCTACGTCGAAGTGAAACCCGGACCGGAAATCGTCCCGTACATCCGTGACATCTTCCTGAAGCAGTCGAAGGCCAATCCGCGCAACACGCTCTTCATCACGTTCAACGCGAAGACCTGTTCCGCCCTCAAGAAAGCCCTTCCTGCCTACAAGTCGATCTGGCTCGTCAGCCCGAAGAAAGGCAAGTACGACACGGCGGACGCCCTCATCGCGCAGCTCAAGGCACTCGGCGCGGACGGCGTGGACTGCCACTACAAGCCCGAAGTCGTGACGGCGGAATACGTGAAAGCGGTCCGCGACGCCGGATTCGAATTCCACGTCTGGACGGTCGATAAGCTGGCGAGCACACTGGAAGCGTTCAAGCGCGGCGTGCAGACGGTTACGACCAACTGCGCGAAGAAACAGCTGGACGAATACACAGCCAAGAAAAAATAACGCAGACACAGCCTTTGGGAAAGGCGGACACGTCCAAACGGTCCGCCTTTCCCCGGCACGTGAAGACGCAACCGGTTCCGATGAAAGCGAATTACCACACGCACACCTCGTTCTGCGATGGGAAAAACACGCCGGAAGAGATGGTCGTCGCCGCAATCGAAAAAGGTTTCGACACGCTCGGTTTCACGGCACACGCCATGTATCCGTTTGAGGGCGAAGGGTATCTGCCGACGGCACGGTACGACGAATACGTCCAGACCATCCGCTCGCTTGCCCGGACCTACGGAGACCGGATCAAAATCCTGCTTGGCTTTGAAGCCGATTACATACCGGGATGCACGACACCCGACCGCGCGCGTTACGCGCCGTTCAATCCCGACTACCTGATCGGGTCTATTCACTTTGTCTGCGCCGGTTCACCAGAGAAGCGCGTTGCCGTCGATTATTCCCCCGAACGGCTCACGGCGGGTATCCGGGAATTTTTCGGGGGTGACGCAAAAGCCTTTTTGCAGACTTACTTCGCCGCTCTCCGCGAGATGGTTTCGCGTTACGATTTCGACATCGTAGGACACGCAGACCTTCCCCGTAAATTCAACGGGAAACTCCATTACTTCGATGAAGAGGCCCCCTGGTACCGGGACGAAATTCTACGGACGGCAGACGTATTGGCCGCCTCCGGGAAAAACGTCGAAATCAACACGGGGGCGATTTCACGCGGCTGGATGGACACCCCCTACCCCTCCGGGGAATTCCGCCGCCTGCTCCTGGCGCGAGGCGTCCAGATGGTTGTCAATTCGGACGCGCATTTCGTCGATGGGCTGGACTGCGGCTTCGACCGCCGTTGGGAAGAGTAAGCGGCGGCTTACTTGCGGCGCTGCGGGAGAGGCGTAGTTCAGGGGCGCATCCACGAATCGTTAGATTGGACGCGACGGGGCGCGTCCCTCCCGTTCTTTCCTCCGCGTCTCTGCGCCTCCGCGTGGGACAAAACAACAACAAGGGACAACATATTTGTGAGGATTTGTGTCAATTTGTGGTTTTTTATTTTTCTAGTCCCGTTTTTTGCCGATTATGTACGATTTGCGGCTACGTCCATCCCAAAACGGCGTCGTAATAAAAGGCTTGATGAAAGCGGATGTTTTGCGTATGCTTGACGCCATGAAAATCTTGGTTGTCGGAGGAGGCGGACGCGAGCACGCCATCGCTTGGAGACTCGCAAAGGATTCATGCAAACCGGAGCTGTTCTGCGCTCCCGGAAACGCGGGGACGGAGGCTGTCGCCACGAACATCCCGGTTTCAGCGGAGGACATTCCCGCCCTCTTGAACTGGGCGAAGGAGAACCGTCCCGACTTAACCGTTGTCGGGCCGGAGGCTCCGCTTTGCGCGGGACTGGCCGATGCATTCGCCGCAGAGGGATTGCGCGTTTTCGGCCCCTGCAAGGCCGCCGCACAAATGGAGGGGAGTAAAGAGTTCGCGAAAGAGGTGATGAATGCGGCAGGCGTACCCACGGCAAAAGCCCTCGTGTTCAGCGACGCGGATGCCGCCGTCGCCGCCCTCGACTCCTTCTCCCTGCCCGTCGTGATCAAGGCGGACGGACTGGCCGCCGGTAAGGGTGTCGTCATCGCGCAGACACGCGAAGAGGCGGAAGCGGCGATCCGCGATATGCTCGTCGATGCCAAGTTCGGGAAAGCCGGCAGCCGCGTCCTGCTGGAAACCTTCCTCGACGGCGAAGAGGCCTCGATCCTCGCGCTCGTCGACGGCGAACACGCCGTGCTACTTCCGTCCTCGCAGGACCACAAGCGTGTTTATGACGGCGACCTCGGACCGAACACAGGCGGGATGGGCGCCTATTCCCCCGCCCCGGTCGTGACCGATGCGATGCTTCCGGAAATCAAAGAGAAGATCATCCTTCCGGTCGTCCGCGAGCTGCGTCGTCGCGGGATCGTCTACAAGGGAGTCCTGTATGCGGGATTGATGATCGGGAAAGACGGGGCGATCAACGTCCTTGAATTCAACTGCCGTTTCGGCGATCCCGAAACGGAAGCGGTATTGCCGCGTCTGGGCGGAGCGTTCATCCCCGCACTTGAAGCGTGTATCGACGGCACTCTCGAAGATTCGCTGGTCACCGTCCGTCCCGAAGCCGCCGCGACGGTCGTCGTCGCAGCCGGCGGTTATCCGGGATCCTATGCGAAAGGCACGCCGATCGAGGGATTAGCCGATGCGGAGCGTCTCGCCGATGCCGTCTTCCACGCAGGGACGAAGCGCAAAGACAATCACGTCGTCACCTCCGGCGGACGGATTCTCACGGTGACAGGGCTTGGGACGAACCTGCGCACCGCTGTTGCGAAAGCGTACGCGGGGGTTGAAAAGATCCAGATCGAAGGGGCGCACTACCGCCACGACATCGCGCACCGGGCGTTTGAACGGGAACAGACCGCCGGATGACCGGCGCAAGGAGAAGAAAAAATGGTTAAGGTCGGTATCGTGATGGGAAGCGACTCGGATTGGGGTGTCGTGCAGAAGGCTGTGACGACACTTCGCCAGTTCGGCGTTGAAAGCGAAGTGCGCGTGATTTCCGCGCACCGCACACCGGACATCGCGTGTGACTATGCGGCAACAGCCGAGAAGCGCGGTTTGAAAGTAATGCTCGCGGCTGCGGGCGGGGCGGCCCATCTGGCCGGTATCCTTGCCGCGAACACCGTGCTTCCCGTGATCGGCATCCCTGTGGCGGGAGGCGCCTTGAACGGGCTGGACGCGCTCTATGCGACCGTCCAGATGCCTTCCGGCGTCCCGGTCGCGACGGTCGCCGTCGGCAACGCCGGCCCGACGAACGCGGCACTGCTCGCCGTCCAAATCCTAGGCACGGAAGACGCCGCCCTCCGCGATGCGTTCCGTGCCCACAAGCAGACGCTGCGCGAAAAGGTCGTGAAGGCGGACGCGAAAATCCGGGAGGCGGCCGAGCAGTTGAACTGACGCCGGCGTTTTTCGGAGAACGTATGAAACTATTCAAGGGTACGTTGTACAAACGTGCCAGAGGGCGTTATTTACCTGCTTCTTCTAAACAGGAGGGCAGGTTTTATTATCAGTTTCCGCTTCAAGGCGCACCGCGAAACCAAGCGCGTGTCTGCCTCCAGACGGGGGATGCCGTCGTCGCTGAAGAACGGGCGATGGTTTTGACCGGCGTGGGGTCACCATCCGCCCCCATGAATCTGGCAGAGGCGATCGCCCTGCTCTTGCGCGTCATCCAGACCCGTTACGGACATGACGACCACGCACTTCGACCGACGCCGCAACCAGCCGTCCCCGCAAGGACAGAGCCGGAACCGCAACACGCGGACGACGAGATTCAGGAGAAACTGGACGCCCTTCCTCCGTGCCCCCGCGTTCCGTTGACCGACCTCTGGTTCCATTTCATCCAGCGATACGAAATCGCCAAAACGAGTTTTACACGCTACCGGCAGATTCTCCGGAACTTTCAAAACTGGACGGACGCGGAATTCGCGGATCAGGTGACACGCCCTGTCGCCGAAGCGTACATCCGTCACATCTTCAGCCGTAAAGTCTCCGCCCGCCAGGAACTCAATACGCTGAAACGGATTTGGCATACCATCTGGCCCGAAAACACGAATCCCTGGGACAACGGGTTACGTCTCCTTCCGAAACAAAGGACTGGCGTGACTCGTTACCGGCGCCTCACGTTGGAAGAAGCCCGCTCGTTCCAACGTCAGTTGGCGCAGGAACGCGACAAACGGCAACTGCAAGACCGCGACGGGGATTCACGCCGTAATCCCGACGAGGCCGACCGGCGGCGCACCATCGACGCCGACCTTTACGACGACCTCCATGACGCCCTGTTTTTCGCCTGGAACTACGGGATGCGTATCGGCTCACTTGCAAGCCTCCGATGGGAAGATTTCAAACTGGAAGAAAACCGCGACTATTTCCTCCATGTCCCGCCGAAGACGAAAGGGATGAAACCATGGCCGCTCGAACTTCCCTTCTTACCGGAAATCTCCACAATCCTGTTAGCGCGGATGAAGCGTTATGCGCAACGTCCAAGCGGGTGGTTATTCCCTACCCTGCATGAAACCTACACCTACCGGATGACGCGCATCACAGCCGTCGTCAAACGCACCATGAAGGCCGCCGGTGTTTTTGACGACCACCGGGGGCGCGCCACGATGCATTCCTTTCGTGCAAGCTTCATCACACGCATGGACGAGGCCGGGTGTCCATCCGGCGTGACGGACAGCGTTACCGGGCACGCGCCGCAGACCATGCACGACATCTATAGCCATTCGAGTATTTCGGCGAAACGCCGCTGGATCATCCGTGCCATTCCACCGCTTGGGAGCGATGCGTGACGAGAGGGGGTATCGATGGCTACTGCCGATTAGCACCGAAAGTCCCTCATCAGGGCATTTCAACCACGACGCGGAAGAAGCGATATTCGCCGCCGTTGATTTCCGCCTCTGTCAACGGATTCGCAGACCAACTTCCCGAAAGCGTATTCTTCCCGTACACCTTGTACACGCGGCGGACTTTCCCGTCCATGTTCAAGTCCGGCACCCATCCGACATAGATGATCCCCTCCTCAAAGGTGATCGTGGTGTAGAAGGTATCGTTCGCGAGCGTCGGGTCTGTCCCCGCGATGAACTCATCGAGAAGGGTCATCGGATTCCCGTTCATATCCAGTTTCCCCGTCTCCGTCGCCATCGCGCGCAGGTAGTCCCCGGCTGTCGCCGTCGCGGGATCGACCCCGCCATACGTCTCCATGAACACGGTGAACTCCGGATCGTAGGCGGCCTTCTCCGCTTGGAGCGCCTGCTCGTCCGCGCTGGCGGAGGCGTTCCCCTCCCAACCCACGCAGTCGAGATAGCCGGCCGCGCCATTCGACGCAACGAACGTCACCCTTACAAAACCGGAACCCATCGCGAGGGATGCCTCGCTCCATTCCGACACATTGCAGGACAGCGCTTCGACACCATTCGTCTTCACGCAGTACGCACCACCGACACCGCCCTTCTTCCAGCGGAACATCATCGTGCCCGGTCCGACGACAACCGTCTCCAGCACCGACGCGCCATTGGCGGCGACGGAGGAAATCGCGTAGTCGCCGCCGTAAGACGCCTCTCCCGTCTGGCCAAGCCAGGGCTGTTCCGCCGCCGTTTCCCAGAAGAGTTCAGGTGCCCATTCATCGGTGTCCAGCACCTCTTCCAGCGAATGGAACGCAAGCGCCTCGAACGTATACACGAACGCCTTGTTCACCGAGACGTAACGTACATCCACCGTCCCGTCCGCGTAACCGGTCACGAGATCGTCCACCCCGTCGCCGTTCACGTCTATCGCCACGGGGCGCGTCCGTTCGTAGAGGTTCGTGTTCGCCGCAGAGGCAATGGTCAACGGTTTCGCGCCGTCCCACTTTCCTTCGCCGTCGCCCGCATACAAGACAAGTCCGCCCCGGCCGCGTCCGGAGACCAAGACAGGATGCCCCTCGTGCGTCCAGTCTCCGCTGAATGTAGCGGCACTACGGAGCGGCGTTCCCGTATCCACGACCAGATCCCCGCCGGAGAAATCCTTCAAAGCGGTGCCGTCGAGCCGCAGCAACTTCCCGTCGTCGCCGCCGACGACAATCGCACCGTTCCAAACGGACAAGACCGCCCTTGCGCGTCCGGCATTCACGCCGTCGAGGAGGACGCCGTTCTTGTAGATCCGCCCGTCGTACGTGCCGTGGTAGAGATCGCCCCCGATCTTCGCCACAGACACACCGAGGCAGTTGGACGCCGCCACGTTGTCAACCACGCGGGCACCCTTCACGCCGTCAAAGCCGTAGTGGTACGCCTCGCCGGAACCGTTTTTCTTCACGCCGACGACCAGCTGTCCGCCGAAGTTCGCGGGCGCGGCGAATTCGCCGTCCGCCTGAAACAGTGTTTCCCGTTTCCCGAAACAGGGGAAGGAATCCAACTCCGAGTTCCCCTTCAGCGGATTCCCGGCGGCATCGGTAATCAACCCTGCATCCAGGAAGAAACGCAACCGTCCAACCGGCAACGCCCGTTCGTTCCGCGTCCACACAATCGCGTTCTCGCCAGACCGCCACCTGAATTGCGAACTGGCGACCGCGAGTTCACCCGTGACGATGCCGGAATTGTCCAGGAGCTGAATCCTGACCGCACGCCCCATCCAACCGCTCGCTTTCAACGAACTCACGTTCACCGGTTCGGTGAAGACGAACTTGACTTGCGACGCGCCGTTGCTCGCGACGGACATTCCGCCGGACGGCCCGTACATTTCCGCGCCGTCGAAAAGGATTCGCAGCAACTCCGGGGGCGTGGTGTCCGGCGGCGTGTAGTGCCAAGATACACTCGCCGCCTCTTCATCCGCCTCGCCCCGGAGTCCGGAAGAAAGCTTCTCGACGCGGGAGACGTCGAACGTGACGGTGTACGTTCCGCCGGACGCGGTGAGCGCGTCCAGCCCTCCCACCGTCCAAACCACGTTGGACGCATCGGGCGAAATCGTGAGCGCACCGGCGGGAATTTCAACCGCCTGACGGATGCCGCGACGGAGAGAGAAGCACTCCGCCGTGACGTTGCTCACCGGTTCGGAGAAGACGAGCGCGACATCGTTCGTGAGTTTTCCTTCGCCGTCCTCCGGGAACCCGGTGAACACGAACGAAAGCGGGATCGCATCGACGAAGAACGCCTTTTCGCTGTCGGATGTCTTGCCGCTCGAATTGGCGCAACGGACGACAATCGTTCCCTTGCCGATAGGCAGAACCGCCGACTTCGCAAAGGAGGTCTCCGCGTCGGGATAGAAGGTCTCGACCAGCACGTCCTCTCCGCCCGCCGCGTCGCGGACGAGGATTTCAACGGAGTAGGCGCCGTTGGTGAGCGTACCGGTAATCTGCACGTTACGCTGCCAGGTCACGCCGTCCGTCGCGTTGGTGCCGTAGTCCGGCGTGAACGCGAGATCGTCGATGAGGGCTGGGGGCTCGGAACTGTAACTCCATTCACTTGTCGCAGAAGTTCCGTCGCCAGCGTTTCCGCCAACGTCCCTAACCTGCGACGCATCGAACGAAAGCGCGTAATCGCCATCAGCTCCGAGTGCGCTGTCAAGTCCCGAGAGCGTCCAGATGGTGTCCGAAACCTGCGTCAACTTCGCGGAGGCGGGAATCGCCACCGCCACGCCGTCGCGCGTCAGCGAGAACGAGGAAACCGAGACCGTCGAGGCCATGACAGGCTTCGAGAAGGTCAACGTCCACTTCCGCGAACCGAAGACTTCGCCGTCGTCCGCCAGCGTCGCCGTCGGTGCGTTCGCATCAATCGTCACGGTCGAAGTGAACTTCGCCGACCCGGCCACGCCAGCCGCATTTCGCACGAGCGAGGTGTCGATTTCTATCGTGTGGTCGTTGATTCCGCGACGCGGTACGATCACGCTATCCAGCCCCGTCACGCGGAAACTCGTGTTCGCCTTGTTAAGCGCCGTCACCGTTACCGTGTCGTCCACCACCTGGCCATCGACCTTGATCGCCTGGTAGGTGAAGCTCGCCGGGTCGATCGCGGCGGCGAACTGCACCGTCACGTTGGCGACGCTGTTCACCGTCGAGCCGTCGAGCCAGCCGCGAATCGACACGACCGCCGGCTTTTCAAGAATGTAGTACGTCCAGCCGATCTGCCGCCCGGCGGACTTGCCGAGCGTGCCGGAGAGGGAGGTGACGCCGGACGAGAAGACCTGTACGATGAAACGTCCCTCCTGTTCGGCGAACGTGCGGCCGAACGTGAGCGCGTAACGCGAAAGGTCGTCTTCCACCGGCGCGATGGAGGTGATCACGCCGTTCGTCAACACGCCCTGCCAACGCACCGTGATGTCGTCCGCCGTAAACGTCAACGGATCGATCGCCTTGGTGAAGTCCACGATCAGGCTCTCCACCGGGTTCGTGACGAGCGCGTCCGCCGTCACGCCCTCGAAGCCCGTCACCTCGGGCGCATCCGTGGGCTTGGCACGGAACGTGACGGTGTAGGATTTTGAACCCGGCGTCGAAGCAACGTCGAAGACATGGAGATAGGTTTCGACTCGCGGATCGGCACCATCGACGAATGTGCGGTCGGTGATCCAGGCGTTACGGATGGGAAGCTCGTCTCCACCCACCCTGTTAAACCCGACGATCTCGTACTCCTCGGCACCGGGCAAAGCGACCTTCGCGTAGAACGGACCGCTTCCCGGAATAGACGCCGTGACGACAATCTCGCACTGTGCGCCGCGTACCGAATCCGCCGTTGCCGTCGTCGCGTCGCTCCTCACATCCAGCACCTCGCCGTCGGCGCGGTAGAGCTTGTCAGGATTGCCGTACTTGGAGCTGTCCGCCGTCAGGAATGCGGGAAGCGTATCGCCAACATCGACGCTTCGGATCAGCGCATGGACATCGACGGCACGAATCAGC
Organism: Kiritimatiellia bacterium; assembly: GCA_017613085.1. GTDB lineage: Bacteria > Verrucomicrobiota > Kiritimatiellia > RFP12 > UBA1067 > RGIG8368. The sequence goes on along the minus strand of JAGAEL010000055.1, from coordinate 797 downwards.
GATGTATCGACAATTCCCTGCGAGTTGAGGTGCGTCACAGACGCCCTCATGCCCGTGAAGTGGCCTTGTAACGTGGAAGTGAGCCACCACTGCGCCACGCTGCTCGTCCGCGCCGCGATTGTGCCGAGGTTGACATCGTTCAGCCCGAGTCCGGCGGTCGCGCCGTTGAGCGCCGCCGCGTCAAGCGAGTAGTCCGAAAGACGGAAGTCGATCATCAGCCCCTTTTCGTTTTCGACGATCTCCGGCTGGACGCTCTCGATCTTCACGTCCTTCGCATCGCCGTAGCCCTCGTTACGGATCAGCACCGCCAGCTCCGCCGGCATCGAGGCCTCCACGATGTCCTTCGTGAACGGATTGTCGGCGTAAACGTCGCGCTGCACGAAGTAGTCGAGATAGAGTTGCGGGGTCGGGTTCACCTCCAGCGTCACGGGAAGTAGCGAGATGGCCGCCTCCTCGCCGGAGAACGGATCGCGGTAGTGGACCTTTCCGCCGAAGTTGTACGCGACGGGCGTCTCCGGCGCGGCGGCAACCGCCGGGACGAACTGCACGACCGCGCTCCCCTCGCTCCGCGACGCGACATCGTTCACATGGACGATGTTACTGCCGTTCGCCTCCAACGCGCCACCGGATTTCGCGCTGATCTCGAACAACCCGTTGCAGTTGTCACCCTGTTCGTTCGTGATCTGGAGTTCCAGCCACACGTTCGTCATCGGCACCGATTCGTGGCCGTTGTAGAGCGTCAGCGTACCCTCGAACGCCTCGCGCGTCATGGTGTAGGTTTGCGAGAGCTTGAGCGA
>JAGAEL010000054.1 GCA_017613085.1 Kiritimatiellia bacterium | reverse complement strand
CTCGGGTACAATCCCTTCAACCCCGCCCTTGCCGGGCGAGCCTTCATGCTGGTCTCCTTCACCGGCGCGATGACGACGTGGAGCCGTTCGGGATGGATGAACGGGCTCGCGTTCGCGCCGGGCGGGGCGGAAGGAATGACGGCGGCCACCTCGAAAGCCGCTTCGGCGGGCGTCGAGGCGCTGACCGGCGCGACGCCGCTCGGGTTCGCCAAGGCGGCGTTGAAGAACGGCCAAAGTCTGGCGGATTTCGGTTTGAACGGGGACCTGCTGCGTAATTTCTTTTTGGGTTCGGATTTGAACGGCAGTCTCGGCGAGACGTGCGCGGCGGCCCTGCTTCTCGGCGGTCTCTACCTTCTCTTCCGGAAGGTGATCTCCTGGCACATTCCCGTCTCGTTCATCCTGACGGTGTTCCTCTACGCGCTCGTCCTTTCCTGGTGCGATCCGGAGGGGGCGTTCCCGCCTGTCCTGCACGTGCTTTCCGGCGGACTTTTCCTCGGCGCCTTCTTCATGGCGACGGACATGGTCACCTCGCCGATCACGGGGAAGGGGAAACTCGTGTTCGGTATCGGGTGCGGTCTCGTCACCATGTTGATCCGGACCTCGAAGACCGGCGCCTATCCGGAGGGGGTCTGTTTTTCGATTTTGATTATGAACGCGCTCGTGCCGCTTATCAACCGCTGGACGAAGAACCGCGTGTTCGGGACGGTCAAGCGCGCCTAGGGGGTCATGGACATGAAGGAAATGCCGAAACTGATTCTTGTGTTGACCGTCATCTGCCTGGTCTGTTCCTCCGTTCTCGCGTACGTCTTCGGGATCACGAAGGATCCGATCGCCCGCGCGCTGGAACAGAAGACCGTCCGTGCGGCGGCGGCCGTCATGCCGGAAGGGTGCGAGACCCCGAAGAAGTGCTCCTTCGATGGATTGTCGTACTTCCTCGCGGAAAAGGGGGGCAAGCCGGCGGCGATCGCCGTGGACGGCGTCTCCTCCAACGGCTACGGCGGCGAAATCGTGCTGATGGTGGGACTCGGCATGGACGGCAGGCTGGTGGATTTCGAGGTGATCAAGGCCGCCGAAACCCCCGGCCTCGGCATGAAGCTGTCGGACGAGGAGTTCCGCGGACCTTTGCGCGGCCGTTCCCTTTCGGGTGAATGGAAGGTCAAGAAGGACGGCGGCGAGATCGAGGCGATCACCGCCGCGACCATCACGTCCCGTGCGGTGATGGAATGTATCGCCGATGCAACGCGGAAGTATCGGAAGATATGTCAACGCTGAACGAAACGCCGCGCGGCGAACGCATCCATATCGCGTTTTTCGGCTGCCGCAACGCCGGCAAGTCGAGCCTTTTGAACGCCTTTGCGGGGCAGGAGGTCGCCATCGTCTCCCCCGTGAAGGGAACGACGACCGACCCCGTCTACAAGGCGATGGAGTTGCAGCCTGTCGGCCCCGTGGAACTCATCGACACGCCGGGACTGGACGACGAAGACCCCGCGCTGGGCGGGATGCGCGTGCGCCGTGCGCTTGAAGTCCTGGACAAGACGGATGTCGCGGTGCTCGTCGTCAGCGCGGAGACCGGCGTCTGCGCCGCCGACGAGGAGGCGTTGGCCCGGATCCGCGCGAAGGGCATACCCTGCCTCTGCGTGTTGAACAAGTGCGACCTCGCGTCCGGGGCGACGCCCCCCGACGGGTGGCTCGCCTGTTCCGCGAAAACGGGGGAGGGGATTCCCGCCCTCGCCGGCCGCCTTGTCGCCGCCGTCCCCGTCGGGGAGGAACGCCGGATTGTCGGCGACCTGTTAAAACCGGGCGACCTTGTGGTGCTGGTGACGCCGATCGATTCCGCCGCGCCGAAGGGACGGTTGATCCTGCCGCAGCAGGAAACCCTCCGCGACGTGCTGGACAGCGGCGCCTACGCGCTGGTGGTGAAGGAGACGGAGTTGGAATCCGCGCTTCGCTCGCTCGCCCGCCCGCCGTCCCTCGTGATCACGGATTCGCAAGCCTTTGCCGTCGTCTCCAGGATTGTTCCGGTCACCGTCCCGCTCACCTCGTTTTCCATCCTTTTCGCCCGCTACAAGGGCGACCTCGCCATGCTGATGGCGGGGGCGAAGGCGGTGGCCGCGTTGAAGGACGGCGACCGCGTACTGGTCGCGGAAGGCTGTACGCACCATCGGCAAGAAGACGACATCGGGACGGTGAAAATACCGCGTCTGCTCGCCGCGAAGACGGGCAAGCGGCTTGTCTTTGAACACGCCCGGGGCATGGGGTATCCCCGCGACCTCGGCGGCTTCGCGTTGATCGTCCATTGCGGGGGGTGCATGTTGAACCGGCGCGAGTTCTGCCGCCGCGTGGCCGAAGGACGGGCGGCGGGTGTCCCTGTGACGAACTACGGCATTCTCCTCGCGCTGCTGAACGGCATCCTGCCGCGCTGTATCGAGCCGTTTCATCTGGAGGCGGAGAGGTGAGGAAGCGGGGGATTTTTCTTTTTTTATTCTGCCTTTTCCTCGCCTGCCCCGTGCGGGCCGAGGAACCGTTGCGTTCCCCGCGTGAACGCCTCTATTCCGCCCCCGTCTATTCGCGGGACGGGGTGGTGATGATCAAGGCGCGCGCCGCGCAGATGTCCTTGCGCGCCCCGGTGCTGGTTTTCGTGGAACGGGTGCGCGAGGAACTGGGACGGGCCACCCAGCTGAAATTTGCCCCGGAGAACGGAATCCTGGAGGTGTTGATCGGCGACCGCCAGGACGGCGCCACGGATGTCCGCCTTTCGCGCACGATCGATGTACACGGGGGCGACTGCGAAACCATCTTCCTGCCGGACGCAAAGAGTTCGGATCTGCATGAACTGCGCCGCTGCATCTGCGTCGCCCTGCTCCGCCTCTGGGTTTTTGACGCCGCTTTCGCGGCGGGGACGAAGCCCGCCGAGATTCCCATGTGGCTGGTCAACGGCGTGATCCGTTACCTCGACCGTTCCAGCCGCCAGACCGACGTCGACCGGGCGTTGCTGCTCTGGTCGCGCGCGTGCCTCCCGCCCGCGCACGACCTCTTCGCGATGGAAAGCAGGGCCGCGATGAGCGAACCCGCCGTCGCCGCGCTTCTGGCAAGCTGGTTTATGGAAAAGCGGAACAATCTGCTCCCGTTGGAACTCGCCCTGCGCCACGCCGCGAAGGGGAACCCCTGGACGCCGCAGTCCGTCGCGAAGATTTTGGGCGGGACGGACGACCTGTTCGCGTTCGACCGTCAGATCGACCGGCGGATGCTCGCCGAGAAGCGGGTCGTCAAGCAGCCGGGCATCACGACGCCGGGGATTGTCCGACGTTTCCGGGACAAGCTGTTCCTCTATCCGCGCTTTTTTGAGAATACGAACGGGAGGGGCTATTCGCCGCGCCAGATAATCGAAAGGTTCGAGGATCCCGAAGTGAAGACGCTGGCCCTGCGCCAGGCGGATCTGATCCGGGTGACGACGTTGGGGCGCGACCTTATGTTCACGGAGATGGCCGGGGCGTATGAAACCTTTTTCCGCGCCTTCGCGAAAAAAAACGTCAAACCGGGGGAACTCACCCGCCTTCTGATGGCGGCGGAAGACCTCCGGTCGGTCCTTGAATCCCGTGCCGAGAACGGCGAAATCATGGGGAACACGGGGGGCAGCTTAGAGGGTGCAAAGAGTTTTTTCTGCATGGGTCACGAAGCGACGCAGACGACCTGCCGCAGGTGCCGTAGCCTGTAGTTGAAGAACTCCTCGAGGCGTCCCGACTTTTCCAGAGTGCGGAGGGGGATCATTCCCTTGGCACCCTT
>JAGAEL010000053.1 GCA_017613085.1 Kiritimatiellia bacterium | reverse complement strand
GCCGGCGCGGCCGTCCGCGTCGTGGACTTCGACCGGCATACCCGCCCGCGCCAGTTCGAGGGCGGCGGTCAAGCCGGCCGGCCCCGCGCCGATCACGAGAAAAGGCGTTTCGCTGTTCATGCCGCCTCCTTCCGGAAGGGATCGCGGGAAAGCCAGAGGCAGAATCCCGCGAGCAGGAAAAGCGACAGGAGTTCGTGCGCGGAATGCCAGATGAACGAGGCGCGGATGAGGGACGGCGGAACGTTGGGGATGAGCCAGCAGAAGTATTGGTAGAGGACGGCGAACGGAAGGAAAAGAAGCAGGGCGAAAAGCGCGGCGCGAATCTTCTTATCCCGCTCCTGGCAGAACGCGCAGACAAGGAGGATGATGGGAAGGGCGTACACAAGGCGGTCGTGGATTGTCGAGTACGTCCAGGCGACGCAGACGATGGCCGGGGCGCTCAGCACCAACAGGTTGTCGCGTTCATTGCGCAGACGCCAGCAGAGCCACACGCAGAGCGCCGCGCCGAGAAGGGCGCTCACGGCGAACGGAACGGCGGCGCAGAGGTGCCGCGACAGGGCGGCGTAGACGCATCCCGGGAAAAACGTGGTCCGCCGGGTGTAGACCCCGGCTTGCAAAACCTGTAGGATCAAGTCGAGCGGCGACCGGTGGCAGAGAAGGGCGGGCGGCAGGGTTCCGGCGAGACAGAGGACCGCGCCGGCGGCAAGGGTTTTGTACCTGCGTTGGAGCAGAAGCGGGAGGGTGAACAACGCGCCGATCTGCGGCTTCATCATCAGCAGCGCGAGGCAGACGCCGGCGGCGAGTTCGCGTCCCCTGTTCAGGAACCACCCCATCGTGCAGACCGCCACGGCGAGGAGGAGCCCGAAGTTCAAGGCGACCCCGTTTTCAAAGTTGAGCGAGACGTAGGCCGAGACGGCCGCGAGGGCGAGCAGGCCGTCGGTCGGTTTGCCACGGACGCGGTGCGCAGTCCGGTAGGCGAACAGGAGCAGCAGCGCGAAGCAGAGACTCAGAACGAGCCGCCAGCAGGCGAGGGCGGCGGGATACGCCAACAGGGCGAAGGGATAGAGAAGCGTGTAGGTCCAGGGTGTGTAGGTGTGGACGAAGGAATGTGCGCCGGCGGTTAGGAGGTAGGCGATCGCCTCATTGGTGTACGGCTTCAAGCCGGGAATCTCGGCTTTCCCGGACCAGACGAGGAACGGATCGACGCCCGCACGGAGGCAGGTGAGTTCGTTGTACCGGAGACGGAAATCGAATCCCCATCCGGGTCTGGTCATCTGCCAGAGGAAAAACGCGACGGCAAGAAGAAAGAGGACGGCGGTCGCAATCGCTACAACACGGCTTCTCATGTTCAGTCTTGTGCCGCCGGTCCTTGAACCGGCGGCACGCGGAGGGCTTACGACTCGTAAATCACGCGATAGCCGATCTTCTTCGCGAGGGCTTCGACGTCCTTCTTGAAGTCACCGAAGAAGGTGACGCGGTGCCAGCCCCAGAGATCCCAGAGCCGGTAGGACTTCTCGAAGTCGCCGGTGACCTCGGTCACGATCTTGGTACGGCAGGCGCGGTCGTCGGGATCGTTCCCGATCACGCGCCCGGTCTGCACCAACACGCAGCCCGTTCCGCCGTTCCCCGTGAAGTGGAACTGCACGGTCGTGGCGGGGTAGTTCTTCGGGGCGATCACCCGCACCGAAGCCCCTTGGCGGTCTTCGGAGTGCGTTTCGATTTCAAAGGGGGCGGGATCGCCGTCCGGTCCGAAGAATTTGCGCGTCGAGACGCAGTGCGCGAAAATCATCGCCCTGCGCGAGGAGTCGATCGCGGGGTCGGAGATGTATCCCATGCGGCCTTTCGTCATGGCATGGAACACCACCATCGCCGTCGTGGAACGGATGTCGTTCTCGCACGTGCCGAAGAGGCCGAGATCCTGCAGTTCCATGAAGCCGAGGCAGGGGTAGGCGTGGAGCTTGCCGGTGTAGCAGCCGCCCAGGCAGTTGACGGAGATCGCGACCGCGCCGTGCGCCTTCAAAACCTCCTTCATGCCGTAGAACTGTTTCGCGCAGCCGAACAGCGTCTCGTCCGAGACGCCCGCGATTTTCCGCGCCGTGCGCTTCCATTCGGCGACCTTTTCCCGTGCGAGCGCGTCCGGCACCTTCTCCCACGCGGCGTTCAGTTCGTCGAACTTGACGTCTTCCACGAGGATGCCGAAGTCCTTCAGGATCTTCTCTTTCGTCGCTTTGTTACACCCTTCGACGGAAAGGATCTTCTTGCCCTTCACGGCGGCAAGCGTCTCTTCGGGGGAGAGGCAGTCGAGCGGGCCTTCGCAGGGTTTGATCCCCGTTTCCGGCGGCGTGCGCGCCAGGCGGTAGGCCGTCGCGGCTTTCACGAAATCCTCGCCCGTGCCGTCCTTCAACTTCTCGAACGCGCGCGCGGCGCCGATCGTGTCGCGGAAATCGAGCGAACTCATGAAGGCGTAGTTCGGTTGTTTCTTGCGCAGCATCTTGGCGTTCTGCACGTCCCATCCGCCGATGCCGGAGTAGGGGAAACTGCAGAAGAGCGTCGGTTTGCCGGCCTTGGCGATTCCGCCGAGGGCGTCCGGCCAGGAGTTCATCTGGATGACGAGGTACCCCTTCACGTCGCCGGCCTTCGCGTCCTCGTCGAGGATCTGCCGGGCGCCTTTGCTGTCATACGCCATCGCGGGGATGAAATTCACCCCCGGCACACCGGCGTTCAGGGCGTCGGCGATGTTTTTCATCACCGGCCGGAAATCGAAACCGGCGTTGGGCCAGGTCTTCCGCACCTGCACCTCGTCCCAGATGGAGAAGACGAGGCGCACCTTGACGGCGCCCGTCTTGTCGGGGATCGCCTCCTTCGGGGTGGGGGCCGGCAGGGCCGCGAAGAAATCGCCCAGTTCGCGGGCGAAAGCCCCCTTGGCGAGCGCGGCGGCGGCGAAAAGTCCGTAGATGAAGTCCTTGCGCCCGCATCCGGCGCACGGGGTAAGGTCGTTGAACATGATAGAATCCTCCTTTGTCGTGTGAAAACAGTCTAGCACGAACCGGTCCTTCTGGCAATTTTCTTTTTCGTCGCTTCTTGCCTCAATTTCGGCATAGACAGAGGGCTTGGCATTTGTTAAAATCCTCGTTTCATGTTTTTGAAGTTCAGGAGAATTCGCGGACGGGGGGTGTTCACCGCCCTCTGCCTCGTTGCGGGGATGGCGGCCTTGTTTTACGTCGCCGGCTGTTTCCTTCCCGCCAAGGGCGGAGTCGGTGCGCGCGCCGGTTGTTCCGGGCTAGATTGGGCTTCGCTGCTGACGGGCGGCGCAGGCGTGTTGTTCCTTGCCTGTCCCGCGATGATCCTGTTTCACCGCCGCGAGGAGAAGTTGCGCAGTCAGTTGGCGAACCGCCGCCGGCTGATCGTGAGCAGCCGGCGGCGCGAGTTGGAGGCGCGCCGGAAGATTCAGGAACGCGAGGACGCCGCGCGCCGCGTCGACAGTCTGGGTACGCTCTCGGCGGGTATCGCGCACGACGTCAACAACATCCTCACCATCATCCTCAACGCCATCGCCGCGAAGGAGGCGGCCGGCGTGGGCTCTGATATGGAGGAACTGTTCGCCACCATCCGGGCGGCGACGTCGCGGGGGCGGGCTTTGACGAAGGAGTTGATGACCTACGCCGGGAACGCCCCCTATGTGTTCCGGGTGCAGGATCCGAACGACCCCATCCGCGAATTGGAACAGTTGATCGACAATACGGTCGCCCCGAACGTCTCCGTGGACTTCCGCCTGGGACGCGACCTCCCCCCCGTCGATATCGCCCCGATGCAGTTCTGGAAGGTCATCATCAATCTGCTGAAAAACGCCTCGGAGGCGATGAACGGGATGAACGGCCGGATCTGCATCTCGACCTACCCGCATACGTTGACCGCTGACGAGCCTTACTTCGGGCCGAACCCGCCGATGCCGGGGCCTGGCGTGGTCTACGAGATCCAGGATACGGGGCCGGGCATCCCGCAGGAAGTCCAGAAGCGGATGTTCGAGCCGTTTTATTCGACGAAATCGATGGGGCGCGGCCTCGGGCTGGCCACGGTTTTCGGTATCGTCGGCGCGCATGAAGGCGGAATCGAACTGGAATCGACCCTCGGCGTCGGTACGACCTTCCGTATCTGGCTGCCCGTCTCGAGCCAGACCCCTGAAGCCCCCGCCGCCGGCGACGGCGAGCCGCAGCCCGCGAAGCCGGAGGAATCCCGGAAACGGAACGTCTGCGCCTTGCTGGTGGACGACGATCCTTTCATTTTGAAGACGACCGCTATCCTGCTGAAATCGATGTCGGTGGAGGTCATCACGGCGGGCGATCCGCGTACCGCGTGGACCGCCTACCAGAAAAATGCAGACCGTTTGAGCCTTGTGCTTCTGGACGCGCGTCTCGGACAGCTGGACACCGTCGAACTGCTCTCCGAATTCCGCGAGATCCGGAAAGACATTCCCGTCGCAATCGTCTCCGGGCAACCGGAGGAAACCGTTCAGCAGAAATTCGCCGAATCGGGATATGACCGTTTTCTCGGAAAACCGTACACACGCGAAGAACTTGCCGCCTGTGTCAACGCCCTTACCACTAAAGGCTAGTGTCATAAATTTTACTTGATGTGGGTGTGGGGGGGCTGTATACTGAAAGACGCATTTTGTGGGTACAACCAACGTAGCAAAGGTCAACAAATGAAACACCAACAGTCATTTCAGGTAGTCTTCACCGCCGTCGCGGCGGTGTTCGCAATGTGTACGACGGCTCTTAGCGACGTAACAATGCCGCGCATCATGTCGCATCGCGGCGAGTCGCAGGACCGCCCCGAAAACACGATGGCGGCGTTCCGCCTCGCGTTCGAGCGCGGCGTGGATGGCGTCGAGTGCGACGTCTATTGCACGTCGGACGGCGTGCCCGTGATCATCCACGACTCGACGACCGGGCGCACCGCAGGCTCCGGCACGAACCTCACCGTCACCGCCTCTTCGTGGAACGACCTCAAGGACGTGCGCGTGGGCGCGTTTGGCTCGTGGATCGGCACGGAATGGGAAGGCGAGACGCTTCCGAAGCTCGAAGACTACCTTGCGCTCCTCTCCATGAACTCCACGACGCGCTGCATCATCGAGCTGAAGGGTAACGGCGCGAACAACCTTGTCTCAAACGTCGTTGAGGCGGTACGGGCGCAGCCGCTTGCGACGAGCAATCGCGTGGTGTTCATCGCGTTTGACTTTTCGCTCATCTCGGCCATCCGCACGGCTCTCCCGGACTATGAGGCGTGGCTGCTTTATTCGGGCAGCTCCTACACGGGGGCGGGGCTTGTTTCTGCCATCCAGAACAACAACGCGACGGGCGTTGACATTGTCTATACCGCCAACTTCTCCGCCGAGGACGTCGCCGCCGTGAAGGCGGCGGGCTATGCGTTTGCGGTGTGGACGTGCGACAGCGACGCGACTGCGTTCACGCTTGCGCAGAAGGGCGTTGACGAAATCACCACCAACCGTGGCGGCGCGATGAAGACGAACCTCGCCACGATGATTGCCGATTACAACGCGGACTACAACAGTCATTTGGAAATCAACGATTCGCGTTTTGCCTCCGGCGCGACGCTGATGGACGTGGGCGCGTATGCGAAGCAGGGCGACCTCGTGGGGCACTTCGACGGCATCCGCAACGCCGGCGCAGACCAGCCGCACAGCACGACGAACCGCACGTGGAAGAACCTCGTCTCCGGCGGCCCCGACGCGCCGT
>JAGAEL010000052.1 GCA_017613085.1 Kiritimatiellia bacterium | reverse complement strand
TCCGGCAAGTCGACCATGGCGAATCTGCTGGCGCGCTTCTACGACGTCGATTCCGGCTCCATCATGATCGACGGCGTGGACATCCGCGACTACAAGATCGCCTCGCTCCGCCACATGATCGGCGTGGTGAACCAGGAGGCGATCATGTTCAACGAGACCATCGCCGCGAACATCGCCTACGGCAAGCCCGACGCCACCATGGACGAGATCGTCGCCGCCGCCAAGCTCGCCAACGCGCACGAGTTCATCGTGAACGGCCCGCATCCGAAGGGCTACGACACCGAGGTCGGCGAGAAGGGCTTCAAGCTCTCCGGCGGCGAAAAACAGCGCATCTCCATCGCGCGGGCCATCCTCCGCAATCCGCCCATCCTGATCCTCGACGAGGCGACCAGCGCTCTCGACACCGTGACCGAAAAACTCGAGCAGGAGGCCCTGAACCGCGTGATGTCCAACCGCACGGTCTTCGCCATCGCCCACCGTCTGAGCACCATCCGCAACGCCGACATGATCCTGGTCATGCAGAACGGCAGGATCGTGGAGAGCGGCAAGGAAGCCGATCTGCTCGCCCGCGAGGACGGCGTCTACAAACGTCTGCACAGCACGCAGTTCAGCCGCTGACGGCGCACGTCACGATGAAACACCGCCAGATCACGTCCGTTTTTTCTCCGCGGATGATCCGTCTGTACCGTTCATGGAGCTGGGTGCGGGAGGATTTCGCCGACGAATTCGACCGCCTTTCGGACGCGGGATCGTTCCGGCCGGACGGGGGGATCTCCCCGACGATCTGGCATACGCGCACCAAGTTCGTCCTCCGGGCCGCCACGTCGCGCGGGTTCGATGTCGCTTACAAAAGCTATTTCAAGATCAGAAACTTCCAGCAGTATCTCTTCCGTCCGGCCTCCTGCGCCTCCGAAGCCGCGAACTACGTGATGCTGGCGGATCTGGGCTTCCCTCTGCCCGATCTGCTGGCCGTGGGCGAAACGCGCTGCGGATTCGTGCTGAAAAACACGTTTCTTGTCTCGCGGTTCATCGACGATTACCGCACCGGGCTGGATTTCTTCCGCGACGGCATCCACGTTGGCGACGAACCGCTGTTTCTGGAGTTCTGCCGCGGCAACCTGAGCCTGCTGGCCAGACTGCACGACCTCGGGATCGTTCACCGGGGCTTCACGCCCGCCAACCTCCTGTACCGCAAGGACGCCGACGGCATGAAGTTCCTCTGGATCGACGTCGCCGACTGCCGCTTTTCGGCCATCGGCACGCCGCAGATCGCCACCGACATGTTCCATCTCTTCCGCTATCTGAAGACCTCGCCGGAGAACCGCCGCGCCCTGGAGGCGTGGTACCTGAACGCCGCGACTGTCCGCCGGACCGAGGCCGACGAGCTGTTCGACGCAGTCGAAAAACGGATCGCAAATCGGATGAAAGAGTGACAGCGTTCCGCTTTCTCCGCCGCTTACCCCAGAAAGGCACAAAACCATGTCATCAGCCAGCCGCATTCTCCGCAGAGCGTCCGCCGGGCTCCTCGTTTCCGCGGCTCTCCTGACGGCTTCCGTCTTTTCCGGCTGCGGAAAGAAGGTCGATGAAAACGCCGACGAGGACCTGGACCTTAACGGGACCGGTACGCAGAAGGAAGAGGATGCGACGCTGCATTTCGGCGGCGGGAAAGGCGACGAGGCTCTGCTTCAGGGCAATCTCGCATTCCTTCAGGGGGATTACGAAGCCGCAGTGACGTACTTCAGTCAGGCGGCGGAACAGGGCAATCCCGAGGCGCAATACTGGCTCGGACAGTGCTTCGAGGAGGGAAAAGGCGTCGACAAGAATACGTCGACGGCTGCGGAATGGTACCGCAAGGCCGCCGAATCGTTCCGCGCCGCCGCCGACCAGGGCATCCCGGAGGCGCAGTACAAGCTCGGACAGTGCTTCGAGGAAGGAAAAGGCGTCGATAAGGACCTCAACGAAGCCATCGCCTGGTGGCGGAAAGCCGCCGGACAGGGACTCGCCATCGCCCAGTACGCGATGGGCGTCTGCTGCGAATACGGCAAGGGCGTCGAAAAGAACCTGAAGGAAGCCATCGAATGGTACCGGAACCCCGCGGAACAGGGCTATGCCCCGGCTCAGTACAACCTCGGGGTCTGCTGTTATTACGGCTACGGGACGGAACAGGACGAGCAGGAGGCGGAAAAATGGTTCGGACTGGCCGCGGCACAGGGGCTCGCCGATGCGCAATACATGTTCGGCGTTTGCCGCTTCAACGCAAAAGACAGGACGGAAGCCGCGAAATGGTTCGGTCCGGCCGCGGCACAGGGCCATGCCGCCGCGCAATACAGGTACGGCGAATGCCGCGAATACGGCTGGGGTGGCGAAAAAGACATCCATGAGGCCGTCAAATGGTACCGGTTGGCCGCCGATCAGGGACTTGCCGAAGCGCAATGCAAGCTCGGCGAATGCTGCGAATACGGCCGGGGCGGCGTCGGAAAGGATGTCGTCGAAGCCGCGGTCTGGTACCGCAAGGCCGCCGATCAGGGATTTGCCGAAGCGCAGTGCAGACTTGGCGAGTGTTACGAACGCGGCCGGGGCGTCGAAAAGGATTTGAACGAGGCGGCGAACTGGTACCGGAAAGCCGCCGATCAGGGCTTTGCCGAGGCGCAGTACGATCTCGGCGTCTGCTATGAATACGGCCGGGGCGTCGAAAAAGACATCGTCGAAGCCGCGATCTGGTACCGGAAAGCCGTCGATCAGGGCAACCTGAACGCCCGGGAAGCTCTCAATCACCTCGGATCGGAGTAAAGGATCATGTCATCCGCCAAAGTCTTACGCAAATTGTTCATCGTTTGTTTCGCGATCATCCTGACCATGCCCGTATTCACCGCGTGCGGAAACGGAGATGAGGACGGGGACGAAGAAGAATCCGGGAAGCGTTCCGAAAAGG
>JAGAEL010000051.1 GCA_017613085.1 Kiritimatiellia bacterium | reverse complement strand
GGGACACGCGCCCTCCCGCACGACAGGCGACACCCGACAGCCGCCACTCGGACGCGACAAAGTCCGGGGAGGGACGGGACAAAGCCCGTCCCTCCCGTTCTTTCCTCCGCGTCTCTGCGCCTCAGCGTGAGACAAAAGACGGAGGATGTGATGCTCTTTGTCGAGGGCATCATCGAGAAAGTTGATGCCAAAAAGTGAACCGGATGCAACTTTCGAGGGGTAGGAAAGTTGAAAATATGCAATTTTCGAGGGGTATGGGTATCGAAAATGTGCAACTTTCGAGGGGGTACAATCCCCCCCATCTCCCGTTACGCAAGGTCTTTCAGGTACTGCTTGACTCCGAAACCGGCGCGTTCCTCGCGGAAAAGGGTCTTATTGGCTTCCGCGTCGTCGAGGAACCGTTCGGCCTTGGCGTCCCACTTGAGTTTCCGGCCGAGCTTCAGCGCGGTGTAGCCGAGTACACAGGCGACGGACGTGCGCTGCGCCTCTTCAAGGGGCATGGCCAGCGGGCCGCGTGTGCGCATCTCTTCCACCCACTCGCGGTTGTGCTCCATCGGGCGCAAGAGCGGCTTGGCGACCGGATCCTCGATGATGCCCTTGCGGTTCGCGGCGATCGGCATCCCGGTGAGCCTGCTCGTGGAAACGCCCACGGGGTCGCTTTTCGTCTGCTTCCCCGCGAAACCGCAGAACACCCAATCGCCCTTCTCGCCGATGAACCGCACCCCGCACGGGTACTTGCGGGTCGAACCCATTTTGATCGTCGCGCCGGAAGGATACGTCCACGTGATGTCGCACTCGCCGTGTACGTCCCACAGCCTGCGTTTCGGATATTCGCACGTCCCTTCCACCGTCGCGGGGCCGCCGAGTTCCTCGCCGAGCCCGCGAATCGCCGTATCCATGTGGTGCGCGCCCCAGTTGGCGACCATGCCCATGGTGTACGACTGGATCGTCATCCAGCCGGGCCGCGCGAAGTTCACCTTCCCGGCCGCGCCGCGCTGGTGGCTGCGGATCTGCGCGTAAGGCGCCTCCGGCGCGGGACCCTGCCACAGGTTCCAGTCGAAATCCGCCGGAACCGGCTCTTCGAGCGGGAGGTTGTATTCCTTCGGGTCATCCGGCACGCCCACCTCCACGCATACCACCTTGCCGATACGGCCTTCGCGCACACATTCGACGGCGTGGATGAAGTTCTCCTCCGTGCGCTGCTGGGTGCCGGTACGCAGGATACGCCCGCACTTTTTCGCCGCGTTCAGGATGGCGCGGCCTTCGCCGACCGTCAACGCCATCGGCTTCTGGAGGAAGACGTCCTTCCCGGCGAGACAGGCTTCGACGGCCATCTGCGCGTGCCAGAAATCCGGCGTGGCGATGAGCACGCCGTCGATCGCGGGATCCGCCAGCAGCTTCCGGTAATCCTGGTAACAACGCGCATCGGCGACGAGGTCCCGCCCCTGCATCTTCTTCCCGGCGAGGCGTCCCCTGAGGCTGCGGAGGCGCACGAGATCGACATCCGAGAGCGCGATAAACTCACAGTGGTTCTTCCCGCCGTTGGCGAGGCACGACGGCACGTTGAAGGTATGGGCGATGCGTCCGCAACCGATGACGCCGAGCGCGAGTTTCTTGGACGGCGCCTGCGCTCCCAGGACGCGCGACGGAAGGATGGTCGGGAATCCCGCGACGACCCCCGCAGCGGCTCCGCACCGCAGGAACGCCCGCCTGTTGAACGATGTAGCTGGATGTGACACGGCTTTCTTCTCCTTGATTTTCGTCAGATGATCCGATCGCCCCAGAACGCCGGGGCCACGTCGCCGCAGAAGGGCGACGCCGCTTTGAGGGAACGCTTGATCAACGGCGCCTTGAGGCGCCCCGTCTTGTGGCCGAGTTCCCAGAGGTGCCCGAAAACGACACGTTTCGGGCGGACGCGGCGCACGGCGTCCGCCACGTCGATGCTGCCCATCGGGAAGAAGAGCCAGAGGTCGGGGCTGCCCCAGGTGGTGCGGAGCTTTGTGGAGACGCCGCAGTCGCCGGTGTGGAACAGCGTCCAGTCTCCCACGCGGATTTCAAAGGCCGTCGTGAAGTCGATCAGGTACGAGTTGTGGTCCACGAGCGACGTGCGGATCCGCACGTCCTTGAGGACGAATTCCTTTTCGGCTCGGGTGTAGCCGCCGCCGGACATCTTCTTGGTCCGGCCCCACACGCCGTAGTTGTCGAGGAAGTTTGAAATCACGACCTTCCCGGCGCCGTCCAGGCGGCTGTAAAGCTCGCCGTGGAAGTGGTCGCCGTGGTTGTGCGTGACCAGCGCGAAATCGAGAATCGGCGCGAATTCGCGCGCCCGCCGGTGGACGAGGTCGATGGCGAAAACCGATTGCGGCGTCTTGACGACATACCCCATGTTGTAGACGCTCCAGACGGCGGGGATCGATTCGACCTTCGTCTCCTTCACCTCGCGGAACACCTTCTCGAAGGCGCGTTCCACCTTTTCCAGCGAAACAAGTCCGCGCGTCTTGCCGTCGCGCCGGTAGCGGGCGTAATCCTCCGACTTGGTGAGATCCGTCTCCCCTTCCCAGGCATCGATCCTGGCCATGATCTCCGGATTGCAGTTCCGTTTCACGTTCGCCGCCGCACGGGCATCCGTCTCCGTGTCCGCCGCAAACACGCCCGACGCCAACGCGCCGGCGGCCGTTGCGAGAAAACCTCGTCTTTTGATCCCCTTCATCCCGAACCCTCTCGTTCCTTTACAAATCATCCGGGACTTCGATCCGGATGGTGCGGCTCTTCATCTCTTCCATTTCCTTGGGATTCGGCGAATGGCTGTCCAGGTCGCTGCCGTGCAGCGTACCGGGGTCGGAGAAGAACGGGACCTCGAAGGTCATGCCGCACGCGGGACATTCCGCC
>JAGAEL010000050.1 GCA_017613085.1 Kiritimatiellia bacterium | reverse complement strand
GATGTAGAATTTGCTGGGATCGGACGACGAGCAGAGCGCGATCTCCTTGCGGTTCTTCACGTTGAGTCGCCCCATGGAAAGCGCGATGCCGTTGTCAAGTTCACCGGGCCGGAAGCACATCGCGAGCGTCCAGTGAGCATTCAAGTCGGTCGGACTGTCATTCGTACCGAACGCCTCGCCCCATGTAGTACCATCGACATAAACCGCACTTCCCTTGCCGTTCGGGCCTTCCGTCGATTTGAAGGTACTCGGATATGAAGCGTTTTTCTCCACCAGAGGATCGGTGCCGTTGCCGATGTAGCTATACGCACCCTTCGAGAAGTCCCATCGGTACTTCTGGCTGTCAAGGTCGGATATAGATGCCATTGTGGCGGACGTCGCGAAGATAGCCGCAAACGCGGCATAGACAACCGATTGTACTCTCATCATGGGCGTTACCTCTCTCCTAGCGTAAATGTCTGTTAGTTTACCCCCCCCCCGCACTTGTCAAGCCAAAACCATTTTTCTGTGTACTTTTTTACCATAACTACACTTCTGCACGGCCAATCCTTTCGTTACGGGACTGTTTCGTCCGTGCCTCCTTGTAAAGAAAACCACGGACGTACACGGACAGGCATCGCTAACGCTCGCCCTAGTGTTGTAACACGTTGACGATTGAACAAACAGAGAATGTTCACAAATCCCAATTGTTCACAACTGTCACCATTGTCAAAAATAAAAATAGCCCCTGAAACCCTCTGTTGAATGTCTCACGCAGAGGCGCGGAGGCGGGAGGGCGGTTGTCCTCAACCGCCGCGTCAACTTTACAGTCCCATCAGCCGTCTGAAGGGAATGATTGCGTCGAAATAGCCGTCCGCCTCGACAATTGGCGACAGATGTCCTTCATAGACGAGAGCCGTGCGCACCGAAAGGCCGTCGCGACGCGGAAGCCGACGCACCTTCTCTGCCATTTCGTCAATGACCTCTCTTCCTATTTCACGCTGCCTCTTCACCTCAACAAGGCAGACCGACCTGCGCGTCTGGAGCAGAAGGTCGATCTGCAAGCCGCGTGGATTCCCCCTCCCCGCCTTTCTGTACGGAGTGGCAGATACGACCAACGAAGACGCCAAGCCCAACGGTTGAAGGAGGCTGGCCGTGTTGTTGACGACCATGTTCTCGAACGCAAGGCCAAGGACAGACTGCCAGCCGTCCAGCTGATCCAAAGAACCAAGCGTGTAAACCCCTTTGTCAATGGCCTCCTTTTCCGGCTCGATATACTTCAGGTAGAAACGGCAATAGTTGTCCTTCAGGCGATAAAGCTTCATGCGAGCCGCCGCGCCGGTGACGGGATTCTTGCCGACATCGGCCGCCACCATGCCCACCTCGACAAGCTGGTCGAGCGCGGCAGAGACATTCCCGCCCTTCATCTTGCCAAGGCGTTCCGCCACCTCGGTCGAAGTCAATGATCCATCCACGAGCGCCCGGACGATCGATGCCGTCAAAGTCGGCAGACGGGAGACGACATCCCTGAACATCTCGTCGAAATCCTCGCGCAAGATCGCCTTAGGCCGAAAGCACAGCCGCCTGATGTTTTCATTTGCCGAGACACCTGGATCTATTTCCTCGAGATAGCGCGGTACTCCGCCCGTGACGGAGAGGATGTCGATAATTTCGCGTGCGTCGATTCTCTCGACGGCGCGTCCCCAGAACTTGACGCACTCCGAAAGCGGCAACTCGGGGACCACGATATCGAGAGACCTGCGCCCATAGAACGAACCTTCGTCAATGATGTTTTCCTTGATCCACGTCGAAACGCTTCCGCACACAACGAACACCAGCTTCGGGTGTTTCTTGAAGTAATTGTCCCAGGCGATCTTCAGCGTTCCCGCGAAAGTCAAGTCCCCGTGTGCCATCCACGAGACTTCGTCCAACAGGATCACCGTCCGCCCCTTGTCATCCAACTCCCTTTCAAGCCTCACGAAGGCCGACAGCCAATTCTGCGGAACGGTTGTTTCCGCACCCGTCTGGATGGCAAGCTGGTTGGCGAAGTTGGCCAATTCGTCGCAAGCCGTCATCTTCGCCTTTGGACGCAATCCTTCCAATTTGATGAACCGTGCGCCGCTGCGCATGGCAAACCGTTCAATGAGCGTTGATTTGCCAATCCGCCTACGACCGCGACAGGTCACGAACGAAGACACGCGCTTGTGCCAAAGCGTGAGTAAATCCGACATCAAGTCATCACGACCAAAAAAAGCATTCTCCATGGCGGCAGTTTGTCCTTTTGGCGGAATGGTATCATTTTTTGATTGCCCCCGTCAAGACATCTACGTCACCTAATTCAAAATATCAAATTTAGGTGACGTAGAATACGAGCGTTTTTTGCGTCACCTAAATCGCAAAAATCGATTTAGGTGACGTGCGATATGCGGTCTATGGCTACCATGGGGACAGCCCCCGGCACGGCTCTCCCGTGCGGCGCGTGGGGACACGCGCCCTCCCCTTCTCCGCACGTGAGATAAAAACAAGGTACAAATATGAACCACAAATCTACGCAAATCCACACAGGTCTTTTGGCCGGATATGCCTCCGTGAGCGGTGTTAGCCGCGAACAAATCCGTGTGTTTTTAAGCACAACGCAGAGAAAAGAGACAACCGGGACAAACAAGACAAACGGGACAATCTTTGTTGTCGTTTTTTTTTACGCGGAGGGCAGAGCGGGAGGGACGGGCTTTGTCCCGTCCGTTCCCATGCGGCGCGTGGGGACACGCGCCCTCCCGTGCGTGGCGTTTCTGGGGAGGGTCGCGCTTCGTCGCGACCGCATCGCGGGTGTCGGATGTCGTGCGGGGGGTATATCCACGCGGAGAACGGACGCGACAAAGCGCGTCCCTCCCGTTTCGCCCGTTCTCCGTGGTTACGTGTTTGCACGATTCGCGGATATGCCCGATGTAACGGTTTTCGGTAAAAAAACATTGATTAAAGAGGGTAAAAAAGCGAAAATAGTATTTCCATGAATACGAAAAAAGGTGTCATCATACACGGGGAACCGGGGGACAGCGCACGAGCGGAGGGAATTGTCCGCGCGCTGGCGCCGACGATACTCGTTTTGTTCATTTGCGGCATCTGCGTGGGAGCGACGCTTCCCACGGTGAAGAGCGTCGTAGGGGCGGTCGCGCTTGCCGTTTCGCTTGTGCTTCTCTCGTTTGTGGCGCGCCGCAACCTGCACGGGTTGTCGAGCTGGTTCAAAGGGGCGCACGGCGAAGAGCTGGCGGGGTTCGTCCTGCGCGGCCTTCCGTCGGGGTGGCACGTGTTCCATGACTATCCGCTCGCCTACCGGGTCTGCGCCGACCACATCGTCGCCGGTCCGGAGGGGTTGTTCGCGATCGAAACGAAATACTGGTCCGGGCGTGTGACGCTCAACGGCGGGAAAATCCTCGTGAACGGGCGCGAACCGTCGCGTCCGCCGCTGGAACAGGCGGCGCGCCAGGCCGCGCTGACGGAGACGCTGCTGGGCCGCCGCCTTCCCCAGCCCCCCTCCTGCACCCCGGTCCTTTGTTTTGCCAGCGACACCTTCGACGGCCCTCCGGCGCAAGCGGGGGAAATCCTGATTTGCAACGTCTCGGACCTGAACGCCCTGCTTACAGGACACGAGGGACATTTGACCGAAGACGAATTGGAACGCATCGTGAAATCCTTGGAGCAGAAAGAAGTCGCATGAAACGGATACTGATGTTTGGTACGGGCGTGTTTGCCGTCTGCGCGGCGTTTCTGGCCGCGACCGGCGGGGTAAACGCATCGGACGGGCCGCGCCCCCAGCCGTATTACGGGGAAATCGCGGAAAAGGTGGCGCGCGTGCTGCCGGGGTTGCATCTGTCGCACCAGAAGCTGGACGATTCGGTTTCGTGC
Organism: Kiritimatiellia bacterium; assembly: GCA_017613085.1. GTDB lineage: Bacteria > Verrucomicrobiota > Kiritimatiellia > RFP12 > UBA1067 > RGIG8368. The sequence goes on along the minus strand of JAGAEL010000050.1, from coordinate 3,587 downwards.
AAGGCATGGACGAACCTGATCACCTCCTTCGATTTCGACCACAGCTATTTCCTCCAAAGCGACCTGGACCGTTTTGCCGAGATGGAGTTGAAGATCGACGACGCCATTCTATCCGGCGACGTCTCGTTCGGGTACGAAGTCTACCGGCTTTTCCGGGAACGCCTGGGCGAACGTTACGCATTCGTCACGAATATGCTCGCGCATCCGGTCTCCTTCACCAAACAGGAGAGCTACACGTGGAAACGCAAGAACGCCCCCTGGCCCGCCGACCGTGTGGAGCAAGACGACCTGTGGCGCCGCCGGGTCAAGAACGAACTGCTCATTTCCCGGCTCAACCGGGAACTCGACATCGCGAACGCCAGTAACAAGACGGACAAAGCCGCTTCCGCGACAAACACCGCGCCGGCGACCGCAGGCACGACCAATGCCCCCGCGCCGACAATCGAGGAGAACATCGCCGAAAAGTACAAACAGTACAAGATGGTCATCGACGATCTCGACGAAGAGTCGATCCTCCAGCGTTTCCTCGGCGCCGTCGCGATGGCGTACGACCCGCACTCCGACTATATGTCGCCGATGCGCAAGGAAGACTTCGACATCGATATGAACCTCACGCTGTGCGGAATCGGGGCGCAGCTCCGTTCCGAGGACGGCGCCGCGATGATCATGGAGATTATTCCCGGCGGTCCCGCCGAACGCGACAAGCGCCCGTACAAGCTGGTGAAAGGCGACAAGGTGATCGGCGTGGGCCAAGGAGACGAGGGGATTGTCAACACCCTCCACTGGCCCTTGAACAAAGTCGTGCGCAAGATCCGCGGAAAGAAGGGAACGAAGGTCGTCCTCAAAGTCATCCCCGCGTCCGACCCGAGCGGCAACAGCACGAAAATCGTGGACCTCATCCGCGAGGAGATCAAGCTGGAAGAACAGGCGGCGACCGGGCGTGTCGAGCGCGTCACGCTCAAGGACGGTTCCGTCCGCAGTCTCGGCTACGTCCGCCTCCCCACGTTCTACGGAACGATGGACAAGCGGTACGGGCAGCCCGGCTTCCGCAGCGCGACGGTGGACGTCGCCAAGCAGATCGCCTCGTTCAACAGCGTCAACGTCTCCGGGCTTGTCCTCGACCTCCGCAACAACGGCGGCGGTTCGCTCCGCGAGGCGATCGACCTGGTGGGGCTTTTCGTCCGCAGCGGCCCCGCCGTGCAGGTGGCGGAACGGTCCCAGGTGGGGCCGCTCCCCATCCGGAACGCCTATTCCGCAATGGCGTTCCGGAAGCCCGGGGTGGTGATGATCAACCGGGCGTCGGCGTCCGCCTCCGAAATCGTGGCGGCCGCGCTGCAGGACTACGGGCGCGCGATCATCGTCGGCGATTCGCAGTCGCACGGCAAAGGCACCGTGCAGTCCGTCATGTCGCTCGGCAAGCCGGAATACGGTTCGATCAAAGTGACGACGGCGAGTTTCTTCCGGATCAACGGATCCTCCACGCAGCTCAAAGGCGTCCATTCCGACATCGTAATCCCGTCCCTGCTCGACGGTCTCGACATGATGGGCGAGGACAAACTGCCGGGGGCGCTGCCCTGGTCGAAAGTCCGCGCCGCGCTCTACATGCCCGTCGGCGATGTCCAGAAGTTCGTGCCCCGGCTGAAAGAACTCTCCGCCGACCGTCTCGCGCATAACGAGCGTTACATCCGCTACACCCGCTACACGCGCCGTGTCCGCGAGGCGAGCGAGCGCACGGAAGTCCCGTTGGAAATCGAGGCCCGGCGCGGCCTCATGAAGCACGAGAACGAACTCCGCAAACTGGAGGAGGCCGAGGAGGAACAGGAGAAGAAAAAGGGCGACGGCGAGAACGATGTCGTCCTCAACGAGACGCTGAACATCCTTTCCGACCTGGTTGACCTCCAGGGAGACGGGGATATCCCGCTGGAGAACGAGGGCGACCTGCGCAGCCGTATGCTGCGGATTTTCGGAATCGGGCTGGATTAATAACGGAGGGGAACGCATGAAGATCCAATTTACCAAGATGCACGGCGCGGCAAACGATTTCATCCTGATCGACGACCGCGACGGCACGGTCCCGATCGAAGACCACTTCCTGATGGCCGCCCTGGCGGGACGCCGCACGGGGATCGGTTCGGAGGGCATCATCATCCTCCAGAAATCCGACAAGGCCGATTTCCGGATGCGCTTCCTGAACCCGGACGGGACGGAGGTCGAACTCTGCGGGAACGGGTCCCGTTGCGCCGCCGCGTTCGCGAACCGGATCGGGATGTGCGGCAAATCCCTGACGATGGAGACCTGCGCGGGGCTTGTCGACGCGCAGATCAAGGACGACGGGGGCGTCTGCCTCTGGATGCCGGATCCCGACCGCCGCAACTACGGGCTTGAAGTCAACGTGAACGGCACCGTGGTCAAGGGCGACTTCATCGTCGCCGGCGTCCCGCACTTCGTCGTGCAGACGCCCAACCTCGCGGACATCGACGTCACGGGACTCGGCCGCGCCCTCCGCCTCCATCCGGTGTTCGCGCCGGAGGGGACGAACGTGGACTTCATCTCCGTCCGTCCCCCGAACCGGCTCGCGATGCGGACGTACGAACGCGGCGTCGAAGCCGAAAGCGGCGCGTGCGGGACCGGCGCGGTCGCGTGCGCGGTCGTCGCCGTCGAAACCCTCGGCTTCAGCCTGCCGACCAAGGTCAAGACCCCTTCGGGATACGACCTCATGATCGACGGAGACTGGCGCAAACGACGCTGCACGGGAATGACCCTGACGGGGCCTGTAAAATTTGTGTTCACGGGAGAGATCGACCTCGATACCGTCGATCTCGGAAATGAGATCGATTGACGCCATGAAACTCCGTTTTTGCCTTTTCGCTTTCTTGTTTTTCCTGCTCGCGGCGTCCCTCCGCGCCGTACCTGTCGCCGTCATACACGGAGCCGCCTCCGTCTCCCCTTCCGAACGGCGTTTCGCCCAGGCGCTCGCGCGCCACGTCGAACGCTGGTACCACAAGGCGGGGGTCGATACGGTCGTCGCGGACGACACCGAACTCGGCGCGACGCTTTCCGGCAAGAAGGTCGCCGTCCTCGTCTACCTTTCCCAGCCGGGCAACGCGCAGCTCGCCGCGCTCACGGCGTTCGTCCGGCGCGGCGGGAAACTCATCGTCTGTTACTCGGCCTCGCCGCGTCTCGCCGCCCTGATGGATCTGGAGACCGTCCGGTACCTGAAAGGCAGCACGGAGGGACGCTGGTCGATGATGTCGTTCGTTCCCGGCGCGCACACGCCGCAGGGCGTCCCGCAGACGATCCTGCAATCCTCGAGCAATATTTTCCTGGTCCGCCCCGTCCCCGGCCGCGCCAACGTGATGGCGTGGTGGCACGACCGTCAGGGACGGCGGACGGAAGAGGCGGCCTGGCTCGCCTCGAAGAACGGGTTCTGGATGACCCACGTCCTCCTCGCCGACGGCGACGCCGAGGCGAAGGGACGGTTGCTCCTCGCGCTCGCCGCCTCGTTCGATCCCTCGCTCTGGAATGTTTCGGCGGCGGAAGTCCTGCGGCAGGGGCGCGCCGTCCAGAAGCGCGTCGCCGCCGCCGTC
>JAGAEL010000049.1 GCA_017613085.1 Kiritimatiellia bacterium | reverse complement strand
GGTCGAGCCGCTCAAGTTCCTGTTCAAGGACGAAGTCCGCGTCGTCGGCGAGGCGCTGGGCCTGCCGCACAGCATGGTCTACCGTCAGCCGTTCCCGGGTCCGGGTCTCGGCGTGCGCTGCGTCGGCGCCATCACGCGCGACCGCCTCGCCGCCGTCCGCGAGTCCGACGCGATCCTCCGCGAAGAGTTCGCGTCGGCGGGGCTCGCCGGAAAGGTCTGGCAGTACTTCACCGTCGTGCCGGACTTCAAGTCCACCGGCGTGAAGAACGGCCTACGCGCCTTTGAGTGGCCGGTGATTATCCGCGCCGTCAACACCCGCGACGCCATGACCGCGACGATCGAGGAGATCCCGTACGAGCTGCTCGGGAAAATCACCCGGCGCATCGTCTCCGAAGTCCCCGGCGTCAACCGCGTGCTGTACGACATCACGCCGAAACCGACCGGCACGATCGAATACGAATAAGAGGGGCTTCGCGTCATGTCGCTTGCAGTTGGCATTGTCGGCCTTCCGAACGTCGGGAAGTCCACGCTTTTCAACGCCTTGACCCGTGCGCAGAACGCGGAGGCGGCGAATTACCCGTTCTGCACCATCGAGCCGAACAAGGCAATGGTTCCCATCGGGGATCCCCGCCTCGGCGAGTTGGCGAAGATCGCCCATCCGCAGCAGATCGTCAAGGCCACGGTGGACTTCATCGACATCGCCGGGCTTGTCCGGGGCGCGAGTAAAGGGGAGGGGCTGGGCAACAAGTTCCTCGCCAACATCCGCGAGGCCGATGCCATCCTGCACGTCGTGCGCTGTTTCAAGGATGACGATGTCGTGCATGTCGAAGGGGGCATCGACCCCGTGCGCGACATCGGCATCATCGAGACGGAGCTGGTCCTGGCCGACCTCGAAACCCTGCAGCGCCAGATCGACGAAGTGGGGCGGAAGGCGCATGCCGATCCGAAGATGCGCCCGACCTTGGAGGCGTTGAACGCCCTTGCGGGCCACTTGAACGAGGGAAAGCCCGTCCATACCTTCCCCCGGACGGAGGATTCGCCGATTCTCCCCGTCTTGAAAAAAGTGCAGTTCTTGACCGACAAGCCGACCATCTACGTCGCGAATGTCGGCGAGGACGACCTCGGCGGCGAGGAAAGCGGGGCCGTGAAGGCGGTCAAGGAATTCGCCGCCGCGAAGGACTGTGATGTCGTGGTCATCTCCGCGAAGGTGGAGGCCGATCTGGTCGGCCTCTCCGATGAGGAGCGGAGCGAGTTCTTGCAGTCCTACGGGCTTGCGGAGAGCGGTCTGGACCAGACGGCGCGTATCGCCTACCACACGCTCGGGCTGGCCAGTTATTTCACGGCCGGGCCGAAAGAGGTGAAGGCGTGGACCTTCCACCGGGGGTGGACCGCGCCCAAGTGCGCGGGGGTGATCCACACCGATTTCGAACGCGGGTTCATCCGTGCGGAAGTGATTTCGTATGACGATTACGTCCGTCTCGGCGGCGAGCAGGGGGCGAAAGAAAAAGGCCTGATGCGCGTCGAAGGCAAGGAATACGTCGTCCAGGACGGCGATGTCATGCACTTCCTTTTCAATGTTTAGAAAGCGAGGAACGCCATGTCCTTTATCGACCGCCTGATCGCCAATCCGGAGGAGTATTCGTTCGAGGTGCAGACGCTCGGCGAATGTAAGATCGACTCCCCGATCCGCCACCGGGATTTCTTGAACGACGACGAGACGATCCTGGTCACGGAGAACGACCGTTATCTGAAATTCTTTGAGGAGAAGCTCGGACGCAAGCCCGCGTTCGAACGGGCCGGCCCGCGGCGTAAGATTTTCCACGATCCCTCGTGGAGCCGTGTCGGCATCGTCACCGCCGGCGGCCTCTGTCCCGGACTCAACCACGTGATCAAGGGACTGGTCGAGATTCTGACGTTCGATTACAACATCCGGACAATCTACGGGATTCGCTTCGGATACGCGGGGTTGATTCCGGAGTTCGGCTACCAGCCCGTTCTTCTGGATCCCGACAGTGTCGATACGATCCACGAGAAGGGGGGCACCATCCTCGGTTCTTCGCGGGGACAGCAGGACACCGGGGCGATCGTCGATACGCTCGCGCGCATGAACATCAACATCCTGTTCTGCATCGGCGGCGACGGGTCGCTCCGCTGTGCGCGCGACATCGCGGAAGAGTGTACGCGCCGTAAACTTTCCATCAGCGTTGTCGGAATCCCGAAGACGATCGACAACGACCTCCAGTTTGTCGGGCGTTCGTTCGGTTTCGAGACGGCGGTCGGCGAGGCGACGAATGTCATCCGTGCGGCGCATACGGAGGCGAAAGGGACGTTTAACGGAATCGGCCTCGTCAAGGTGATGGGGCGTGACTCCGGGTTCATCGCCGCGTACGCGACGCTTGCGAACCCCGTTGTCAATTTCTGCCTGATCCCCGAAATGGATTTTGAACTGGACGGGCGGCGCGGACTCCTTGCCGCGCTCGAACGCCGTTTCGATTCCGGCAAAGACCATTGCGTGATTGTGGTCGCGGAAGGCGCGGGCCAGAAGTTCATGGCCGATGCCGAAGTCCGGAAGGATGCCTCCGGGAACATCCTCAAGAACGACATCGGCGAATACCTGCGCAACCGGATCACCGACCATTTCAAATCGAAGGAACGGATCGCTTCGGTGAAATACTTCGATCCCAGTTACCTGATCCGCAGCGTTCCCGCGAAAGGGACGGACGCGATTCGCTGCTACATGCTGGCGAGGAACGCCGTCCACGCGGCGATGGCGGGGCGTACCAACTGCGTGGTCGGGAACCAGGACGACTGGTACACGCTCGTGCCGATTAAGCTTGCGACGATGGAGCGGCAGAAGGTCAACTTGGGAAGCGACCTCTGGCGCGCGTTGCTGGACGCAACCGGACAGAACGTCTATTTCGGCGGGACGAGCAAGGGCGTTGTCATGCCCTGACGAGGAGGAAACACGATGGGGATGTTTTTGATGAAGTTCGCCACTTGGTTGCTGAGTCCGTTGGCGATCGGGCTTTTCCTGATCCTTGCCGGATTCATCCTCTTGTGGCGTGACCGTCGGCGGATTGCCTGTACGGCCTTCCTCCTCTCGTTCGTGTGGCTCTGGATCTGGTCGTCCCCCTGGTTTTACATCCTCATCGGGACGCCGCTTGAAAATCTCTATCCGCCACGGGATGTCCATGCGCTTCCGAAAGCGGATGTGATCATCGTGTTGGGCGGCGGGTCTGGAGCGGCCGTCCCGCCGCATACGTTGCAACCGGAACTCTTTTCTGCGGCGGACCGTGGCTGGCAGGCGGCGCGTTGTTACAAGGCGGGGAAGGCACCCTACGTCCTATTTTCCGGCGTTTCCGAAGCGCCGGGCATGAAAGCGTTCCTGGAGGACTTGGGGGTGCCCGCGAAAGCGATTATCCTGGAAGGGGCGAGCCGCAACACGTATGAAAACGCGGCCTTCACGAAAAAGAAACTCGCCGAACTGAAAGCGAAACGTGTCATCCTCGTCACCTCCGCCTGGCACATGCGCCGTTCCGTGGCCGTGTTCAAGCGTTTCGATGTCGAGGTGATCCCGTTCGGCGCGGACTACGAGGCCCGTTTCGCCAAGGGCGTCCGTACCCCCTCGAAACTCTCCTATTGGTTGCCCGATGCCCAAATCTTGATGAGTAACAGTTACATTTTGAAGGAATACATCGGGGCAATCGCCTACGCGATTTACGGGAAATAGAGCCTTTGGGGCGCATCTGCGAATCGTGTAACCGGTCTTTTATCTCACGCGAAGGAAAGGGGGATGGGCGCGCTTCGTCGCGACCAAGTGGCGGCTGTCGGGTGTCACCTGTCGTGCGGGAGGGCGCGTGCCCTCACGCGCCGCATGAGAGCGGACGCGACAAAGCGCGTCCCTTCCGCCGTCTTTTATCTCTCGCGGAGATCGGGAGGGTCGCGCCCCGTCGCGACCGAATGGCTGTCGGCTGTCGGGTGTCGCCTGTCGTGCGGGAGGGCGCGTGTCCTCACGCGCCGCATGAGAGCGGACGCGACAAAGCGCGTCCCT
>JAGAEL010000048.1 GCA_017613085.1 Kiritimatiellia bacterium | reverse complement strand
TCTGCAAAAACTACCGCAAGTACGCCGGCAAGGAGATGTCGATGGACTTCGACCAGCACGAACTTCTCGCGCTCGTCGCGCCGCGCCTCCTCTGCATCGCATCGGCGACGGAAGACCACTGGTGCGGCCAGCGCGGCGAATGGTGGGCGGCGAAGCTTGCCTCGCCCGCCTGGGAACTCTACGGTAAAAAGGGGCTTGTCGCCGAGTCCTACCCCGCCGCAGACGAGCCGCAACAGCTCGGCTGCATCTCCTACCACGTCCGCACGGGGCTGCATCTGCTTTCACCTTACGACTGGAAATGCTACATGGACTTCGCGGACAGGCACGGCTGGCGCGGCGTGTACACCCCGTCGGACGCGGAACCGGTCGCGCTCACGGTTGACCGCCGTACCGAAAGCGTGAACGTGGGCGTATCCCCGTCGTTCGCTTGGCAGATGAAATGTTCCCGCGCAGGGGCCGCGCAGACGCCCTACCGCGTACTCGTGCAGGAAGAAGGCGGCGGCGAGATGTGGGACTCCGGGATCGTATCCGATTCCCGTTCCGTCGCCATAAAGTACGCGGGCAAGCCGCTTGCGAGCGCCCGGCGCTACGTGTGGCGGGTGAGCGTACAGGATGACAAAGGGAAGTGGGCGGATTCCGCGTTCGCGCACTTCACGACCGGGATTCTCTCGGAGGGCGACTGGAAGGGCGCGGAATGGATTTCGGCGCAGGGCGACGCGGCTCGCAAGGCGTGTACCGCCTGTTTCACGAAATCGATCGTCAACGCGAAGACGATCCGTGAGGCGTACTGGACGGTGACGGGACTGGGCGTCTTCGAGGCTTACGTGAACGGCAAGGCGGTTTCCACTCCCGACCTTTTCACCGACCGACGTATCCACGACTTCCTCAAGCCCGGATTCACGCACAACGGCAAACGGAAACATGCGTTCACCTACAACGTGACGCACCTGATGAACACGGGGGCAAACGCGGCGAACGTCTTTTCTGCGGAAGTTTCCGCCTCCTGGTGGCGCGACCAGATGATGCGCAAGGCGAAGATGAAATCCGCCTTCAAGGCGCAGTTGATCCTGCGTTACGCGGACGGCACGGAGGAGCGCGTCGGCACCGACGGCACATGGCTCGCGGCTGCGGCCGGACCGGTGAAGGAGGCCGGCATCTACGAGGGCGAGACGTACGACGCCCGCGTCAGAACGCCGTGGAGGACTTCCGCGAAAGGGGCGGACGGGTTCGCCCCGGCCGAAATCAACAGCGAGTTCACCGGCGCGGTGTTGCCGATGGACGGTCCGGCGATCAGCCTCAGGCACGACCTCGCGCTCACACCGAAAGCGATGTATGTGTGGAAAGGCGTGGAGGGCGCATCGGCAGATGCGCACGGCAAGGTCAACATCGTGCGCACGTGCAAGGACGGCGCGGCGTTCACGCTGGACGCGGGCGAGACGTTGGTGATCGACTTCGGGCAGAACGCGGCGGCGGTGCCGGAATTTTCGTTCTCCGCGAAGGCGGGCGTCTCGATCAAGGCGCGTCCGGCCGAAATGCTCAACGATGGCAACGGCGCGAAATCGCGCGGTTGCGACGGGCCGGAAGGTTCCGCTTATTTCGCGAACTACCGCCGGGCCAAGACGACGCTCGAATACCGATTCGCGGGCAAGGGTCGCGAGACATACCACCCCCGCTTTACCTTCTTTGGGTACAGATACCTCTCCGTCACGACGACGGGGAAGGTACAGATCTTCTCGGTGAGGTCGCTTCCCGTGACGTCGATCCCGAAAGGCGGCGAGACGGGAAGCCTCACGACGGGTGTTGCCGACGTGAACAGACTTGTCTCCAACGTGCTGTGGGGACAGTACTCGAATTACCTCTCCGTGCCGACAGACTGCCCGCAGCGCGACGAACGCCAGGGCTGGACGGCCGACACGCAGGTGTTCACGAAGGCAGCCTCCTACAACGCCGATGTGTACGGATTCCTCGCGAAGTGGCTCGCCGACGTGCGCGACTCGCAAGGGGCGGACGGTGCCATACCGGGCATCGCGCCGATCCCCGGTCCGCGAAACGACGGATGCCGTTTCGGGTGGGCCGATGCCGCCGTGATCGTGCCGTACACGCTTTGGCGTCACTTCGGGGATACGCGCGCCGTGGAGGAAAACTGGGAGATGATGGCGAAGTACGTGGCCCTCATCGCCCGTACCAGGTTCGACACGCCGAAAGATCAGTCGTACCAGTGGGCAGACTGGTTGAGTTACGAGAAATACGAATCACACGAAAAAGAATCATGGACCAAAGGAGCGGACGGCAAGCGTCGCCCCAGGCCGGAGACCCAGGCGTATTGGCTCTACCTCGGCGGCTGCTACTGGCTGTGGGATGCGCGGATGATGGCGGAGATGGCCGCCGCGCTCGGTCGGACAGACGACGTGCGGAAGTACGAAACCATGTCGAAGGAGGCGCTTGCCTATCTGCGCGCGCATTTCCTCGCAAAAGAAGACGGGCTGCTCATCCCCGCCTTCCGCTCGATGCAGACACCCGCGCTCTTCGCGCTCAAACTCGGCGTGGTGGAGGGTGCCGCCGCACAGAAGACGCGCGACGCGCTCCTTGCGAACATCAAGGCGCATGGCGACTGCCTTCAGACCGGCTTCCTCGGCACCTCCATCCTCATGGACGCGCTCACCTACGCGGCCGGTGCGCCGGATGCCGCATACACACTCCTCCTGCAACACAAAAACCCAAGCTGGCTCTACTCGGTCAATCAGGGGGCGACCACGATCTGGGAACGGTGGAACTCCTATACCAAGGCAAACGGTTTCGGTTCGGCAGGTATGAACTCGTTCAACCACTACGCCTACGGCGCGGTACTCGCATGGATGTACGGGACGATGGCCGGTATCCGCGAAGACCCGGCGGCTGGCGGGTTCAAGCGGTTCATCCTCGCGCCGATTCCCGACCGGCGCGTCGGTTCCGTCAAGGCGTCCTACCGTTCGCCCTACGGGGAGATCCGCAGCGCATGGCGTTATGAAGGGAATCAATGGATCTGGACCTTTACCATCCCGGCGAACACGTCGGCGCGGGTGGCCATGCCGGGAGGTAAACCGGAAGAGTACGCGGCGGGGACATACACCCTCGCGAAGACGGTGCCCGCCCCCGAACGCAAAGACGTCGCGGAGGCATTGGCGATCGCGACACGCGGCCGTCCGCCCGCATACGCCATCGTCCTGCCGGATAAGCCGGGTGCGACGGAAACGTACGCGGCGGAGGAACTGCGTGACCATGTGAAGCAGATGACGGATGTCGAACTTCCGATCGTGAACGCCGCCGTCGCCGGCAAAAAGTCGATTTTCATACGGCGCACCGAAATCAAAGGGGCATATCCGAACGACGCCTTCCGGATCAAGGCCGAAGGCGGCGACCTCTGTATTACCGGGGGCAAGCGCGGCGTGTTGTACGGCGTGTACGAAATCCTTGAGACGTATGGCGGTTGCAAATGGTATGCCTCGTGGCATCGTGTGGTTCCGCGCAAGGATTGTCTCGCCGTCCCCGCAAACCTCGACGACGAACAGCACTCGGCGTTCGCGATGCGCCAGCCGTTCTGGTACGACGTGAATCTGCACCGCGACTTCGCCGCCCGTCTGCGTGTGAACGGCTACAACTGCACCCCCGGCGGAGTGGACGCGAAATACGGCGGCGACGACTTCCGCTTCGGGGGCGGGCTTGGAAACTGCCATACGTTCAACACGCTCCTGCCGCCGAGCGTCTACTTCGACAAGCATCCCGAATACTTCAGCCTCGTGAAGGGGAAACGCCTCAACGGACGCACGCAGCTCTGCCTGACGAATCCCGACGTGCTGCGCATCGTCACCTCCAATGTCCTCGAACGCATCCGCAAGGATCCGGGCGCGAAGTTTTACGGCGTGAGCCAGAACGACTGGTACAACTACTGCGAGTGCGAAAAGTGCGCCGCCGTGGACAAGGAGGAAGAGAGCCACGCGGGAACGATGGTGCGTTTCGTGAACGCGATCGCCGAGGAGGTGGAGAAGGAATTCCCCGACGTGATGATCGAAACGCTCGCCTACCAGTACACGCGCAAACCGCCGAAAAAGACGAGACTGCGGCGCAACGTGGTACCATGCCTTTGCACGATTGAATGTGACTTCGCCCGACCGATGAACGAAAGCCCGTACAAGGAAAACATCCGTTTCCGCAAGGACATCGAGACATGGAAGACGCAGACCGACCAGCTCTACCTGTGGGACTACGTCACGGAGTTCCAGAACTTCACGTTCCCCTTCCCCAACATCCTGGCCCTCCAGGACAACGTGCGTTTCTTCCGCGACAACAACGTGAAGGAACTTTTCGCGGAGGGCGCCCAGATCGGACGCCACGGCGCGTTCGCCGAGTTGAAAGCGTGGCTTCTCGCGAAATGGATGTGGAATCCGGAACTGCCGATCGAACCCCTGCTCAAGGACTTTTTAGAAGGCTACTACGGCGAAGCCGCGCCGTTCATACGAACGTACCTTGACGAACTGCACAAGCGTCAGCGCGATTGGGGCGCCAATCCCGCGAACCCGTTGCGCATCTGGACGAGCGCGGCGTTCAAGGCGCTGGACGACAGCTTCGTCGAATGGGCGAAGCCGCTATGGCGCAGCGCAACGGCTGCCGTAAAGGACAATCCCGCGCTGTCGTACAATGTGAGAATGTCGGAATTCTCGTTCGACTTCCTGCGGCTCGAACGCATGCATCCGAAGTCCTTGCGCAAAGGAGCGGACGATCCCCGCACGGCAGAGGCGGTGGCGCTTGCGAAGTCCCTGCTCGAACGCATGGAAGAGGCCAAGAACATCAGCCTCTCGGAAAGCAGAGCCAGACACAATGCGCTTGTCGCCAGTTGGCGAGAGCTGGTGGGAAACGAGTGACGGGGGCGGACGGCCGGTGATTGCCTACGACCGCTATCGATTGCCGTCGATTGCTATCGATTGCCGCTGAAAGCGGACGCAAAGGCTGTTGCTGCGGTCACTACCCTCTTACACGAATTCGATTGCATAGCCCTGTCCGCGATACGTGGCGCCGCACACGTACTGCACCGCAGTCGGCGAGAAGCGCTCCTCAAAGAACCTGTGGCAGTGTCCGCAAAGGATTGCCTTGAGAAGCGGTTGCGCCTTGATGTAGTTGACGAACTCCTTCGTCGGGGCATCGGTGCGTTGTTGGATGCGCCTGTCGCGCCAGTCTTCCGCCCTCGAAAGCGGCCTAGACGGTGCGCGCCACTTCGCAATCTGCTCGTCGGGGACGCCCGTCTGGTAGGAACAAAGCCCCTTGTTCGACTTCAGCTCGAAGTCGTGGTGGCGCGGCGTGTAGAACGGCACGTGGCATAAAAGGACGATCGGAAGCCCCTTCGCAACCTCCTTCTCCATGCATACAAGCTGGCTTTCGGTGAGGTTGTAATAAACATCGTCCACGGCGACGAAATTCACGCCGTTCACGATGCGGGAGGCAAACGTGAGGTCGTTGGGATAATGCGCCGAGACACGTTCGAAACTATCGGCCTTGTAGGCGGCATCCTCCCTCGCCTCGCCCACGTATTTCGAAAACTCGTGATTCCCCGACGACACGAACCAGTCATCGGAACCGAAATAGCGTTCCACGAGGTTGAGGTTGGCGTTGGAGACAAAATCAATCATGTCGCCGGTATGGAGAAGAAGGGCGTTGTCACGCCGCGCCGCCAGTACGGCCTCGGCGAGATAATGTTCACCGTACGCCATGTGCGGATAACGTTTCGCGGCAAGCTGCACCTTGCGCGGATCCTTTTCGGTGGCATCGACACGGACGATATGCGTGTCGGAGACATGAACCGCCTTGAAGGGGCGTTCCGCGCCTACCGCGATTCGAATCCGGCGAAGGTCGAGGGGGCTGAAACCGCACAGTTTTTTCTCCGGAGACGGAGACGTATTAACGGAAGGAACGGCAGGAAGCCTGGTGGCCAACATCATTCCCGTCCCGGCGGTAAGAAACCCTCTTCTGTTCATCATGGTTTTCCTTTCGGTGTCAATTCATCAAAGCGAAGCCGCCGTGTAGACGTCGAGACGGACGGCGGGATGGTTGAGTTCCCGGACGCGCGCACGCCAGTCGTGCATCGCGTTCGACATCAGGAACCTGAAACGTGCGTTATGCGAAGCCTCCAACAGATGGCAGAGTTCGTGCGCAACGATGTATTCGACCAACGGGAGCGCGACATCGGCCAGCATGAGGCTGAACCAGATCTGCCGGGTGTACGGGTTGCAGGTGCCCCAGCGCGTGTGCATCCGCTTGATCCCGTACCCCGCCGGGTTGACCCCTAACCGCTCCGCCCAGGTCGTCAGCATCGCCGGCAGAACCGCGTCCAGCTGTTCCTTGTAAAACCGGGCAAGGAACGTCTTCCATACCTCCGCCGTCTCGGATGGCGGGAACAGGACGGCGATCCGGTCGGTTCCGACGGCGGCGGATTTCGCCCGGCGCGAAGGAATGTAATCCACCTCGTACACCTTCCCGAAAAGCGAAAGGCGCGGATACGGCGCGGCGACGTCAAACTGTCCGGCAGTGTTGCTCAAACAAACCTCGTCAACGGGTGGTAAGGTACGCGATCAACTTGGCGGCGGGTTCCCAAAGGAGGAGAACCGCCATAAGGGCGAAAAAGAGCCCCAACAGGATTTTCGCCGTCACCAGATTACGTTTGCTCCATTCCAGCAGCTTCGGGATCTGCAAGCCCCGGTGGAAGAGGATGAAGACCACGATCAGCGGAAGCACGAACAACAGATTGTACAGGGCCAAGAGCCACCACGCCCGAAGGTTCGAGGGCGAATCCTTGATGATGAACATCAACGTCGGCACGTAACTCTGCCCCGTGCAGACACTCTCCAGAATGGTGACGCCGGCACCGACGACGAGTCCGCCGATGACAGGCCCGCCCCATCCAAGGCGTTCGTTCATGAACGAGTGGATCCGTTTCTTCACCGAGTCGGGAATCTGCAGGGAGACATCGCTGGCCCGCTGCGTCTTACGGAAACGGAAGGAATCCCGCAAGGAAAGATAGGCGAGCGGAATCAGGCAAAGCCCGAGGATCGCGTTGATGACGAGTTTCACGACCGGGAATCCGGGAAGACTCCGCAACGTGTAGAAGAATCCCAAGCCCAAGCCCATGTACACCAGAAACGAGGCCAAAATGAAGGAGACGCCCACGAGAAGCCGCGTCCGTACCGTCGCCTTGGAAATGGCCAGCACACTGAGGAAGAAAATCAACGTGGAAATGGCGCAGGGGTTGAAACCGTCGAGCAGTCCCGCCAATGCGACAACCGGAACGGTAAACCCGCCGAGCCGCTTTTCGACCGTCGCGCTCCCCCCCGCCCCTTCAACCACAGGCGGCTCCGGCGGTTTCCAGCCCGGCACCTGGCGAGCGGCGAGACAGCCGTCCACGACATCCAGCAAGCCCGTCGAGACCGTTTCGTATCCGGCGAGGAAACGGGTGTGGTCAACCACGATGGAGGCGGCGGCGTTCTGCGTCACACCGCACCTGTCCATATAGGCAACAAGGAGCGGGATCGCCTCCTCTTTCGTCGTATCGTGCAGGGTTAGCTCATACTGCCCCTCGAACTCCTCCTCCAGTTTCGGAAGCACCTCGCGTTTGATCTTCTCGCACTCCCCGCACCCCGGTTCGGTGAAGAGGTCAATCCGCACCTG
>JAGAEL010000047.1 GCA_017613085.1 Kiritimatiellia bacterium | reverse complement strand
TCGCGCTGTAGTTGTAGAAGATCATGCCCATGTTGTTCTCGGCATACACAGTGGCGTTGCTTGAAAGTTCCACATTGCGAAGGTACGATGTTCCGGTGTTCTGCGCGTATGCCGTAGCCGCATCCATCGCGGCAGAACTCGTAAGTGCGCCCGTGCCGTCCAGGCCGTTGCCGGAGAGCGTGTAGTCGTAGTCGTGGTACGTGCGCCCGTTCAGGTCGAACTGCGCGCCGTCCTCGACGACAATGCGCGAATACTGTCCGCCGGCCGTCATGCCGCTTGCTTTCTTCACAAGGCCCTCTTCCACGACAACCGATCTCGCACCGCCAGTCTGGGTCGCCATAGTCCACGCCTTGTTCAACAAGAGCGTGCCCTTGCCCGTCTTGTGTATCTCAATGCCAAGCCCGTAGTCGCCCTCGTAAGTGGATGCAGACGCACCGCCGAACGCAAGAGTCGAAGTATCGACCTCCTCGCCTTCGGGAACGTCAAACGTCAGGTGGCTCTCCGGGCTGATTGTCACAAAGCCTACATACGAATAGCCAGAATCGCGCCTGACCATGGCCTGGATTTGTTTGCCACCCGTCACGGTTTTTGTCCACGGCCCCCACCATTTTTCCCCTGCGTTGTCCGTACGCGAATAGTTCATAAAGACCTGACCACCAACTGCAAAATAGACAAACTGCTGCCAATTGGAAGCGTATCCCTTTGTCTTGCAGTTGATGTAGATATTGCGCGACTTGGGCGGCGTGAAGTTCCACCAGAGCGCGTTCGATTTGCTCGCGGTTCCAACAGTCCACCATCCGCCTCCCGAGTGACTTGTTGAAGCTCCCGTGCCGGAAGCTGAAAGCGGATTTATGAGGTTGCCCGCCGAGAAACGTCCGTTCACAGGCCTATGGACTTTCAGGTCGTAACCCTGAAGCGTGACCGTCTTGCCGTTCATGTCGAAGTCGATCGCGCTCCAGTCGGCATCCGCCGTGAGCGTGATGTCGTTTTGCAACAGAACCGGCACATGGGCTGCGTCAAGTTCGGCCTTGTGAGAGGCCAGCGCCTGGAATTCGGCATCGTTCTCGAACAAGGCCTTCATGTAGTCCATTCCAAGCGTCCATTCGCCGTTGAACAGATTCACATCTTCATCGTAGTATGCCCAGCAATTGTTCGTGACGTCATACTTGACGAAAGACGGCACCCTGCCCGGGAAGATGTAGAGACCTTCAGGACGCGGCAACAGCCCCAGCCGGTCCTTGTTTGCGTCATCAACCACGAAAGTCGCCGTTGACATCTCAGCCCACGCGACAAGCAGGACACTCCCCTGGAACTCGCGCTCTCCGAGATAGACCGTCACGGTTGAACCAGCGTAGAACGTCGTATTGGTGCCGTCGAATACTTCTTCGAGCCGAGAGAGGTCGAGAGTCGGTTCAAGGTGAGATGTATCACCAAGCTGAACATTGGGATTTGTCAGTGTACAGCCTCCGCCGTTCGAGACGATGCCGGGCGGCGCATACGTCCCCGTGACAACCGTCGTGGGGATGCTGCCTGAAGATGCGGTGTCAGACAGCTCGAGCTGCGATCCCTCCTCGAACACGAGCGATTGGATGGTGGAAAAGCCGCCGTTGTTCATCACAAGCCGTCCATAGATTGTCACGTCGGCGCTTGGCGCAGACGAGTTATGCCCCTGAAATACGAACTCCGTACCGCTGGGGACCACGACGCTTCCGTTGTTGTACGTAACGTTGCCGGCATAGACAGTCGCGTTAGTATAGGTCAGAGTATAGCCGTTCAGCGTCGTCGTTGTCGCGGCCCAGTTGCCGTTTTTCAGGCTGAACGGCTGGTTGCCGCCAATGACGGCGTTTGTGGAGAGCGAGACGTTTCGCACGGGGAACGATGGAACATCCGTACCCGCCAACTCCGTGTTGTTCACGACTGCGCCGAGTCCGTCAGGACCCGACCCGGCGATAGTGAAATCGTAGCTCGCACTGCTGTCGGCACCGCAGACATCAAACTGGGCGCCGTCGTCCACCTGAATGGTTGAACCCGAGGCACCGCACGTCGCTCCAGACGCCTTCTTCACCAACCCCTCCTCCACGACGAGGGAAGTAACGCCGTTACCGCCAAAGTCATTGGCACGTGGCATCAAGAGCGTACCGCACCCCGCCTTGTGGACCTGCAGTCCCACTCCGCCAAAGTCCGACGTGCCGGGGGTACTGCCGCCAAGGGTCATCGTCACAGCGTACTCCTCGCCTTCAGGGATGTCAAAGTACAGATGACTACATGGACTCAGCGTCGCATACTTGCTGATACGGGTATGCCCGTTATATCGGGCAATTCGCAATTCATACGAGGTTCCAGCTGCAAGACCTGTGCACACATACGGGCCCCATGTCTGGGTACCGCTGAGATTGGAGGTCTTTGGCATGAGGCCGGTAACCGCATTGATGCCCACGCTGACATATTGACCATAAGAGGAGCTCAACCGCGTTGTCTGCGTCTTGAAATAGCAAGGACGCGCTTTCGGCAAGGTGAAAGCCTGCTTGGCGCTTATGCCGCCAGAAGTTGATCCGAGATAAAGCAAATTGCCGCTGTAGTACGAACCGCTCACGAAAGAGTACCCATCCGGGTCCAAAACATTGCCCGCTGTGATGCGGCCCTCTCCCTGCGGCTTGTGTACATACAAATCCCAGCCTTTGAGGACGATAACCTTGCCGTTGTGGTTGAAGTCCATCGCACGCCAGTCCGCGTCCGCCGTGAGCGTCCTGAAGGTAGGGGACGCCGCCAAAGGCGGTGGCGAGTTCGTTCGTGTAGGGGACAAGCGCCTGGTATTCGGCATCGTTCGCGAAGAGGACTACGCAGTCCTCGATACCTGTTGCCGGCGCCTCGGCAAGCTGACTCTCCGCCGAGCAGGAGATGTTCGTATAATACGTGAACGTTCCGTCTACCAGTTTGGCGAAAACGGTGTCCGCGTTCATCCGCATGACACACAACGACAAAAGGCACAAGGCCGTGATCCATACCCGATTTCTCATTTCTGTCTCCACAAGTTCAAAAACAACAGCGAACCTTACCATATTCCACCCTCCGGCACAAGGAAGAATTTATCGCCGCTTGCGCCGAAACAAAATCTTGACGATTCGGAGAAAGTGTGTTACGCTTTTCCACGAATAACGCATTGATTCACGATACGGTTTTAGGAGGCGTATGAATACAGCGATCGTTGTGGCTGCCGGAAAGAGCGAGCGCATGGGGGCGAATCTCGACAAGGCGTTCTTGAGCCTTGGTTCGAAACCCCTCATCGCGTGGTCCCTCATGGCGCTTGAGGCCTGCCCGGACATCGACCAGATCATCCTGGTTGTACGGAAAGACCAGCAGCAGTCCGCGAAGGGGCTACAGCCCATGTTCGGGATTTCCAAGCTGCGGAAGATCATCTCCGGCGGCGCGCGCCGTCAGGATTCCGTCCAGGCGGGCATGAGCGAGATGGATCCGGGTACGAGGCTTGTCGTCGTACACGACGGCGCACGCCCCTGCGTGACGCCTGAACTCATTTCGGAAGTCGTCAAGGCCGCGAAACGAAACGGTTGCGCCGTCGCCGCCTCCCGTATCTGGGACACGGTGAAGTACGCCGAAAAGGGCCAGTTCGTCGACCACACCGTCGACCGCACGAAGCTCTGGGCCGTCGCCACCCCCCAGGCCGCGCAGGTAGGGCTTCTGACCCGCGCCTACAAGAAGGTCGAAGAGCAGAAGCTGACCGTCACGGACGAGGCGGGCGCCGTCGAAGTGCTCGGCGAACCGGTCCGTCTGGTCGAATGGAGACGCCCTAACATCAAAATCACCACACCGGAAGACCTTCCCCTCGCGGCCGCGGAGATGAGGATCGTTTAACCAAGGCGGAGAGAAAGGTTTTTTTCCGTGGACAAGAAGTTCGCCATTCTCGGAGACGTACACGCCAATATCGACGCCCTGAACGCCGTCGTGGAGGATGCACGTTCGCGGGGGGTCACCGACTTTGTCTCCGTCGGGGATATCGTCGGCTACAACTCCCGACCTTCCGAATGTATCAAGCTCATCCGTGAGCTGGATTGCGTCACCGTGCGCGGCAATCACGACCACTACTGTTCCTACAACGAGAGCCTGGACGATTTCCAGCCGCTCGCCGCCAGCGTGATCGCCTGGACGCGCCGCCAGCTTTCGGAAGACGATGTCGCCTGGCTCCACAACCTTCCCTACCAGAAGTCGATCGCCGGGTTTATGATGGTTCATAGTACCCTCGACTGTCCCGAACACTGGGGGTATGTCTTCGACATCCTCGCGGCGGAGGCGAATTTCAGCTACCAGACGGCGGCCATCTGTTTCCACGGGCATACCCACGTGCCGATCGTCTACCAGCGCGCCTCGAACGGGATCACCCAGCTCGCGCCGAGCGGCAAGTTCAAGCCCGCGATCGGCCAGAAGCTGTTCGTCAACGTCGGCAGCGTCGGGCAGCCTCGCGACGGCGACCCGCGCAGTTCGTATGTGGTCTACGACACGAAGACGCGCGAACTGGAGTTTATCCGCGTTCCGTATGACATTGAGGCGGCGATGGAGAAGAACCGGACGGCCGGCCTTCCCGAACGGCTCGCCACGCGTCTTGAACAGGGACGTTAGTGTTCTATGAACGACTGGATCGACCTCCGCCCAGACCCCGCCCACGTCGCGCGGGAACGTGAAAAGGCCCGCCAGCTGCGCCAGACCGAATGGTGGCGGCAGCAGCTCCGTAACGGCGTCTGCCATTATTGCGGACGCAAGGTAGGCGAAGCGAACCTGACGATGGATCACGTCATCCCCGTCGCGCGCGGCGGACGCAGCGTCCGCTCCAACGTCGTCCCCGCCTGTGACGCCTGCAACAAGAAGAAACGGTTTTACACCCCCGCCGAACTCATCCTCGCCGAGTTGGAGAAGGAACAGGAACAACAGGCCGGCCAGCCGGGAGATCCGCCATGCGGCGATTGACGGTCGCCCTGCCGCACGGGTTCTGTTCCGGCGTCTCCCGCGCCGTCCGGACGGCGCACGCCGTCCTCTCGCGTTATCCCGGCGAGACGGTCTACTGCCTTCATGAAATCGTCCACAACGGCGAGGTCGTCGCCTCCCTCTCCCGTCGCGGCATGGTGTTCGTCCAGCGCGTCGCGGATGTGCCGGACGGCGCGCGAATCCTTTTTTCCGCCCACGGCGTCTCGCCGTCGGTGCGGGAGGAGGCGCGGTCGCGTTCCCTGCGCGTCGTCGATGCGACCTGCCCGTTCGTCGCGCGCGTCCACGCCGAAGTCCGCCGCCACGTCGCGGAAGGCCGCCATGTCTTTTGCATCGGGCACCGCAACCACGACGAGGTGGCGGGCGTCGCGGGCGAAGCCCCCGGCCATGTCACCGTCGTGGAAAACGCGGACGAGGCGGCCGCCCTCGCCGCCTCCGACCGTCCCGCCGCCGTCGTCACCCAGACCACGCTCGGGCTCGACACGGTGGAACGCTCGCTGGACGTCCTCCGGACGAAGTTCCCCGCCCTGCTCGTCCCGCCTTCCACCGAAGTCTGTTACGCCACGCGCAACCGCCAGGCCGCCGTCCGCGCCCTTTCGGAACGCTGTAGCCACGTTCTCGTACTCGGCTCGAAAACGAGTTCCAACTCGCTCCGCCTGGTCGAAACGGCGGCGCACGCCGGCATCCGCGCCGATCTCGTCAGTACCCTCGCCGACCTCGCCCCGATGCGCTGGGACGAAACGGTGGCGCTCGGCATCACCAGCGGCGCCTCGACGCCCGAAACCTTCCTGAACGAAGCGCTGGACATCCTGCAACGCGAAAAAGGATTTCCGCCACCGGAATTTTTCGAAGCGGTTCCGGAACGCGAATGTTCCTTCAAACTTCCGTGCGGACTGGAGGACGACGCATCTACCGGAGGAGACACGCCGTGAACCGCGAAGTCTTCCGCTTCACCGCCGAACCGGACGCCCCGTTCGCCGGAACCGTCTGGTCGTTTCACGAAGGCGAACAATGGGTCGTGACGGGACCGAACGGTTCCGGGAAAACCTACCTTGCGACCATCCTCGCCGGCGAAACGCCCTGCCGGGGCGTCCAAGTCGAAATGCCGGAGGAGATTGACGGCCATGTCGCGCTCCTCACCTTCGGGCAACAACAATCCGAAGCGGGAGAAAGCTGGCTCCAGGCGCGTTGGCACGAAAGCGTGAGCGAAGACGAAAAGACCGTCGAACAATGGCTCTCGTTCGAATCGGTCCATGAAATCACCCCCTTTGAAGTGCGCGGGGACGATACGGCTGAACGCGCCCGGTTCGCGCGTCAGGCGCGTCTGCTGGACAAACTCTTCCACCTCTCCGGGCTGCGCAACCGCCTGGTCGTCCAGCTTTCCAACGGCGAAATGCGCCGGACGTTGCTCGCCCGCGCCTTGTTGAAATCCCCGCGCCTGCTCATCCTCGACGACCCGTTCGCGGGCCTCGACCCCGCGATGCGGTCTGAACTCAAAGCCGCGCTCGATGCCCTTTCCGCACGCGGCCTGCACATGGTGATGATGCTGCGCGACCCCGACGAGTTCCCGTCCTGCGCGACGCACCGGCTGGAACTGGACGCCCTGCGCGTCCGGCGCGCGGGACGGCTTTCCCCCCGCCTGCAGACAGCGGAAACGCCGCCCCGCCCCTCGCGCCCCCGTCGTTGCCGCGACACACGGGCGCCGCGCCCCCCCGTCCTTGAACTTCGCGGCGTGACCGTCCGTTACGGGAAACGCCTTGTGCTGGACCGGCTCGACTGGACTGTCCGCGAGGGGGAACACTGGCTGTTGACGGGACCCAACGGTTCCGGCAAGACGACGCTCTTCAGCCTTATCGCGGGCGACAACCCGGCGGCCTACGGGCAGGACATCCGGGTATTCGGGCAACCGCGCGGCAACGGCGGACTTTGGGAAGTCCGCCGCCGGATCGGACAGGTTTCGCCGGAACTGCAGTGCTACACGGACGGCGACCTCACCTGTCTGGAAACCATTTTCGCCGGATGCCTGAACGCGGAGGGGAACATCGAACGCCCCACGCCGGCAAAACGGAAAGAGGCGCGGACCCTGCTCGAACGGTTTGGATTGAAAGGGAAAGAACGCGCCGCCTTCGGATCGCTCTCCACGGGCGAACAGCGGTTGGTGCTGCTGGCGCGGGCGCTTTATCCGCATCCCGACCTGCTGCTGCTCGATGAACCCTGCCTCAACCTGGATGCCCGCGCGCGTAAGCGCGTCCTCGCCGTCATCGGCGAAACGCTGCGGGAAACGCCCTCGCTCACCGTACTCTGTGTCGCGCACCGCGCCTCCGAAGTCCCGCCGGGCATGGATCTGCAACTCGACTTGGGAGGCCGCCGTGAAGGATAGGCTCGACAACCTGCTCGTCAAGGCGGGACTGGCGGAGAGCAAGGAACTGGCCCAACGCCTGATCCTCGCCGGCGAAGTCCGTGTCAACGGCCAGACGCAGACCAAGGCGGGCCACAAATGGCCGGACGATGTCGCGC
The DNA here is from genome assembly GCA_017613085.1 of Kiritimatiellia bacterium. Taxonomy (GTDB): domain Bacteria; phylum Verrucomicrobiota; class Kiritimatiellia; order RFP12; family UBA1067; genus RGIG8368. The sequence continues at coordinate 15,596 of JAGAEL010000047.1, read as the reverse complement.
TGGAGGTCGAACATCCCCCCCGCTTCGTCAGCCGGGGCGGCATCAAACTACAAGGCGCATTCGACGCCTTTCCGTCGTTCGACGTGACGGGGAAAGTCTGTATCGATGTCGGTTCCTCCACGGGCGGGTTCACGGACTGCCTGTTGCAGCACGGCGCGTCGCGGGTGATCGCGGTCGATGTCGGCAAAGGCCAGCTCCATTGGAAACTCCGCAACGACCCCCGCGTCTTCGTGATGGAATCCTTCAACGCGCGTTATCTGAAGCCGGAAGACCTTCCGGAACAGCCCCAGGCCGGCGTGACGGACGTTTCCTTCATCTCGCTCAAACTCATTCTGCCGCCGATGGCCGCCGTGCTGCCGCCCGGTGCGCCGATTCTCTCGTTCATCAAGCCGCAGTTCGAGGCGGGTCGCGAAAACGTACCGGGGGGCGTCGTGCGCGATCCCGCCGTGCGCGAAGCGGTGGTGGAGGAAATCCATCGCTTCGGTGTGGAGAAAATCGGGCTGGAATGGCTCGGTTGCGAAACCTCCCCCATCAAGGGACCGGAGGGTAACGTCGAATTCCTCGCCTACTGGCGGAAACCCGTCGAAACGGAGGGACAACATGCAGATTGAACGGTTCGGACTTTACCTGGTGATCACCAACCCCGTCACCTCCTACGAGGCGTGCGCCGAAGCCGCCGTCGCGGAAGGGTTGCGGTATATCCAGCTCCGCCGGAAACCCGGCACACGCGAAGAGGTGTTGGCGACGGCGAAAAACCTGCGCGCCATCACACGCGGGACGGAGACGCGGTTCATCGTGGACGACGACCCCGAAATCGCCCAGGAGGCAGAGGCCGACGGCGTACACCTTGGTCAAACAGATATGCCGGTTCCGGAAGCGAGGCGGCGTTTTCCGGGACTTCGGATCTTCGGCCTTTCCACGCACAACGCGCAACAGGCGCGGGACGCGGAAGGCGTCGAGCCGGACTACTGCGGCGTGGGTCCCGTTTTCCGGACACCGACCAAAAAAATCCCCGATCCCGTCGTCGGGGTGGAAGAGGCGGGCAGGATCATCCGCGCCGCGCCGTTCACGACCGTCGCCATCGGCGGCATCAACGAGGAAAACCTGCGTGACGTGTTAGGCGCGGGGGCGATTAACTTCGCGGTCGTCCGCCCCGTCTGCCAATCCCCCGCCCCGCGCGACGCCATCCGCCGCCTCCAAGAAATCTGGCAGGAACAATTTACTTGGCTTTGACGGAGTCATGGATGGGACGAATGGAAACCCCCGTAGCTACGAGGGAATTCGAGGAGCCCTTTTCCTCTGGATTGGACGACCAGTAGTAGCCGTACAACCCGACATCGTTGCGCCCATCCTCTGATAATGGACCGGTCCCTTCGCCTCCGCCAGCGGCAGGGAGAAATATGCTGGCATTGTAATAAGCACCTTTGCCTGAAATGAGGTATCCACGTTCTTTTTCGAGCCAAACCCACAGAGCCATTTGAAAACCTCGCAATTGCGGACGCGACAAAGCGCGTCCCTCCCGATCTCGTCACTCCTTCATCCCGCTACCCCCGCAGGCGGAGGTAGACGAGGAGTTTGGAACAGCCGAAGAGGAAGAAGGCCGTGGCGGTCACGTAGAGCAGGACGACGGGCAACGAGAAGAATCCCGTCGAGAAATCGTACACGTGAATCATAATGGGCATCCACGGAACCTGTGCGCGCATCTCCGGCATCCAGCAGAGCATCATCAGGTAGACGCCGACAGGAGCCGCACTGCACAAAAGCAGGGAACTGACAGCCGATGCGGCAGGGTTGCGGAAGAACGCGGAAATCATCGTTCCCGCCGCGCACCAGGCCGCCGCCTGCAACAGGAGGATTGCGAACACAGCCGCGAACGGCAACAGGTGTATGGCGGCTTTCGCCGTAGAGGAGAAGAACGGCAGAATCCCCAATGGGACGGCGACCGACAATGCGAGCGCGAGCGCCACGACGCTCAGCGCGGCGAGAAACTTCCCGATCGCCAGGTCACGTTCGCGAAGGGAGGTCGCAAACAAGACGTCCAACATACCGGTAGCCCGCTCTTCGGCGAACAACCGCATGGTGAGGACGGAACAGAAGATCGGCAGCCAGGGGGCGACCGCGCATCCCCAGACCGTCTGGAGCTGCAACGGCCCGCCCTCCGCCAAACCGAGGGCGCGGACGAACGACCATCCGGCGACGGCGAGGAATGCGCACAGCGGCACACCGCAAGCGAACACCCCCTTGAACGCCCGGAGTTCGCGCAACCACGTAACCTGTACCGCCCTCATGCCCGCACCGCCTTCCCCGGCCACACCGGGATTAGATCAATTTCCGCTCGATCAACTTCTCCGCGATCTCCACCGCGTTCAGCGCAGCGCCGCGCAACAGCTGATCGCCCGAAACGAACAGGTCGAGTCCGCGTCCATCGGTACGCGAAATGTCCTGTCGGATACGCCCGACCAGCACATCGTACTTCCCGGTCGCGTCCATCGGCATCGGGTAAAGGTTGTTCGCCGGGTCGTCCACGACGGTGACACCTTCCGACTTGGCGAGAATCGCGCGCGCCTCGTCGGGCGTGACCGGCTCTTCGAACTCCAGGTTGAGCGATTCGGAATGGGCGCGCGGGACGGGGATCCGGACGGAGGTGCAGGAAACCAGCAACTCCGGCGCGTGGAGCATCTTGCGCGCCTCGTTACGCATTTTCAGTTCCTCAAGGGTATACCCGTTTTCCGGATCGAACTTGTCGATATGGGGAATCAAGTTGTAGGCAAGCTGGTGGGCGAAGGCGGAGACGGTCGGCGTCCGGCCCTCGGCGATCTCGCGCGTCTGCAGGTCCAGCTCCTCCATCCCCTTCGCGCCCGCGCCGGACGCGGCCTGATAGGTGGAGGCCACGAGGCGGCGCAGTTTCTTGGCGCGGTGAAGCGGGGCGACCGCCTCCAGCATGATCGCCGTCGTGCAGTTCGGATTCGCGATGACGCCGTGATTCCAGTCAAGGTCTTCCGGGTTGACCTGCGGGACAACCAGCGGGACATCCGGCTCCTGGCGGAAAGCGCGGGAATTGTCGATCATCACCGCGCCGGCCGCGACGACCGCCTCGCGGAATTCGAGCGATGCGGCGGTGCCTCCGGAAAAGAGGACGATGTCCAGCCCCTTGAAACAGTCCTTCGTCGCCTGCCGCACATGGAACACCTCGCCCGCGATCTCCTCGTCGCGCTCACGCGAAGCGAAAATCTCCACCTTGCCGCACGGAAACTTCCGGTCGCGCAAGACCTTAATCATTTCAGAACCAACCGCGCCGACACCGACGAGGCCAACCTTGTATTCTCTACTCATGAAACCAGTCTCCTTGAAAAAGACGGCGACAGTCTACCAGAAAGCCGCCGCAACGGCAAGAACAGCGGTGGGGATTTTTGAGCGGGGGAGACAACCCGGTCTTACATATCGTCTATCGAGAGGCATCCCGTCGTCCGGGCGAGACTCCGTTTTTCGGGGTTTTTGACAAAGAACGCCGCGACCTTTTCGTCAAGGCGGGATGCGTCGAAACGGGAAGGATCGACCTTGACCTCATAGAATCCAAGCGTCCCCGCGACCTCATCCTCGCTTACGATGTCGATCTCGTTTTCCCCCTTCCTGTCCCACCAGCCGCCAATCCGCGTACAACGCCTCTCCTCGGCAAATTTTGCCGTGAAATAGCGTTCCAGCGCATATCCGCTGAAACTATCGAAGTCCCGTTCAGCGATATCGCGCATCCGGTCCCGCCGTCCCAGTTCATTGAGATAGTCTAATTTGTGTACGAATCGGAACCAGAAACGGAAAAAGCCGTCGTCTATCTGGAAATGGGCATTCTTCGCCGTGGCTTTCGCGAAAATCGGTTGCTTCTTCACGACGATGGAATACTGTGCTTCAAGTTTTGCAAGGAATCCCCCGACTTCCGTGCCGAGAAGATTTTTCATCTCGGACGAAGTCGTCTGTCCGGAGGAAATCGCCGCAAGCAACGCAAAGTACGTTCCGTAGTCCGGTCCGAATTCGTCTGCGAGAATTGTCCGTCCTTCAGGAATATACGCGGAGAGGGGCGAAAAGATCTCCTCCAGCATTTCTTTTCGCGTAAATGCGTGTGCCGACATCATCATATCCACATAGCGGGCGACACCGCCGCTTATTACCCAGAGCGCAAGCAAGTCCCTATTTGTGTAGTCCGGCTTGTAGAATCGGAATATCGTCTTCAAGAGTGTCGGTCCAAAAGGCCTGAGCATCAACGTCCCGGTGTTCCGCCCGTACAACGGCTGAGAATCATCAAAGAATATCTTGTTCATCAGCCGATTGACGCTACCGTTCACGACCAGATTCAGTTTCGTTTTGTTGTGGTACTCGTCCCAAATATGCTGTATATCGCCGTACACGCCGGGATTCGTCCAGTCGAACTCTTGGAATTCATCTAGCACCAGCGTATAAGGACGCTTTTCAGCCGCCTTCATGAGTTCACGGAAAAGTTCACCGAACCTTGTACACGTTCCGTGAATCCCAAGACGAAGAACCCACTCCGCTTCTTCCTGGAGTTGCGCACAAAGCGTCACTTCCGGCTGCCGCGTAATCGGTAGGTTCAGGTAAGGCGTTGTGCCGTCGTCGAAAGCCTGACGCGAAAGTTCCGTCTTCCCTACTCGTCTACGGCCGGTCAAGACCGTGAAACACGACCTCTCAACAGAGCGTTCGCGCACTTTTCTCAGTTCTTTCAACTCGATTTCTCTGCCAAAAAATTTCATGACCCGCGTCCTTTTGGAATCCGCAACCGAAACACACGTTTCGTTAACGGCTGTTTCGGTTACGGATGGTATCACGCTTCCCCATGCCGGGTCAATAGGAGATTGCGATGGGTTTCTCGCGTGAGCGGCGTTATCCACGAATCGTGCAATCTGTCTTTTGTCTCACGCGGAGGAAAGGGGGAGGGACGGGCTTTGTCCCGTCCGAGTGGCGGCTGTCGGGTGTCGCCTGTCGTGCGGCGCGTGGGGACACGCGCCCTCCCGTGCGTGACGTCCCTCCCCCTGTTTCGCCTGTTCTCCTCCGTGGTTACGTGTTTGCACGATTCGCGGATACGCGGAAATGCGTTCTGCTTTACATTCCCCTTCATCTGCGGTATACTGGCTCTTGGTTTATGTCTTTATCATGGAGATAAATATGAGAAAAGAATTCGCGTTGGCCGTCTTGGCGGCGGGGATGCTGGTGGTGTCGTTGTCGGGGCGAGCCGAAGAACCAAACGATGAAGCCGTTTCAAGAAGGGTCATCGACTGCGCTTTCCGACTGCTGCGTAATCCCGATGACCTGATGGCGAGTTACCTCTTGGCAAAAAGCGCGTTCAAGCAATGTAACTACAAGACGTCCATTTCCATCATTTGGGACACGGATGGGAACGTAAAGGAACAACTTGGCGAGAAAATTTACGAGGACTTGTGGGACAATATTTTCCGCTTTTCCGAGGAGGAGTTCTATATGCTCATTTATGGAATTCCGGGAACCAACGCCCGGGAAGAAGACCTCTGTAAACACCTGTGCGACTCGGCGAAACTGCTTCTCGAAAAATCATCCTCCACGGCCTCGTTGCCCGATTCCGTCAAGAATAGGCGGCGGAAGCTCGCCGAACAACTGTATGCCACGGCATTTGAACAGGATTTCGACCCCGCGAGTGGCGAGGCGCGGTGCGGCTTCGCCGAACTCATTCAGGAAACCAACCCCTCCCAAGCATTCGAGGTTTATTCCAAGGCAATCCGCATCGGGATCGAAACCAATGTCGTGAAGACGCTTCAGACCGTCATTGAATTGGGGAAGAAGTTGCATCGGCAGGAAGAGTCCAGACGTCTCGTGGAATCGGTTTTTGAACGAGAACTGAAAAATATCGGTTTGCTCGACCTTTGTGTCACCGCCACACGGAATGCAGGGAAGAATGCCCTCGCCGAAGAATACCTCAAATACCGCGATGCCCTTTTTGACGAGGGCGAAGACGCATCCCTCTTGATACCGCGAGCACTCATCAACCGGATGACCGACCGCGACGAATGTAAGACGATTGCACAATGGAAATCCCTGCTCGCGACAAACTCAGCCGCCAGAACAAAGATGCCGAAAAAGCGTATCATGCGTTACTGTGATGACGGACTTTCAGAAAAAGAACGGCAGACACTCTGGCCGTTCGATGTCGATACGTTCGAACGTGACCTCAAACGAAAGATGGTCTTCGGACAAGAGGACGGATGTTATTACGTCAAAGGGGAACATAACGACTATGACGAAGGCACGTACCAAGGTAACGTTGCAATCAATCCGTCAATCCGCTGGACCAACCGGAAGACGGCGGAGTGGGCGACGAATGTTCTGGGGCGCGTATACAGGAGGCTGGGCCAGGATGAATTGAGACGGATGTTTGACGCGGATTCCATCACGGATAACACGTTCGGCTGGCATCTCGGTGGCGACGAATACTTTGTCATCCAGCGCATCGAGGAAGATACAAAGTTCGAAATGCATGATTATCTTTTTGTCAAGTGGATGGGGGCAGGAGGAGCGGTCATCGTCGCAACCTTTCACGCCATGCCGCGTACCCTCGCGATGGTTGCGGCAAGGACGGTGCAAAAGAGTCCCGCCGCAAAGAACAACTTGGCGGCACTCATGTGGAACAAAGAAGTAAATCGCGGCGATAGCGATGTTACGTTGATAAAGACGTTGCTGGAGGCGTCGAAAAAATCAGGTGTCAAGGAGGCGGAGGAGAATCTGAAGTTCTGTGAGGAGAAGAAGCCGCCTACGGGGAAAATCGACACAGAAACGTCCCCGGCCCGCGCCGAACTTGAAAAACCAGAAGAAGGCAACCCAAAAAGTACAAACAAGGCTGAGACGGACATCGTCACACCGAAACGCCGCCGAGCCCCAAAAATCAACAGGCCGATCCCCGAATAACCGGAACGGGCAAGAAGCCGCCTTACACGACACCGGCGATGGCGTGGGCGGCGCGGGAGAGGTCGCTTTTCGTGTGCGTACTCATCATCGCGACGCGAAGCCGCGCCGCGCCGTACGGCACCGTCGGATAACGGATGGCGGGGATGAGAAATCCCCGCTTGAGCAATTCCTCCGCCGCATGGAGCGCACGGCGTTCATCGCCGATGTGGATTGGGATGATCGCGGATTCCGTCTTCGCCTCGATTCCATGACGCGCGAGTTCCGTGAGAAAAAACCGGACGTTTTCACGCAAGGCGGCCACGCGCCCCGGTTCCGTCTCAAGCATCGTCAAGGCGGCATCCGCCGCCGCCATCGCCGGCGCCCCCGGAGCGGTGGAGAAGATGAAGGAGCGCGCGGCGTTCACGAAATGCTCGATCATCTCGCAGGAGGCGCAGACGAACCCGCCGGTCGAACCAAGCGCCTTCGAGAGCGTGCCGACCATCACGTCGGGGTGCTGGCAACCGAAGTGTTCGGAAAGCCCGCGCCCCGTTTCGCCGACCACCCCTGTCGCATGCGCCTCGTCGATCACGGAGAAGGCGTCGTGGCGGTTGCAGACGTCGAGGAAACGCGGAAGGTCGAGCAGGTCGCCGTCCATGGAGAAGACGGCATCGGCGACGGCGACACGCCTGCGATAGCCGCGACAGGATGAGAGCTTGCGTTCAAGATCCGCAAGGTCATTGTGGGCGTAGACAACCACATCCGCCCCGGAAAGGCGACACCCGTCGATAATCGAGGCATGGTTGAGCGCATCGGAAAGAACCACATCGCCTTTGCGGACAAGTGCCGAGATCACGCCGACGTTGGCCATGTACCCCGTCGGAAACACGAGCGCAGCCTCCGTACCCTTAAATCGGGCGAGGTGTTTTTCGAGCGCGACGTGCGGAGGCTGTGTACCGGTGGTGAGGCGTGAACCGCCCGTCCCCGCGCCCCATTGCACGGCGGCCTCGGCGGCGGCGGAAACAACGGCGGGAGAATTCGCGAGATCGAGATAATCGTTCGAGGATAACACCACGACGTCCCGACCATCGATGCGCGCGACAGGCCCTGCGGGAGCGTCCAACGTGCGGCAGAAACGGAGCAGGCCGCGTTCGGCGCGGACAGAACGCTCCCCGGCAAGGGAGGCGAACCTGTCCTGGGAAGCGACGGCGGAGAGGGACGGGACGTCTTCGACAAGGACGCTCTGCTGTTCCAGGAAACGGATTGTTTCGGGAACGTCCGAACGCGCGCCGCGATAGAGGAAGATGCGCCCGCCAAACGGGGAACCGCGTTCTTTGATGTTCGTAATCCGATGGTAGCCAAGCGTGCGGGTGGCGACGTAGCCGGTGGTGTAGTCAGGATCGTCCGAGACGCATATTTCGGCGACGATGCCGGGGGCGTTCTGCACTTTGGTGGCGAGGACGATCGCCTCGGCGAAATGGTTTTTGGCGGAGGGGACGCCTTTGACGATCGAATCCGCATCGTCCATGTTGGTGGCATGAACACCGCGAGCGGGATCGGGATCGAGCCGTTCAAGGGTGTCGGCATCGAGAAGCATCGCGCCGCGAAGGGTGTAGGTCTCGGCAAATCTCGCCATGATTTCGGCAACGCGGGAGATGCCGTCTTTGGCCAGAAGTCCGGCGGCGATGGCCAGCCCCTCTTCGGGTGTGCGCGTCGCATGCGTGGTGACGGCAAGGGCTTTGAGGCGGAGGATCGAGGACGGGCGTTCCAGTTTTACGTTGACGAAATCGGGAACGCCCTTTGCGTGGTTCAACGCACGGGCGACAAGCGCGGCGGCGGTGCGCGGGGCGGCGGAGGCGGGAACGATACGTTCGGCGCCGGAGACGTGCGCACCGGATTCGGACGCCCGCATTTTCACAGAATAGAGAGGGTCATTCATGGAAATCGGACTCGATCGGGGTTGTGTCCGGCGGACGGGAAGCGAGATCCATGATGGCAAAGCAAATGCGGTCGATGGTCCGTTCGTCCGAGACGAGAGGGGGCATGGCGTAGATGAAATTGCAGAAGGGACGAAGCCACACGTTGTGGGCGTCGATCACGTCCGACAGGTCGGCTTGCGAAGGCAGACGGCGTACTTCCACGACGGCGACCGCGCCAAGGATACGGACATCGACGACGTTGGGAAGCGGCCTGAGCGTGTCGAGGCGGCGTCTAAAGGCGGCTTCGATCCGCTTTACGTTCGCGGCGTAGTCGCCGGACGCGAACAGGTCAAGCGAAGCGGAAGCGGCTGCACAGGCCAGCGGATTGGCCATAAAGGTGGGGCCGTGCATGAAGGCGGAGGGTTTGCCGTTGGAGATCACGTCCGCCACACGGGCGGAAGCGAGCGTGGCGGCGAGCGTGAGGTGTCCGCCGGTGAGTCCCTTGCCCACGGTCATAATATCGGGGGTGACGGAGGCGTGGTCTTGCGCCCAGCGCGGGCCGGTACGGTGAAGCCCGGCGGCGATTTCATCGAAGATGAGAAGCGCGCCGGTCTCGTCGCAGAGGCGGCGCATTTCACGGAGGTACGCCGGGTGATAGAGGTTCATCGCGTTGGCGGCCTGGAGAATGGGTTCGCAGATGACGGCGGCGATTTCGTGGCCATGGGCGTCAAGCACACAGGCAAGCGACCGGGCGGATGCGGGGTTCCAGTCGCCGTCGAACGGGCACGACGGCTTGTCCGCGAAGAGGTGGCTCGTCATCAGCCCTTTGAAGAGCGCGTGCATACCATCGGGATCGGAGAGCGCCATGCAGAGCGAGGTGTCGCCGTGGTAACCGCCCTTAAGGGCAAGGATGCGGCGCCGTTCGGGATGCCCGAGGGCGGCGTGATACTGGATCGCCATCTTCGCGGCGACTTCCACGGAGATGGAGCCGGAATCGGCGAAAAACACGCGGTCGAGCCCGGCGGGGGCGAAAGCGGCGAGTTTTTCCGCAAGGGCGACGGCGGGTTCGTGCGTGAAGCCGCCGAACATGACGTGGCACATCTTCTCGCTCTGCCGGCGGATCGCCTCCACTATCGCGGGATGGTTGTGTCCGTGCGCGATGCACCACCAGGAGGACACGGCGTCGACAAGGCGGCGTCCGTCGACAAGCTCGATTTCGACACCGGAGGCGGAACGGGCGAAGCGCACGGGCGGCGGGTCCTTGAGGGAGGCGTATGGATGCCAGATAAAGGAACGGTCGTAGTCGAGGGGCGTCATGCGAAAATCTCCGAAAAGTCAACGTCGGGGGCGGATGACACGTCGATCCCCGGTATCGGCACGAGGACGGGAGGATAGCCAAGTCTTTCCAGATACCGCAAAATCGCGTCACGCGCATCGGCATCCAGACGCGGGTCGGGTGAAAGGTATGTGTTGTGTACGACACCGGCGACGTTGAGGCCGCGCAGTTTCGCGGCATCGAGCGAGAGGAGCGCGTGGTTGATCGCGCCGAGACGCCCGCAGGTGACGAGGATGACCGGCCACCCCTGCCCTGCGGCGAAGTCCGCAGTGAGGATGTCCGCTGTGAGCGGAACGTCCAATCCGCCGGCGGATTCCACGAGCGTCACGTCATGTCTGGACGAACAAATGCGCACCGCTTCGGCGATTCGGTCGAGATCGACGGTCTTGCCTTCGAGTCCGGCGGCGAGAAGCGGGGATGACGGGAACTTGAAAATCTGCGGCGCGGTAAGTCCTTCCGCATCTTCGGGGAAACGTCCATGCCCAGACAACGCACGATGGGCGGCGAGGTCTTCGGAAAAGCCGTCATTTCCGGTCTGCACCATTTTCACCGTGATGGCATCGATTCCGCGCCCGGCGAAATAACGGGCCATAAGCCCCGTCGCGACGGTCTTTCCGATTCCTGTGTCGATCCCTGATACGAGGTATTCTTTTTCCACCTTAACCTCCCCTTCGTCCATGCAAAAAGAACGCGGATAGTATACACCATTACAGGGCAAATGGCAATTCCGTACCGCCGCGTGGGCGCCTCCGCGAATCGTGCAATCGGTCTTTTATCTCACGCGCGGAGATCGGGAGGGACGCGCTTTGTCGAGTCCGTTCTCATGCGGCGCGTGAGGACACGCGCCCTCCCAGTGCGGTCGCGACGGGGCCCGTCCCTCCCGCCCTTTCCTCCGCATGAGATGATAACGACAACAAGGACAATGATTGTCCTGTTTGTCTTGTTTGTCCCGGTTGTCTTCTTTACAAGTTCAGACCGTTTATTTATTTGAACCGGGACGGCGGGGTGTGGTATAGTAGGGGGCACGGCGGTTAGGGGACGGGTTATGCCCCTGTCCGTTACGTACCTTGTGAAGCACGGGAAAGGTGAGAGGATGAATTTCGATTGTATCGTTTTGACGGCGGCGAATGAGGCGCAGGCCGCCGGATATCGGGTCCAGCTGGATTGGCGGAGGCGGAACGGTTTGATTCCCGACGCGACCGAGTGTCTTGTCCTTTCCGATCCCGGAGGCCGCCGTGTCGGTTCCCTCGGCGCGACGGTGAACGCCCTCGCCGTTCTGCGCGAACACGGAAAAGGCGGCATAGCGGGCAAGCGTGTCTTGATCTGCCACTCCGGCGGGGACAGCCGCCGTACGCCCGCATACGCCGCACAGGGGAAGGTCTTCACGCCCGTGCCTTGCGCGTCGTCTTCCGGCGCCCCGCTCGCCCTCTTCGATTTGATCCTGCGGACATGCGAGGCCCTGCCCGCGCCGGAAGACGGCCATGTCCTGATCGTCTCCGGCGATGTGCTGTTGACGTTCGATCACGCCTCCGCCGATTTCTCCCGTCCGGGGATGACGGGTGTCGCCTATTTCGACTCCGCCGAAACCGGTTCGCGTCACGGCGTCTATGTGCCGTCCTCGTTCACGCCGCATCCCTCCCGCACGGTGTGCGCGCCTGTCGCGAACTTCCTCCAGAAGCCGGGCGAGGCGGAGGCGCGCGCCGCCGGCGCCATGAACCTCCAAGGACTCGAAGCCGTCGACACCGGCATCCTCAGCCTTCGCCACGATTTCTGCGAGCGGTTGCTCGATGCCGTCGGGCGCGGGTTGCTTGCCGACATCCGCAAGGGGAAGTCCCCTTCCCTCGACGTGTACGAGGAACTGTGCATGGCGTTGACGCCGGGTATCGACGAAGCAGCCTTCTTGAAGCGGTGCGTCGCCGGGCGCGGGCTTGACGCAAAACACGCCGCGCGTATGCGCCGTTTCCGCACGGTCTTGCGCGGTCAGCCTTTCCACGTAAACATCGTCCCGTACTGCTCCTTCTTCCATATCGGCAGCAGCGCGGAGTTGCTAAACGGATTCGCGGGCCTCTCCCGTACCGCGCAGACCTACGGGTTCCGAAACCGCGCCGGGTCTTTCGTCACGACAAAGGGCGAATCGGAATCCGCCTTTCTCTTCAACGCGAACATCACCGCGCCGTTCACGTCGAAAGGGCGTTCGCTGGTCGAATCCGTCGATGCCCGCAACGCCGCGATCGAACTGGAAGGCGGCAACCTCCTTACCGGGCTACCGGCGGAAGCGAACGTCCCCATCAAGCTGCCTCGCGACACGGGACTTGTGTGCCTGCCGATCGGGCGGACGGGATGGGCCGCCGTCGTCTACGGCGTCCGCGACACGTTCAAGGCGCCGGCCGAGACCTGCACGTTCCTGAACGAACCGCTGTTGCCGCGCCTTCAGGCGTCCGGCGCGAAGAGGACGTGGTCGCCGGGGTACGCGAAGGACGGCCTGTGGCGCGCGCGGCTCTGGCGCGTCGGCGCGCTCGACGACGTGTTGCGCGAGGCGTTGGCGTTCGCGAACGGCGCACCGCTTCCGTCGGGTACGGAACGCCGTTCATTCGCCGAGCTGATCCCGCTCACCGACCACAAACGCCTGTTGGCCGTCCGTGCGGAAATCCGCCGACAGGTCGCGCTCGCCGACGCGCCGGAACGGATGCTGTCCGATACCCGGTACTCCGCCGCCTCGCTACGGACGGAAATCCATTCGAAGGAAGAAGCCCGCGACGTCGCCGCGCGCCTCGCCCCGCTCTTTAAAGACGAAGACCCGCTCGTCCGTGCCCGCGCCCACGCCTTTGCCGCCTCCGTGCTGGGCAAGCCCCCCGCGAAGGAATCCTTCGCCGCCGTGGCGGAGTCGGTCGCAGTCGATTTCAAACCGATCGAAAAATTGAAGCCCGCCGCCATCCTGCATGACCAGGTGGTCTGGGTGACGACCCCCGTCCGTTTCGACCTTGCGGGAGGGTGGTCCGACACGCCGCCGATCTGCAGCGAACTGGGCGGCGCCGTCCTCAACGCCGCCGTCACGCTCAACGGGCTTTACCCGATCCAGGTCATGGCGAAGCTCAACACGGAAGGCTGCATCCGCCTCTCGTCCATCGACCTCGGCGAACGCAAGGAACTGCGCAGCGCGGCCGAGGTGCTGGACCACCGGGATCCGCACGACTGGGGCGCGCTCGCGAAAGCCGCGCTCGTGTTGTCGGGGATCGCGCCGTCCGATCCGTCGGCCTCTCTCACCGAACGCCTGAAAGCGCTTGGCGGCGGACTGGATCTGACGATTTTCTCCGCGCTTCCGAAGGGATCCGGCATGGGAACAAGCTCCATCCTCGGCGCGGCAGTGATCGCCTGTCTCGACCGGGTGCTGGGCATCCCGTTCGACCGCGACCGGATCATCCGCATGACCTCCATCCTGGAACAGCGGATGTGTACCGGCGGCGGCTGGCAGGATCAGGTCGGCGGCCTTGCGCCGGGCGTCAAGCTCATCCGCACCGAACCCGGCCCCGGACAGATGGTTTCGCTACGCTGGTGCGATTCAAGCCCGTTGGAGGAAGGCGACTTCAAACGCCGCTGCCTGCTGTATTTCACGGGACAGAAGCGCATGGCGCGGAATATCCTTCAAAACGTCGTCACGCGGTATCTGGAACGCGACGCCGAGGCGCTGCGTATCATCGAGAAGCTGAAGGCGGGCGCACTCCGGGCGAAGGAGGCCCTCGACGCGCACGATATCGAAACCTTCGTTTCGTGCGTCGCGGACTACTGGGAGTTGAAGAAACAGCTCGACCCCGGTTCCACGAACACCCCCATCGAACGACTCCTCGCCTCCGTGCGGCGCGAGACGGCGGCGGCGCTCCTCCCCGGCGCGGGCGGCGGCGGGTTCATCTTCTTCATCGCGAAGTCGCCCGAAGCGGCGGAACGGATCCGCGCCTTCCTCGCAAAGAAACCGCTCAACGCGAATGCCCGTTTCTTCGACTTCGCGATCGACCAAAAGGGATTGAGTGTCACGGTTCTGTAGACGCCGGGAGAGGATGGAATGGAGATAGACCGTGCGATGCCCCCCGGACAGGCGGAGGCGTTTTCCCGGACGGAACGACTGCTCGGTTCGGCGGCGATGGCGCGGCTGGCGCGGGCGCGGGTCGCCGTCTTCGGCGTCGGGGGTGTGGGCGGATATGCGGTCGAAGCGTTGGCGCGTTCCGGCGTCGGCGCCTTTGAACTCGTCGATCCTGACCGCGTCTGCCTCAGCAACCTCAACCGGCAGATCCTCGCCACGCGCGCCACGATCGGCGCGTACAAGGTCGATGTCGCGGCGGAACGGATCCGTTCCATCAACCCTTCCGCCGAAGTCGCAGTCCACCGCCTGTTCTTCCTGCCGGAGAGCGAATCACCCTTCGACTTCGCCCGTTGCGACTATGTGATCGACGCGGTCGATACGGTTGGCGCGAAGATCGAGATCGTGTTGCGGGCGCGGGCGGCGGGTGTCCCCGTCATCAGTTGCATGGGGGCGGGCAACAAACTCGATCCCTGCGGGTTCGCGTGTACCGATCTCGCGAAAACCTCGGTCTGCCCGCTTGCGCGCGTCATGCGCAAGGAACTGGGGAAGCGCGGCATCCGGCATCTCGATGTCGTCTGGTCCCGCGAACCCCCGGTCAAGCCGTGCGAGGCGGGGGAAGGCGAAACGGCCCGGCCGGGGAGCGGCCGCCCCGTCCCCGGCAGCGTGGCGTTCGTCCCCTCCGTGGCGGGCCTCATCCTGGCCGGGGAAGTCGTGCGGCGATTGGCGGGCGACGTGAAGTAGAGCCCAAAATGGCAACACACCAAACCACTCGTGTTGCGGCAGGACAAACAGAGAATGTTCATCAATCTTCCTTGTTCACGGCGCGAAGCCCTTTCCTCCGCCCGGCATGAGGTTGACCGTAGTGTCGGTCTCAAGATTCTCGTTCGGGTTGAAATACAAACCAGTACTTGTGAATTCTCCCCCAAAACCTATCGGACCATAAATCTTTGCGTAATGCGCAGAAACAACCCGCCCATTATCATCGCACTTCGCACGAGTGCGAATGACGATATATTCAGTCGCAATACTTCTGATGGATCTTCAGGAGACAGGTTGGCCTTGGTCTGTCGGCGGTTTCTTCCGTAGGTTTGTCTCCTTTCACTTGAAAGCTTCCAATTCTTCCCACTTGATAAATACAGACGGAGTACCGTAGCATCCCGGAAGGATCGAATACGCTCCCCACGTCCACTTTACGCCTTCCTTGGACACCAGCATGTACGCTTCATCGAGATCAAGGGGATGGTTCAACCTCTCCCCTGCCTCTCCCTCCTCAAACAATTCCTTGCAAAGCCGCTTCGTGACAAACGCCGACAGCTTCTTCAACTTCCCAGCCGCAAAATAGTCCTTC